>JANXHP010000123.1 GCA_024958795.1 Candidatus Poseidoniaceae archaeon | reverse complement strand
ATAGTCAATTCGATGTTCAAAGGTATATGCAACGCTCCCAACATCGGAAACTGAACAAGGTGGGGCAAACGGATTGATATTGCCAGGAGTACAAACTTGAACACTCGGTTCTGCATTTACATGGTGCATTTCAACTTCATAAGAATGGAGTGTAGTTGTCATTCCAAGCGATTTGAAATGCTCTTCTATCATTTGTGCAGCTGCGGCTTCTTCATCAGTACCACTCATCCTTCCAGTCCATTCAGGATGGCCCAAATCAACAAGGTCCTGAGCATACTGCCTTGCCATTGATTCATCAAATTCAATTAATTCAAATTCAAGATCATGACCAAACCCAAGCCATGCAGGCTGGACGATTAATACAACAGAAATCATCAGCAGTGAGAGGCCAAAGGCGACAATAATTTTCATAGTGTGAGGCCCGGCTTTTTCTGCGAACATTCTTTGAAATGTAGCGGAATTACTTGAAAATTCAACGCCATCATCCAATTGTATAAATTTAGATGACTCCTCAGCCTCCAATATCGCATCTTTACTTCTGGAATGAGCTGATAGACGTTCAACCAAATCGGCCTTTCTCCCAGATACAGGCAATGAATTTTCATTGCATAATTCTTTCAACTGTGCCACTTTCAATGAAGAATAATCTACCTCGGACATTGGAGCACCAATAGGGGCTATTCGCCCGACCTTGATGAACTACATGGTTTGATGATTAGTATTATTGGATTTCTTCACCAGTCCAACGTTTACCGATTTGATGATTTAATCCCAATTGGTCAAGAATTCTTGCGACGACAAAATCTACTAAGTCATCTATTGATTTAGGATGGTTGTAAAATCCAGGTGATGCAGGAATTATCACTGTATCCCACGATGATAATTTCGCCATATTTTCTAAGTGAACAGTAGCATAAGGGGCTTCACGTGGCACGATTATCAACTTTCGTCTCTCCTTCATTGCAACTATTGCAGAACGGGTGACTAGGTTATCGCTAATACCTGCTGCCAACTTTCCTAATGTTGTTCCAGAACAAGGACAGATCACAACTGCATCGATATTTGCAGAACCAGATGCAGATTTCGCTGCCACATTACCTTCATCCTCTAGAATGGCAGAATATTTTTCAGCAATTGTTTCTTTATCAATTTGACATTCATGCGCAAGGGTAAGTTCACCAGATTCAGTAACGACAAGTCGAACCTGTATTCCAAGATTTGACAAGCACTCAGTAAGGCGTATTCCGTAGATTGCACCAGACGCCCCGGTAATTGCGACTACTACTTCACCCATGTACCGTGCAACTCCTTTTTGCATATATGCTCTCGTTTTTGTCATTGTATTGAAATCAATGCCTTTTCTAGATTCAATATTGCCTCAGAAAACAACTTAGGCTCTATAGACCATGCTATTCTTAACCATCCACTTAATTCTTCAGAGAACATTGAGCCCGGTATGGCAAGTACTGAATTATCTGCACATGGCCCATCAACGAATGCTATGGAATCAAATTCATTTGGAAGTTTGAATGCACCGAAAACGCCGTATGGCGGCTCATTCCAAGCAATATTTTGTCTTGCCAGCATTTTTCTTAATACAGGAAGATTGATTTCTCGATAATGTTTTATTTTTTCAATTGCTAAGTCCAGATGTGGAAAAACAGCACTTGCTAAGCGAATCGTTGGGCTTGCCATCATTCCTGAAAGTGTTAAGAATACTCTTCTTGCATTCAAAGTAATTTCTTCATTAGCAATGATCCAACCAAAGCGCAAAGGGCCTAAGCCATAGATTTTAGTTAGTGAGTTGACAGAAATACAATGTTCACCCTCTAAATGAAATGGCTTGTAATCATCAGACCCTTTCATTGAATCGATGTACACCTCGTCAGAAATAATTGTTATTCCCATATTCTTACATGTATCTATTATCCATTTACGGTCACTGCTTTCATAATCCCAACCACAAGGATTTAGTTGCGGAGTTATCATCAATACCTTTGATTTTTGCAATACACCTAACCATTCATCTTTGTTTATTCTCCATGGTCCAATTCCATCAACAGGGGGACGCCTTTGTACAGGAATTGTATCGCAGTTAAGCAACAATGGGGTTTGAACAACAGGCGCATATGCAGGTAATTCTACTGCGACAATATTCTTTTCATCATCTAAAGTATCAATGCTAGCTAGTAGTGCAATGTTTAGGGCTTGGGTAGCACCTTGAGTAATTACGACATTCTCAGCCTTCACTCCATATCTATCTGCAACCATTTGTTCAGAATTAGAGAAACTAGGAATATGGTGATATCCTACATCACTTAGAGATTGAGCAAGGTATTTTTCAAAGTCCCATACATATTGTAGTCCACTATATGATAAATTGTATTTTCTCATTTGCTGTAGTCGGGGAATATACCAATCAAGATATTGGATGGGATGAATCGCTCCAGCAGTTGTTGAACTGCCATGATATGGCCACACCTTCTCCATGCACCATGCCAATAGGTCGCAGTTGTTGAGCATATCCGTGAAAATGTAAATTTCATTCTCTAACAAATCTATTCACAGCGCTTTGCATATTTTCTAATAAAGCTTGAGTGAATTGTTCTGAGGTAATTTTGTAACCTAATCTCGCAAGAGAAGTAGTCGTATTTCTTTCAAGACCACATCCCGCTAATTCCTCAACTCTTCCAATAGGGGTATCTAAATTAACTGAAAATCCATGACGTGAAACCCATCTTAGGAATGAAAGTCCAATGCTACTAATTTTCTTGTTTTCCAACCATACACCTTGCATTCTGTCATCTCTTTCAGAATCAATTCCTAGGCTCTTTAGAGTGTTGATGATCCATTGTTCAAGAATTGAAATTATTGCTGCTACCGAAGTTTCTCCCTCCAAGTCCCATTTGAAAATCGGATAACCAACCAATTGTCCTGGGCCATGCCAAGTTAATCCTCCACCTCTATCAACTGGATGAGTCGGATATCCTTCTGGTGCTTTTATCCCATCATTCGTTGCGCGTGGACCTACGGTTACGATTTCGGGATGGTGCAATAATAGTAGTGTATCTGGGATTTGATCTTCAATCCTTTGTTGCTGAAGTTTTTTCATCAAATCCAACGCTTGTTGATATGGAGTTTCATCGAGATGAATAATTTGCACATCTCTCTCTTCTACCATATCGCTCCCTCGTTAATTGGTTAATATTGTCCAGATGAGCCGAAGCCACCGCTTCCTCTATCTGTATTTCCTAAGTCTTCATACGATGTTTCAACTATTGTTACCTTCGGAACTTGCGCGAATAACAATTGTGCAACACGCTCGCCTTTGCTCACAGTGAAATTATCTCCTTGACCTATCCATGTCGCTAACACTTTCAATTCTCCGCGATAGTCAGCATCGATAGTGCCTACACCGTTTGGAAGTATCATTCCTTTTTTCCCAAGAGATGAACGACATCGTATCTGGCCTTCCCAACCTTCAGGTATTGCCACAGCCAATCCTGTTGCAATGAAAGTGCTGGAACCTTTAGGAACAATTGTTTCTTCTAAAGCGTACAAATCCCACCCAGCAGCTAGTGCTGAACCTTGGGTTGGCAACTTTGCTTCTTCATCTATTCGTGCGAATTGGACCGACAATTGAATTTGCTCCATGTACGGTCGTTGTGAAGGAGGTTTTTGACCCTTATTCTAAAGTTGAAACTTACTTACATATCTCCACTGGAAGGTGAGGGGTATTTTTTGTTAGTTTTTGGCCCAAAATCAATGATTTCATGGCTAGGGAATAATATTTATCTATTCGTTATACTGCTTGGTGCTTTTCACTATCGCCAAACACTGCAAAAACCTATATTTTCTTAGGCACCGTTGGGGTCATTATTATAGTCTCTCTCGGAGGGCAATTAAATTCCAGCGCGTGGAAGAATCGGGGGTGTCTAATTATGGTAATCGAAAAACCAAGTCAAAACGAAGATGGTTTTGAGTTAGACTTGAGTCATGAGCATTTAGAACCAATGCTTCAAACCAATTTGGACCGCTTTGTTTTGTTCCCAATAGAGCACTCAGACATTTGGGAGATGTACAAACAGGAGCAAGCATCTTTTTGGACTGCTGAAGAAATAGATTTGGCAGAAGATCTCAAAGATTGGGCTACATTAAATGATGATGAAAAGCACTTTCTAAAACATATTTTAGCATTCTTTGCAGCAAGTGATGGAATTGTCAATGAAAATTTAGTAATGAATTTTTCAAACGAGGTTTGTTGGGCTGAGGCTAGAGCATTTTATGGATTCCAAATAATGATGGAAAATATTCATGCAGAAACATATTCATTATTGATTGACACATACATCAAGGATGATAATGAGAAAGATCACTTATTCAAAGCCCTAGAAACTGTACCAGCAGTTAAGAAAAAGGGTGATTGGGCAATGCGTTGGCTATCACGTAAGAAAGGTTCATTCGCACAGCGATTAGTTGCTTTTGCAGCTGTTGAGGGAATATTCTTTTCAGGTTCCTTTTGTGCAATCTTTTGGTTAAAGAAGAGAGGTTTGATGCCAGGATTGACATTTTCCAATGAATTGATATCTCGTGATGAAGGACTTCACTGTGATTTCGCTTGTTTATTGCATAATAAGTTGTTACGAGGTGCTGGTGAGAAATCTATCCATGGAATTATTGCGGAAGCGGTTGAAATTGAAATTGAATTTGTAACAAGTGCACTACCAGTTTCATTAATTGGAATGAATTCAAAATTGATGGCGCAATATATTCATTTTGTTGCTGACCGCCTTCTAATATCTCTTGGTGCTTCAAAGTTATATGATGCAGAGAATCCATTCCCATGGATGGAAATGATTTCAATGCAAGGAAAAACCAATTTCTTTGAGAAGCGAGTAGCGGAATACCAAAAAGCAGGAGTGATGGATTCAGCAAGTCTCGGAAGTGTACAACAACGCTTCTCAATGGACGAAGATTTTTGAACCGTATCGTATGAAGCAATAACTATCAGTAATTAAAATAAGCAAAAGGAGGAAGAAAAATGGCGTTACAAGTAGTAAATCGGAAAGGAGAACGCGAGGATGTGCGTTTCGATGCAATAATGGAAAAAATGACAAAATTGTCCGAAGGATTAGACCCCGTATGGATAGACCCAACTCATGTTGCAAAGTTGACGATAGAAGGTTTGTATGATGGTGTTACCACTAGAGAATTAGATCAACTCGCAGCAGAAACAGCAGCTTCTCTTGCATCCCAGCACCCTGATTACAGTCGTTTAGCAGCAAGAATCTGTGTTGATGACTTACATCGTTCAACCAAAACAAAATTCTCAGAAGTTATTACCGACCTAAGAGAATATATTGACCCTGAGTCGCGTAAGCACGCTCCCTTAATCTCTGAGGAAGTTTATGAAGTGATAATGGAAAATGCAGAAGTCTTGGATAATCATGTTAATTATCAACGAGATTATTCTTATGATTACTTTGGATTCAAAACCCTTGAGCGTTCATATTTGCTAAAACTCAATGGCGAAGTTGCAGAAAGACCTCAACATATGTTGATGAGGGTTGCAGTTGGAATCCATCATGGAAATGTTGAGAAAGCAATGAAGACCTATGATTTGATGTCAGAGGGATATTTCACTCATGCAACTCCAACATTATTCAATTCAGGAACACCAAAGCCTCAGATGTCATCATGTTTCTTGTTGACAATGCAAGATGATTCATTGGAAGGAATCTATGATACTTTGAAACAATGTGCATTAATTTCTAAATCTGCGGGTGGAATTGGCTTATCAATTCATCATATTCGCTCTCAAGGTGCATATATTAAAGGAACAAATGGTACGAGTAATGGAATAGTTCCTATGCTACGTGTTTTCAATGACACAGCTAGATATGTTGACCAAGGTGGCGGTAAGCGCAAGGGTTCAATCGCAGTTTATCTTGAACCGTGGCACCCAGATATCTTAGCATTCTTGGATTTAAAGAAAAACCATGGTAAGGAAGAAGTAAGGGCAAGAGATTTGTTCTATGCAATGTGGGTTTCCGACCTTTTCATGGAAAGAGTTGAAGCAAATGCAGATTGGTCATTATTCTGTCCAAATGAGTGTCCAGGTCTACAAGATGCATATGGTGAGGAATTCAATAAGTTGTTTGAGTCATATGAGGAAAAAGGTATGGCTAGAAAAACAGTTCCTGCACGCACTATTTGGGATAAAATAGTTGAATCTCAAATTGAAACAGGGACTCCATACATGTGCTACAAAGATGCAGCAAATGAAAAATCTAATCAGAAGAATCTGGGAACCATTAGGTCATCAAATCTTTGTACTGAAATTATGGAATATACTTCAGCTGACGAAGTTGCCGTTTGTAACCTCGCATCTATAGCACTTCCAAAGTATGTCGACATGAAAACAAAAACCTTTGATCATAAATTATTGTATGATGTAACTTATCATGCAACCGGTAATCTAAACAGGGTAATCGATGTCAATTATTATCCAGTAATTGAAGCACAAAATTCCAATATGCGGCATAGGCCTATCGGTTTGGGTGTCCAAGGATTAGCAGATACATTTGCAATGCTTGGGATGTGCTTTGAAAGCGATGAAGCAAGAGCATTGAATAAGGAAATTTTTGAAACAATTTACTTTGCATCATGTACTGCTTCAAAGGACGCAGCAATCGAGGAAGGAGCTTACTCTTCATTCCAAGGATCTCCTGCTAGTGAAGGAAAACTTCAGTTTGATTTGTGGGGTGTGAATGAGCATTCCGGACGTTGGGATTGGGATACATTAAAGCAAGAAATTGTGAACAATGGAATGCGCAATTCCTTACTACTAGCGCCTATGCCTACTGCATCAACAAGTCAAATATTGGCTAACAATGAGTGTTTTGAAGCATTTACTTCCAATCTATATGTTCGCAGAACACTATCTGGAGAATTTATTGTATTGAATAAACACTTAGTTCGTGACTTAATTGCAAGAGAATTGTGGTCTTTGGAAATGAAGGATGAAATCTTGAGACACAAAGGTAGTGTTCAAATGATTTCTGCAATACCTGATGATATCAAGGAAATGTACAAAACTACTTGGGAAATAAAGCAACGTTGTGTTTTGGATATGGCTGCTGATAGAGGGGCATATATTGATCAAAGTCAATCTTTGAATATTCATATGGTTGATGCAAATCCTGCAAAAATAACTTCTATGCACTTTTATGGATGGAGAAAGGGATTGAAAACAGGAATGTATTATCTAAGAACAAAGGCTGCAGCTGATGCAATTCAATTTACAGTTGAAGCTAAAGTAAAAGATGACCAAACTGTTTCAGGATTAGCGGATAGAGCGGAAGAACTTAGCAGTTTAGAAGCGATTGCTTGTTCTCTCGATACTCCAGATGATTGCTTCTCGTGTGGTTCTTGAGAGAATTAATGTGTTTTGGTCGCTTTGTAAAAACGATTGAAACGGTATTTTGCCATAATTTTTAGCGTGTTGTTTCAAATACCCCTTGCTTTAGCGTGGGGCATGGCACAAGGTACGGTCAAGTGGTTTAATAATTCAAAAGGATACGGATTTATAGAGAGAGACGGGGGTGATGACCTTTTCGTTCACATTTCTCAAGTTACTGGAGATATTACAGATGGAGACACAGTCAACTTCGAAGTCGGTGAAGGTCCAAAAGGTCCTAACGCAATCAATGTTTCTAAAATCGGCGAAGAAGAGTGAACCTCTTTCCGCTATTCATAGCGACAATATTCTCTATTGTTGAATACATGTAATGTTATCAACAACTTGTTATTACATCTACATTAGGGAATAATATGGCTACTATTGAAACAGGATTTGCAATTGCTGTTATTGCTTTGCTATCATCATTAGTTGCAGGCTCTTTCCCATTGTGGAAAAAAGTCTCTGAGCAACAAAACCTACTCAACTGGATGACAGGTCTCGCTGCAGGGATATTATTGGCATCTGCATTACTTGTTGCAATTCCAGAAGGATTTGAACTTGCATCGGATGAACCATTGCATTTGGGTGCAGCAATATTGTGTGGATTCTTATTCATGCTGATTTTAGAAGGGTTTGGTTTTGGACATGATGTCCATGAAGAGCATCATGATCATTCAGATGACCATGACCATGACCACATTCATCATTTGACAGGTTCTAGTATTGTCTTTGGATTAAGCATTCATGCATTGACCGATGGA
>JANXHP010000009.1 GCA_024958795.1 Candidatus Poseidoniaceae archaeon | reverse complement strand
CTGGTTCACAAACAACTCCAACACCTTACTACTTTGCAGTAGACGATGTTGCTGATGCAGGAACAGCTCAAAAGATGACAGTTCTTACAACTGACGTCAGTGGTGGAGGATATAACTATCCAAATGTTCTTGACCGTCAAATGACTTACTACGACAGTAGTGACGAATACGTATTCGAATTTGACACATCTAGTTGTGGTACTGGTAGTCAATCATGTTTCTACACAACTTCTTACTATTTCTATGCAAACTGGTTAACACAATGGACAACTTCTCCATCAACTGGTTACAATGGAATGGGTGGAACACGCTCTGGACTTGATCAACTACACAAGGACGACGGTGGATATCTTACAATTGCTGCAAAGAATGGACCTCAATACAACCTAATTATGTTGTATGATAGTTCCTCTAACGCTTGGGCAATGGTCGGACTTGGTGACAAGACGACATCCAGTACTTCTTTGTCAATTGATGACACATTGTCTGGCGGAACTGCTGCAACCTTTTCATCTGGATATGGATATAACAAGGCCTATAAAATCGCGATCCCAGGCGGTATTACAGGTTCATTTGGTAAGTTCAATTTCAATGCAACAGGAAGCACAACATCTGCTAACATGCTTTGTGTGACCGATAACGGTGCATACTACTTCTACAGAACTTATTCTGGAACAGGTCGATGTAACTCTGCATACTATTACTTCGGAGCATACAACAGTATCACTAATTACAAGTGGTCTGGATTCGCTATGTCCGTAGGATACTATGGACAACAAGCATCTACTGGAACCGTCTCATACAAGGTCGGTCTAGTTGCACCTCAACCTGATACTTTCTCTCCTACAATTGATCATACAGGATTGTCTGATTCTCACAGTAAGGATAGAACAGTTTCAGCAGTTATATCTGACGCAGGAGATCCACCATCTGGATTGAATGTAAATACAACTACTGGTGTTGGACCAACAATGTACTGGCGTGAAGTTGGAGCATCAACTTGGACATCCGTTCTATTGACTGCTCAATCTGACAAGACAGCCACTGAGTGTGCTTCTATTTCTTGTACTTGGAGCGCGGATATTCCTACACAGGACCGTGGAACCAATATTGAGTATTACATGACTGCAGAAGACACTAGTACAGCATCTTCTGGTGTTAACACTGTAACTACAGCAACAAACTCATTCGAAGTTGGCGACCCTAACAAGGTGATGATTATTGAATGGAGAGACATGGGCTATACGAACAGTTACCTTTGTACTTACCAAGTTCTATTGTATGACGTTACTAACGAAGTTGAGTTCAAGTATGATACAAATTGTGGAGTTTACTACGACTACATGATGACTGGATATCAAGACAGTACACGAACAAAGGGTGAAACTCTACGTCAGGGTGCAGGTAGTTACAAAGCAGGTGCTAACATCTTCTCTAACAACTACCGTATCGCTACATCAGCTACATCCAATGGACATGAAGTATTTGACCTTGGTATCAAGCCTCTAAACAATGCAGCTAATGCATTAGTAGGCTCCTCAAACGGTAACCCATCAGCATATTACTGTGCTTACTACTTCAGTAGTTACAAGTCACAGTGTGCTGCTAACATTGACATCCCTGATGGATTCGCATTCGAATATTTCGGTACAGAATTCAATGGATCTGACAGCAATGACAGAATCCACATCAGCCGTCATGGTATTATGCAGTTGATTAATTCGGGCAGTACAAGTACTTACAGAAGTATGGGTTCATACTACGCTGTACCTCCTGAAATGCCAAGTACGAATTACTATATTAAGACAAACACACTTGCACCAAATTACGGTGGATATGGGTCTTATTACTGTTACAAGACAACAACTGTTGATTGTGGCGTATATTTCCGTACAATGCCATTTGAAGGAAAGGGTACTGATATTGAGTCTGATCTAACCTGCGTTGCAGCAACAGGTGGCTGTAACTGGGATATAGATGACAGCCCAATCAGAATTACTCCATCTAATGACTACTTGTCAATCTCTGGAGATTTGACGATTGAGCCAGGCGTAGTAGTACAAGTCGCAGCCGGAAAGGGTATTTCCTTTGACGGTGCTTGTGATTCATTTACTGCAAATGGAAACGTTACTGACCACATTTTGTTTGAGGGTCAAGCCGGATCATCATGGGCTGGACTAGCGTTCACAGACTCCTGTTCTACAGGAACTGATGACCGTCACCAGTTCTCATATGTTGATTTCGCTAACACCTCCGATGCAGCAATTGCAGCAGGTAGCCGTCACGGTACTGTTGCAACACCTTCATCTAACGCAAATGTTGGAAACTTCACTATGAACCACGTTACTTTCACTAACGTCGTTACAGCTTTCGAGCATGGTAGTGGACAAGGAACCTCAATAACAATGGATGATTTCAGTGTTGAAGGAAGTGCAACTGCTAACACAGCATGTTTTAACTTCGCAGAAAACACAGATGCTACATTAACTGAAGGTACAATGAAGGATTGTAACACCGCAGGTAATTCCTGGGGTGGAGCAGTTGTTATGGCAGATGGTGCATCAACCGGTTCAACTGGTGGTTCACTATTCTTAGAGAATGTAACAATTACCAACTCTCACGTCAATCTGATTGATGTTGATTTGTCAATGGTTACTGTATCTAACGTTACTGCTACCATATCAAGCGGACAAACTGGAAGCGCAATTTCTTCAACTGCAGGCGCAGGTTCTGAATTAGTTCTGTTCAATTTCAATGCTGATGGATATGCCTCTGCTACAATTAACGCAATTAGTTCAATTCACATGAACGATGTTGACTTAGGAACTGCTGACCTTGCAATAACTCCTGGTGGAGTTTCAAGTACTGCTGCTGGACCATCTGGCGATAACGCAGTTATTGACACTCTAACAGCTGGTGACATACAGATGAACCGCATGCACCCAAGTGTCTTTACGGATATTAATGCAGGAGATCTTATGGTAAGTGGAAACGCAATAACATCAGGTCTACTTGAATTGAATAACTTTGCTGTTGGAAATTTCCAACTTTCTGGTTGTGGATGGAATGTAAAGGCGGCTGCAATGAATGCAGACCTTGTTTACAGTTCATGTACTAGCAGTGCTGCACCAAATACTATTGTAGTATCTGACAGTGTAATCACTCACACAGACTCTGTTACATCCGCATTTTATGCGCGTAACACAATGATGACTGTTGGTGAAACTGCAATTACAAGTACAACTGCCGGTACAGGAACAATTTACCTTGCTAAGGCTAGTTCAAATGCTCAGATATCATTGATTGATGTGACTCAGAACACAAACGATTGTGCAGACAATACTGGTGACACAGGAAACTGTGACTGGGATGCTGCATCTACGGCAACCATCTACTTCGGTGGTACTGCGCAAGCAGGTACATACCGAATGGCTCTGGTCGGTGGAATTCCAACAATAGTTTGGAAGTCTGGACACACAGTTTCAGCATCAGTTGTTGATTCTAGTGGAAGCGAACTCTTTGAAGTTGGTTCCCATGTTACTGATATGAATGGACAAGCGGACATTTGGGTTGTCACAGGTGACGACAGTGGAAACACTTACTCTGACCACAACATTCGTGCTTTCGGTCCTGCGGGACAGAATGAAACAATGCACACCGATTCTTGGTATCCAGTTTCTGGAGACTTCAACATCGGTAGCAGTATTGATTTGTTACTTGAACCAGCACCGGTTGATTTCGATCAACCTGGAATGGATTGTGCTTGGATGGCTGCAAACGCTACCCTTAGTGTAATGGAATCCCCAATTGGTTCAGGTGTCTATTCATTCGATAGTACACCTATGACCATTTCTGCTGACCTTCATCTTGATGGATGTACTATCGAGTTACTAGGTTCAGTAATGAAGGTTAAGAGTTCAGCAACATCATCACCAGTTCTAACATTGAGCAATGGTGGTAAGTTGATTGTAACGACTTCAGTAGATACTGGAGCAGTTGGTGAACTTAAGGCATTCACATCAACCTACGGCCTACATCTTGACGTTCAAGAAGGCGGTACAATAGAAATTGATGGCGGTGCTGTTCGTGATGTTGCACAAGATACATCTACGAACTCTGCAATATTAATTGGAGATGGAGCAACATTGACCATGATGAATTCAGCAACAATCTACGGTGCATCAGCATCTGCAGACGACATGGCTACAGTCAAGGTTGATGGCGGTACAGTTTCAATTGATGATTCTACAATCATTAATACTGGAAATACTGGAACTGCTCTTTGGGTTGAACAAGCTGGTGGAAACATCAACAACATTGTAGTGAAGAACGCTGCAATTGGTATTCAAGCCAATAACGGTGCTCCACAAGTTGATGGATTCACTTCTACTGATAACACAGTTGGTGTTGAAGTAACTGGTGGTATGTCACTTCCTACAATCTACCGTTCTACTCTATTGAGTGGAAAGGCAACAGGTTGGGAAACATACGGAATTGACTTGTCTACATACCTAGGAACAGGTGATTACTTGCAAGTTGGTGCAAACAGTATCTACGGTGGCGGTAACGCTCACCCAACATACAACTATGCAACAAGCAAGTACTACATGATGACTGATAGATACAACATCGAAATTGAAGATGATGCAGGTAACTCTTGGAATATTACTCAAGACTCAGATATGGGATACTACCCATACAGTGCTGCTGATCCAGCATCTGGTACCGGCTATGCCGCTACTTATGATGGTGGATCTGGTGGTGCGCCGTCTTGGCACTGCAACTACTACGGTTATCAATATGGTCCAAATAATACAAACCAATTTGATGGTTACATGTATTATCTATGGTATTATTGGCCAGGTGGCCCTATGACCAACCCAGGTTACCCAGGATATTACGATAATCCTCCACAATTTGGATTTGGCTGGGAGAACATTGATGGTGTTACACCAACAGGTAATGCAGCATACTATCCATACCACTACTTGGGATACTACTACACATCTTATCACGGTGGCGCAGCAGGTACTACCTTTGCTCCTCCTGAAGGATATAATGGACTATGGGGTAACTACAACATCTGTCTTGACTATGCATACTCATATTACATGAGTCCTGGACAAGGCGCACGTTTGACCTTCCCTATCGTAGATATTTCTGCAAGTAACATTTCCAAGGTTACACTTTGGATGGATGTTCTGCACAACCGTGCTGACAACTACCAAGATCGTTTGGACTTCGTTGCACGCAGTGGAAGCGACCCAGCTGACCTAGGTAACTATGTCCGTGAATCCGGTACTGCTCTATTCAAGGATGGAACAATTACTGGCGCAGACACTGGTATTGAAATCGGTGGTGCCTTCGCAGCAGGTAACTTCGAGAACATCGAAGTGACAAGCCCGGTTAACTCAGGAATGGAAATCGTTGGACAGACTGCAGCAACAGTAGATGGATTTACTGTCTCAGGAGGTACATATGGTGTACTTGCTGGAACATCTGCATCTGGTTCTGTTGATTTGATGAATTTGGATCTTAACGGACAAACTTCTGCTGGAATATACTATGTCAAGGATATGTCTGGTGATATTTCTGGAACTATCGAAAACAGTGCTGGAGCCGCATTCAAGTATGGGCCTTTGACAGCAAAGGATACTTCCTTTGACTCTGTATCAATTGCAAGTAACGCAGTTGGTATTGAAACCGCTGGTACAGGTACTATCACGATGACCGATGTCACAATGGGTAATACCAAAGATGTCGTAATTAGTGGTTCAGCCGCAGTTGACTTCATTGAAGGAACAATTGATATCAACTCAGTTGAGGTAACAGGAACAGGAGCGCTTACTAGAATGAGAGAGTTAGCGGTAACTCTGACTGCAGATACAAATGCAGTTTCAGGTGCTACTGTTAATCTCTTGGATGCTGGTGGTTCTGCTGCTGGAACAGGTGTTACTGATACAAATGGTCAAGTTGGTGGATTAACATTCACCACAGCATCTGTTGATAGTAGTGGAGTGACAATTCCAAGCTTAGCAGGATACCAAGTATCCACAGTTGCTAAGGTCGGATATTATTACACCTCAAGTACAAACAACCTGATGGATTTCCGTTATGCATTCCAAGCAGCAACGCTGATAGATGCAAGTGGAAATTCTGAAACTGTAGATTTAGTTGATCAAATCACAGAACGTGTTTGTTACGGATACAATTCTCCATCATATCAGATGGTGGCACAGTGTCAAGGATATCTATCTACTAACGGTAACCGAGATATGGATACTGATGGAGATGGAGTTAACGATGGTAAGGAATATGGATATTACGGTGCAATGGCTAAGGATATGTCAGGCAAGACAGTAATGATTGATACACCATTTATGTATCTTACAGGTGGTGCTGATTACAACTTTAACGGCACAACAATTCTTGCAACTGGTGGATACACATACTACGATACACAACGCTGGTACCCTATGTCTCCATATGGTTCAACTATCTACATGCATGGTGGTGAAATGTTCTCTATGATGACTAACCCTGAATCAGGAAGTCCAATGGGATACGAACTCGGATATCAATACTATTCATTGAATATGGATATTCAGAATTCAACACTAAGTGGACTTTCAACTCTCGCAACAGCGAATGGTTACTACAACGCTTGGTATAATTACAACTACCTAATTGAAGAAGTGACTATCAAGAATAACGATATTACTCACTTCCGTGGATATACTGACCTCAATAGTGCGATTCAATGGACTGATATTTGTGTATCACTTGGTGGTGGAGATGGTGCAGTAATTAGTGGAAACACTTTCACTAACTGTGGAGTCGGTGTAATGTTGACAAGATCTCCTTACTATACTTACCATGCAGCTGATTATATTGGTGCTGATAACACTACCATTAGTGGAAACACTTTCAATGATGGTGGAGAAGTTGCAGACGTTTGGATTTACACAAACGGTCATGCTGACGACACAGTAGTCTCTGGTAACACTATGAACAGTGATGCTGGTGGCTCTGGAATTGCACAATACCAAGGTAAGAACTTGAGAACTGAAATATCTGGAAACACCATTAACGGTGCAGACAGAGGAATCTACGTCCGAAACGGTGAAAATTTCGTGGTTGACAACAATCAGATTACTGGTGTTGGCGATTCAGCTTTGACTGGTATCCACATCCGTGGTGGCCAAGGTGATATTACTGATAACACACTAATTGATGCAGATGGTGGAATTGTATTGGAGGATATGCAACTACCTCCAGCACCTGGAACATCATTGTGTACAATCCGTTCATACAGTTACAGTTATAGTACGTCTTGTACCTTTACTGTTGCAACTGGAAAGACTCTATCTATTGACTTAGATACTGACAGTTGGGGCTATGAGGTTGGAATTGAAATTACCAAGCCTGATGGAACAAAGGATACCTGGGCAGCTGGTTCATTTGCTTCCCTAACAGGATACAATCCTTTGGTTACCTACAACGATGCTGGAAGTTACACAATTAGTGTAACTGATACATACGGTGACGGTGGTGCAAATATCTATGCAACAGAAGGATCTGCTAGTTCAACTACAGCTGGAGTTGAAGTTTCAGGTAACTCGATTGGACTAAGTGCTGGTCGTCTGTCTCCGAATGCAGTTGGTATTTCGGCGCTTGATTGTGACGGTGTTGAAATCAACTCCGCTTCAAACAGCATCTTGATGTCTGACAATGCAATAGTAGTTGAGAACTGTAACTTCAATGATAACGCATCCGTACTATCCGGTGATGGTTCATCTTCAACCGTCGGATTAATTTCCGATGTTGGAGCAAACACTATCTCCTTAGACGGAACAACAATCTCTGGTTACGACACTGGTGTTGAGATGCCTTCAGGTACTCTCAACATGTGGGGCGATGCATCAATTGCTGGTGCAAGCTACGGTGTCCATGCAACTAGCACAACTATTTGGGCTGTGAATGCAGCAGTTGACGGTGGTTCCTCTGGAACTGGTCTATATGCTGAAGATTCACCTGATGTTTGGGTATACCCACTTGACGCATCTGGTGATGTCGGTGTACATATCGTCAACTCCCCATTCCGCTGGGATGGTGGTACTGTTGATGCTACAACTGCATTGAAGGTCGATGAATCAGTAGGAACAGTTGAGAACATGACTTGGACTTCAACAACAGAAATTGATGCAGGTTCAAACGCATATATTACCTCTATTGGTAACTCTCTGAACCCTAACAATTTGATTGTAGACTCTACCGCAACTATTGATGAAGCAAACCTCTTCACTATGGACAGCACTCACTTGACTGCTACTCCAACGAGCGAAGTTGGTCTTCTCATCAAGTCCACTGACGGAACACGTGCTTCCTATGTGTCCACAAGTTTCCAACCAGAAAACATGGTTGTTGACGGTGACGACAGTGACTGGAACGGTGGAAACGCTCTGAACCCATCTGGATATGCTATGCCTGGTGTAATGAGTGGTGACGGTACCAATGACATGTCTATGACATACATTGAAGGCGACCACTTGTACTTCGGATTGACCGGTGAAGATCTATCTAACTCTGACCTATTGATTTACATCAGTACTGACGGAAGTGGATCAACAACTGGATACAATGGAATGGGCGGTGCACATACACTGCCTGTACCTGCGAACTATGTTCTATGGGCAGACAGTGATTCGTCTTACGACCTGTACTCATATGGTTTCCTTGGATGGGGACCTACTTCATTGAGTTCAGATGCTGTTGCAGTAGACTTCTCTGGCGACTTTGCTGAGATTTCTATACCATTCAGCCGAATGGGTGGAACACCAAGCCAAGTAGACATAGTTGCTATCGTACAAGGTGAGAGCACTGCTGATGTCAGCACTGTTCACCCAACTCAGACAATTGACAGCGGAAACACTCTGCAATCCTTCAGTGATTACATCACTGTTGAGTTGACGCACAATGATTTGCTAACTGGTTCAATTGCTGATGAAGTACTAGTATACCGCACATACAAGGGATCTGCTAATCCAAGTGTTGCAAAGGACTACGATGTAATGATCAAGACCTCTGCAGACTGTGCATATGACTGGGCTGTTACCGAGGACCTATCAATGGCTACCAACGCTAACATCAACCTAGACATGGAGCGTGCTTGTCCTGTTGTTCAAACATCTCTCGCTGACATTACTGTCAACGAAGACTCAGGAGCATACACATTCAGTCTAACAAACATGGCTGATGACGTACAAGACGTTGAATCAACAATGACCTGGACATCTGCTTCCAGTGACATAGTTGCTCACGACAATGTACTAGTTGATTGGAACCAAAATGGTCACCAAGTAACTATTACACCTCTTGACGACCAGTTCGGTACTATGACCTACAGCTTCGAAGTAACTGACAGCAACGGATTAAGTGATTCTAAGAACATCACATTCGCTGTTGAGAACGTTAACGACGCTCCAGTGATTTGTAATGTCGATGAAACAAATTGTATGCCTCTATTCACTGAGGATGAATTGTACGACAACATCTTGCCTGAAGGATTCGGTTCTCATACCAAGTTCTTGGGCGATGTAAGCAATGCTACACGATCATACGTGCGTGACATGGCTAACGAGCAATCACCTACAAGACAAGTCTACACATGGGGTGCATCTGTACCTACAACATGTATTGCCTTCTCTGCTGAAGTGAACTCAATCAACGAGTTGGTTCTAACTGAGAACACAAACAACGAACTTGGAGGCACCTGTACGGTTACTCTAACTCTATCTGATGATGGAGCAGAGAACCAAGCTGCTACTGACTTCGATGTTGAGTTCTCTGTATCACCTGTTAACGACGCACCAGTTATTCTTGACTGGAATGCTTCAATGACTGATGCAGAAGGAAGAACTGTTTCTGTGAACCCTGACAATGGATCTGTTAACACAATCCCTTGGAAGCTTTCGGTTATGGAAGACGATACATCTGCTGACAACTTGACATTCAGTCTTGCTGCAATGAAGGACGATGTTGACCACAACGACGCTGATTTGACTTGGGAAATCGAGTCTACAGACCAGTGTGCATACGGCAACTACTTCGATGCAACTATTGTTGGCGATGACTTAGTCTTGGACTTAGTTCCTGATGCAACAACCAATGGATTCGATTGGGAGATTGACTACTTGAACGACAACGGTATCCACCAAATCGGACCGACTGGATCTGACTACTGTCAAATCCGTTTGGTACTACGTGACACAGTAACTGCACCATCGTATGTTCCTAACTACGATACCGCTTTGATGCCAATTGCAGATTATTCGCAAGGTGTTGCTACACAAGAGATTGGTGTCCGTGTTGAAAGAGTACGTGAGCTTGTTGCTGACTACGGATTTGATGAAGACACAGGATTCTCCTTCAATGGAGTTAACAACATCATGACTGGAACATACGTACCAGTTACTGTTGATGTTACTGCAGGCGGAGATGAAGGTCCTTACACCTACGACCACATGTTGGCGATTACCTACCACACAGACGGTCACTCTGAAGTTGAGCAAACACGCTACTACGCTGTACCAGCATATGGAACATCAGTTGCGATCACTGAAGATGTGTACATCACAAAGGATACAACAAACGTTTGGGTCGAGATGGATGTCAAGACCTGTTTGGCAAACCCTTGTGACGTGCTAGCACCTGCTGTTGACCGCTTCCAGACTGACAGTCCTCCTTCCCACCGTTCTAACAACCAAGGACAACAAGGAGCAGATTGGTCCAAGCCTGGACAATACGGTAGCAATGCTACACAGACCTCTGAACGCCGACCTCTGCTTGAAGATAGCAACTGGTGTAACAACATGATGTCCAGTCTAAGTACTGCAGCAACATGTGCACACGCTAACCAGCCATCTTCAACCTTTGAGGCAAGTGGACAGGATCTACCAGTTGTAGTCGGTACTATCGGCGCAGGTGCAGTTCCTTCCTTCGCTCCTAGCATTATTGCTGTGAGCCTTGCTGGTATGTTCGTCAGTGCTCTTGCACTGTCCGGACGCCGTGATGAGGACGAGGAAGCATTGGAAGAGTCTATCGTAGAAGATGAACTTGCAGTATCCCCTGTTATCGCAACCATTCTAATGGTCGCTATCACAGTGGTTCTATCTGGTGTCATCTACGTGTGGGCTTCTAGTCTAGCTGAAACGGATGTCAAGGGTGTCCCAAGAGTCACCTTCGACATTGAGGATATCAATGGTGGAGACGCGGACCAAGGTCACTGGAGAATCTCAGTGACACAATCTGAAACAGACTTGGCAACCCAAGCTGTTGAAGTCCGTGTGTTCTATGTGGATGCAAGTGGGTCTCCTCAGACCTTCACTGCCAATCTGGCTGATACTAACGATGTTTACGGGTTTAACCCTGCAAACAGTGACGCTTTCGTCACATTCGTAGACCAAGTGAATAAGGAAGGAACAAAATCCGTTTCTACCTTCAACACTGGTGATGAAGTCTATGTACGCACCCACGCACCTGATGGTACACCTTTGACCGATGTCACGATCACCATGTCATATGCTCCGGCAAATGCACAAGGTGCTCTACTTCGCTCCTGGAGCGGATTGGCATACGACCTCAAGGCTTGAACTTAGGTAAGTGCAAAAGGACGCATTAGGGTTGAAGGGCTGCGGCCCTTCGCCCTCTTGCTTTTCGAGAAAACCGTACTCTGCGGAGACGGTTGAGACGATGCGAACGCTGGGTGGGGTTCTTTGAACCCCCCCAGTTTTTCGCTTCCCCTTTTTTCTTTCAGTAACCTGAGTTGTTATCTAATCGTTGCGAAGCCTTTCAAACAAGAGTCATCCTGTGAGGTATTGGGAGCCATATGGTGACGAGTTCTAACAATTCAGTTAAGACGAAATTACCAGCCTGTGTTGTTTTTGATTGTGATGGAGTCTTGGTTGATGCAGTCTCTTCATGGAGAACTCTTCACGATCATTTCGGAACTGATAATGTCAAAAATTTACAACATTTCATCAATGGTGAATTAAGTGATGTTGAGTTTATGCGTTCAGATATACAATTGTGGAAGAATAAACAAAACCCGATATTCAAGGATGACCTGTTTAGAGCTTATTCTGGTGTAAAGTTGATGCCAGGTGCTAGACAACTTATTTCTGAATTGAAGCAGCATGGAGTGTTTGTAGCAATAGTTTCTGCAGGTGTAGATATTTTTGTTTCAACTATTGCATCGATGCTAAAGGTTGATGACTGGATTGCCAATGGGTTTGAATTTGCAGATGATGATTCCCTGAAAGATGAAGGAATTTGCCGATTACATGCAGGTGGTAAGGGTGAAATAATCAAAAAGTTATGTGAAATAAATGGCATTGCTTTAACAGATGTAGTTTCAGTAGGAGATTCTGAAATGGATCTGAGTATGCATATTAAAGGTAGCAAATTCATTGGTTTTAATCCCTCAAGAGATTCTTCACTATTGGCATTTGAAAAGGCAGGTGTTGAAATCGTGATTGAAAAGGACTTGAGTTTACTTAGGCCTCTTTTAGGCCTTGAATAGATGTAATTTACTCATGCAAATGGAATTGCAGTAGTGACATGACTCTTCAAATTTACAATTGTTAGCATACATGGTTTTGGTTGGAAACCAAGCATTCTTTGGTAGGAAGTTTGGTCTTGCCATGTGCTTGAACAAATCAAAGTAGTGCCCTTGAAATCAACACACGCATGTCCATGAACGTGACCAGTGACAAAAATATCAGGCACTTCATTGATGACTAGTCCATCTTCTGGTTCTGGGGAAAGTGGAGTCTTTCCCCCCCACTGTGGTGCAAGGTGTCTTCTTCTCAACATCTGTCGCATAGCTTCAACAGGATCGGAATAAGTAACAGTTCGCAAACCTGCAACAAAATCATCAATTGATTTGCCGTGATATGATAACACCCGAACACCATTCAAGGAAAAATCACAAGGATTTCCAACAAATGTGGTGGAATTATAATCTTGTTGAATATCCTTCTCAAAAGTTGGTTGCGGTTCTGCTGGACGAACTGCATCATGATTTCCTGGGAGCATTACGCATTCAACCCACTCTGGTAACAATTCAAGGAGTCTAGCGAATTCTGTATATTGCCCATATAAATCTGGTATTGCCAATTCCTTATCTTGTCCTGGATATATTCCTACACCATCAACGCAGTCACCTGATAAGATGAGATATTTGATTGTCTTAGCAAGCGGATCAGTGTTGAACCATCTGACCATCTTGTGCCATTGAACTTCTAAGAATGTCTTTGAGCCAACATGAATGTCGGAGAGGAATGCAACACTAACTCCATGTTCTGAACTGGATTTTTGGTGTTTTTGTTTTAGTGGGAAGAACAAATCTGAGACATAAAACACATCTCCTGTTTGGCTAAATGATCCAGAAACGCCTAATACATCATCAGGCATTAAACCAGATTCGAGTATCATTTCCTGTGCCCTATCTCTGTCATCGCCTTGACGTTTGGTTAGGAGACATGTCATTTCACCAGTTTCATCTTCAATACCCCACATTAGGTGACCATTTTTTGTATAGCGTGGTTCATTAACTAAACCAATAGCAACCACTGTGTTTTCGTATCCTTGGTAACGAGAATATTCTGAATTTAGCCTTGCTATTTCTTGAGGTGGTTTTGGTAGATTAGAATTTGCAATAATCATTTTTCTAATTTTTTCTAATCGGTCAGAAAAACATGAATTGATATCGGACATCTTTCCTTCAGTGACCGAGTTACCAGTAATATCATAATGAACTTTGATTTCATTAGGAGCATCACTTGCATTTTCACTAAAGTCATCAACACTCCAATCTGGTAAATTATTACGGAAACGGACATCAAAGGGCTCATGTTGATTAATAGGTGCGATTGTTCTACCTAATTCATCTGCAGAAGTGTTGATACTAGTTTCCATTTTACTAGTCTGAGTAGATTTTGGCTCATCTTCTTGTTTTACAACTTGCTTATTCTGTGCAGTATTGTAGGCTGCGACCATTTTGTCCAAAACTTCTTGAGTCAACAGACCCGATTCAAAACCTATTTCTTGAGCATGTGAAAACACTGCATACGGGTCTTCAAGTTCTTGAACAGCCTGTTTCATTGATTGAAATAACATTATTTTACGGCTGGCCAAATGCTGCCAGATATCTACTGCATCGCCACCCATAATGACGTAGGTGTCAGCGGATGCACATAAGCAGTGCGACAAAGAAACTACAATTTCATTGATAGAAGTACAATTCTATTCCTTATCCCAATTGACTTCACTGCTAATACTTTCCTTTGAATGTGGTGAATTTTCATCTTCTTGCCAAGGAGCACTTTCTCTTGCTTCTGCTTCACGCCTTGCTCTTTCTTCTTCGAATAATTCCTTGGCACTCTTTTCAGCAGCGACTCTTGACTCTTCTTCTTTTCTTGCAACTTCTGCATCAGCCATTGCCTTATCCCAATACTTGATAGCGGTTAACAATGCGAAATGAACAAAACCGATCTTATTTTCTGCACGATTACCACCGATTTCTGTAATATCTGAATTGGCCCAATTTTCGGATGCAATTCCAACATAAACAGTACCGATTTTTTTCTTACTTCCATCACTATTTGGTCCAGCAATTCCAGTGATTGACAATGCAATACTGGCATTTGCTTTGGTACGAGCGCCTTGGGCCATTTGTATTGCAACTTCTGCTGAAACCGCCCCTCTTTTCTTCAAAGCTCCTTCAGTCACCCCAAGTTCCTTCATCTTTGCCTCATTAGAATATGTGACCCAAGATTGTCTAAACCATTGACTTGCACCAGCAATATCAGTAAATGCACTTGCAAGCAATCCTCCTGTGCAAGATTCAGCCACAGTAATAGTGTGATTTCCTTCCTTTAGACGACGAACTAACCTCGCGGCAGTCGCCTGGACATCCTCATCCATACATACGGGGCTAGCGCTGAATGGTATTGAGGTTAGTGGCTATGCGGTTAGTTGAAAAACCCCTTGCCATAGGGTCGGAGCACGGGTTCGTGGTCTAGCTGGTTATGACAGCGCCTTTACACGGCGTTGATCGGGGGTTCGAATCCCCTCGAGCCCACTATTGATAATTAGTATTCACCAAAGGTGATTTTCAATTGAATCTGTTGCAGCGCAAATAACCTTTGAAATACCTCTAATTTCCTGTTCTTTATCGATTAGCAGTAAGTGGATTGCTCTATTGTGAACTCCAGATGAATATTCACTCCCTCTATGGTCTAGGCCAATAAAAAAACCATCAAGTTCAGCAAACATCCAAACAGCAGTTGCATTTGGTAAATCTTCAGCAGTGAGTAGAATCCAACGGAATCCACGCAATGATTCACGAAGTTGGTTACGAGGCAAATCCTCAAACTGACTAAACCATGCATATTTGAAAGAGGTATCATCTTCCATAAAATCAATCCCTGCTTTCACATTTTGTAACGAAGCAGAGCAACAACTCCACCCATTCCCAGTAATTGCTGGCCCGAATCATGATCGGTGGAACATTGAACCAGTTTTGCAGAAATATCAGAAAGACCTTTGCACCATGCTGACCATGATACTCCAGCAATAGTTTCATCTTCATTTCTCAGTAAATCTGCAGTGATGAGTAACGTTTCTATCGCTCCTTCACTCATTGCTTTATCCAACTGTTCTTTACCATAGGCTACGGTACCAGTTGTGGATAGCCTTGTCCATGCTTCTTCTAACAACATTATTTCTATTGAAATTGCATGTTGTCCGAGTAAATCTTCTGCTAAACCCTCTCTTATCACTTCATTAGCGGCTGAACGACCACCCATCGAAGTAGCAACTAATTTGATGAACCTACTATGACCATCATCTCTTAGTTCAGGAAGCAATACGTCCTTTGCATGTCCAGGGCCACAAAGAATCAATGGAATCTCATCATTTAATTGAGCAGAAAGTGCGGAAACAACGCTCTTTCTAAAGGATGAAGCTACACTGGTAGTTGTCTTCAAATCTCCACGCTTTCCACCACCTCGCATTGTCCACATTGCACTTTCTCGCAACCCTCTTCCAGTAATAAAATACAGAATCATTTCATCATTCTCAACGACAAGTAGTGCAACTTGAACTGCCTTACTTGCCTTTTCACTCTGGATTAGTAAATCAATATCAGTCGCATCAAAAGGTGTGAGAGAGGTGATTTCAATCTCATCATTTACTTCAATAATGTGAGTGTGATGTAAACCCAAATCAAATTGAGCCTCTTCAATAATACCATGAATTCTCAATGTATCTGAAAATGTTTGATACTCTGTAGATTCAATTCTCAATTTAATCCACATTTTTTTCCTTTCAGCAGATTTTGCGCGTCCTCCAGTTTCTCCAGCAGTAGTTTGGTCTCTTCTCTCACCAAGCATTGCTACTGACATACCTTTACGCGCTAATCTTGAGATAGACCATAGGTCATCTTGAGATTCTACTCGAATTCTCCACAACATTTGTTGCCGCTTGAGAATCTTCATTGTTTCACCCAAATACGCCGGTTAAGTTGCCATTCTCATCCATGTCCATGTCGAGGGCAGCGGGGCGCTTTGGTAATCCGGGCATCGTCATCATATTTCCGCAAATCGCAACGATAAATTCTGCACCAGCATTCAAACGGAATTCCTTAATCGGTACAATAAATCCTGTAGGAGAGCCTAGAAGGTTTGGATCGTGTGAAAACGAGTACTGTGTTTTTGCCATACAAACTGGAAGTTTACCATATCCCCATTTTTCAATCTGTGCTAATTGTCTTGCAGCAGCAGTTTCAATTCGCACTCTATCCGCCTTGTAGATTCTTGTAGCGATTGAATCAATCTTTTCTCTAATGGTTGCATCAGGCATGAATAGAGGTGTGAATGGTCTTCCTGCAGCAACATGATCTTGAATTGCTGTGACGACAGCCCTTGCAAGTTCTTCACCACCTGCTCCACCCTTTGCGTGTACTTCACAAATTGTAACAGCAGTTGCTCCACTTGCTCTAGCAGCATCACCCAATGCAGCAAGTTCCGCATCAGTATCTGTTGAAAAACGATTGATTGAAACAATAACTGGCATTCCAAAGCCAGCCATATTTCTAATGTGTCTATCGAGGTTACCAGTTGCACCAGCTGATACAGCTTCAACATTCTCAGCAGCTAATTCTTCAGGTGTCGGACGATATCCACCCTTATCTCCAAAGGCACCACCATGCAATTTCATAGAACGAACAGTAACATTCATCACAACGCAATCTGGTGGTTTTCCCGAATTAGCCGCTTTGATATGCATGAATTTCTCAGCACCCATATCAGAGCCAAAACCGGCTTCAGTGACAACAATATCCGCTGCTCCAAGTGCAATTCTATCTGCGATAACGCTAGAATTACCATGGGCAATATTTGCGAAAGGACCACCATGAATAAATGCTGGATTTCCTTCTAGAGTTTGTACAAGATTCGGTAAGAATGCATTTCTCAATAACAATGCCATTGCACCAGCAGCACCGATATCTTCAGCCTTGACGGGATTTCCTTCAAACGAAGGGCCAATTACAATCTCACCAAGTCTTCTACGAAGATCAGCATAATCGCTTGCTAATACTAATATCGCCATTACTTCGCTTGCAGCAGTAATATCAAATCGGTCTTGTCGTACATTTCCATTTGCCGCAGTCCCTAATCCAACTACAATTTGACGTAGCGACCTATCGTTCATATCAATGACTCTCGGCCAACTAATTCGCTCAGTATCAATCTTGCAATCATTACCAAATTTCAAATGATTATCAATCAATGCACTCAACAAGTTATGAGTTGAAGTAATCGCATGCATATCACCGGTGAAATGGAGATTGATATCTTCCATTGGTAATACTTGAGAATATCCACCACCAGCAGCCCCACCTTTGATTCCGAACACAGGACCCATAGATGGTTCACGAACTACACAAGTAGCTTTGGAGCCAATTGCACAAAGTGCTTGTGTTAATCCTATTGTGGTAACAGTTTTCCCTTCACCGAATGGTGTAGGATTAACTGATGTAACTAATACAAGACTTCCTTGAGGGCGATTGAACCTTTCACAGATAGCCTCCCAGGTTATCTTTGCCATCCCATTTCCAACCGGAGTTAATTCATGAGATGATATGCCCAATTTCCAAGCGATTGCTTCAATTGGCTCCAAAGTCGCGGCTCTTGCAATTTCCAAGTCACTAGCCATATGGTCGGTTGCGCGCACAACCACCTTTCAATCCCTCGCTTCAATTATGGGCTGAAATAGCCATTTGCAGGGTCTTTGAAATTAGTCAAATCATTCGTCTTTGACGTTTCCAAGGTAATCTGGAAGGTCTACTCCAGCCATTGCTGCAACATCATGTACTGGTGGTAAAGACTTGATTAGGGAGGAAACGAAGTTCGCTGTAGAACCTCCAGATTCTCCCCCATTACCTGAATCCCAAACAGTAATCTTGTCAATCTTCAAGTTCGCTATTGCCTCAGTTTGCTTTGCAACCAATGTTTCAATCTTCTCAACCATTAGCAAGGTAGCAGCAGCCTTTGCATCGCCACCAGCACTTTTCACTAGTTGTGCATATCCAGCAGCCTTTGCTTCTAATACCGCTTGTTGTCCAGCAGCCTCTGCATTATATCGTGCAAGTGTAGCATCTGCTTGACCTTGCGCGATTAGACGTTCTCTGCTAGCCTCTGCGGAAGCAGCGATTTCGATTTGTTCCTTAGCAATTTCTTCACGAGCAATTTCTTCAGCACGAAGTCTTTCTCCTTCCATCTCATATTGAGCCTTCTGAATATTTACTTGAGCCATACGCTTTGCAACTTCTGCACGTTGAAGTGCTTCTGCCTCTTTCTCAGCAAGATCAGCATTGTAATGGGCAATAGAAGCAGCTGAAACGTTTTCACCTTCAACAGCAAGTGCTTCTTGTTGATTGATGTAAATACGCTTCATTGCTTCAGCATCTTTCTCACCTTTCACAGCTTCTGCATCGTTATTAGCAACTTCAGTTCTCATTGCCCTCTCTGCATTGGATACACCAATGCGACCATCTCTTTCAGCGGTTGAACGAGCGATATCCGCCTTAGCAATTGCTTCTGTAGCAGCAGCAACACCAATGGATTTGATATAATCGGATTCATCAGTAATATCGATAATGTTAACGTTGATTAGGTAAAGTCCAATCTTGTGAAGTTCAGTGTCAACATTCAATGAAACATCTCGCAAGAAAGCCTCTCTGTCTGAATTGATTGCTTCAATTGAAAGAGATGCAACTGTAAGACGAAGTTGACCAAAAATAATTTCTTTAGCCATATCTTCAATCTGTGGTTGATTTAATCCAAGTAAACGCTCTGCAGCATTTGACATAATGGATGGTTCAGTTGAAACACCGATAGTAAATGTTGAAGGTACAGTAACACGAATGTTTTGTGATGAAAGTGCGTGTTCAAGGTTGATTAGAATAGTCATCGGTTTTAGATCTAAATATGCATAATGTTGGATTAAAGGCCATACGACGCGTCCACCGCCGTGATAACAGGCTGCTGCTCCACCCGTCTTTACATTACCATATACAACCAAAATTTTGTCTGATGGTGCTAACTTATATCTTGATGTTGCGATATAGATTGTACCCATCACAACTGCTACAAATAATCCAATTCCTAAAAGAAACAATGCTCCTGATGCCATAGTACTCATACAGCCATGAGAGCACTCCTTTATGAGTCTTGACCCGATTATGCTATACCTTATTCTTCAGAATCGCTAACAACAGTGACTGAAATTGATTTTACTATTAGAGTTTCACTAATATGGTCTACCACTTGAATGAATTTTCCAGTTTCAATCTTTTCCTTTTCATCATGACTAACAGCAGAAACTGTTCTTAGAGCACCAGTGAACTCTACTTGAACTTGACCTGAATCACCTGGGAAAATTGTTTGATACACTTTTCCTTTTGCCCCAATTGCTTCGTGATATTTTACAGTGCCATCGGTCTCTAAACTTTTCATCATTTGGAATACTTTGCCAATGACCCACATAGAGCCTATACCGGCGATTGTACCCGCGCCAATGGCATACAACACATTGTCATTTGATTGCGATACACCTAATCCAAAAATACCAAACATCATCATGAAACTCAGTAATCCTTGTATTGTAAGCATATGGAATATTCCTTCAGCACCGACATCCAAGTCAACATCAAAACCCATCACATCCAATGCTCCATCAGCTACACCGCCAACTAGTACCAATAGGAAATAAATGATGAACAATATAGTTCCCACAATTGCAGAACCTGCAAATAATAAGTCTACGCCAGTAATGGCTTCTAAGCCTAAAAATCCTAAAATTGAAGAAAAGAGTCCACTCATATTTCCGCCTCAATCTTTGAGATTAGTTATTTGCCATCAATGTTGCCCCTCTTTTTCAGAGGTCTAATGTATAATATGTAGTAATGAATATACACCACAGGTCCTAAACTAGCACCTACAAGTAATCCGATTCCCCAACCTGGAAGATTTAATCCATAACCAATAGTTCCAATAATAAATAGTGTTAACATCATTGAAGCCTTTTCTAAGACGATCAAGATGGGATTTGAACCATCATTCACTCTTTCCTTCATCATGAAAACATCAAGTAGGCCTGACATTTTTTAAACCTCAAATAATCAAATTCGACCAAGTTAATTCACTGAGAATAATGATGATGACATATATTATGGCAATATATCCAACAGCATTTCTTCCCGGTTCTATATAGCCGTCGGTTTGATACACTCTACCATCGGCCTGCACAACACCCGCTGTACGTTCAGAAGTATCGTAATTTCCATCCAATGAAAATTCTTTAACATTTTTGTTGGATTGATATATTAAAAAAACAATAGTACCGATTATCACTCCTAAACTAGGTCCCAGATAAAACCCCAAAGCCTCATTAAATTCAAACCACATCGCAGCAGTCATGTATAATCCAAGCGCACCAGTTAACATGCTAATGGTGGATTTCTCCGCCTTGAACTTGATATCTTGCATATTAGCCCCTGTGTTTACTCATTATTGAATCCTCTCCCGTTTTTTGACATTGTAAGCGACAAGTATTCAATAACTACCTTCCATATGTATATTCGTGGCAGGGGTACGTTATGCGATAGCAGGTTCTCCTGTTGAACATTCATTGTCTCCATTACTAATGGCAATAGTTCACGACCATCTTGTTTCAATGAAATCAAATTTGTTGTCAAATTTCAAACTATTAAAGTTAGATTTAGTAGAAACAACAACGATTGCGGATACACTTGCATGGGGATATGCGGGCTCAATGCCCAACTCATTACCTTGGAAATGGACTGGTGCACCATTCGGCAAATATAGAACAACTGCGTTATTAGAAAAGGCAATTGAAGCTTCAAGAAAAGTACTTGATTGTTCTTCGTTAGTAGAATCAAAAACCAACAAAAGTTTAGAATTACAAATACAAGAAATGTCAGAAAAAATGGAATTATTAAGCAATTCAAAACTCCCTAGATCTGCGTTGAATGAAGAGGTTTGGATCAATTTAACATCTCCCCTAAAACATACCTTGGTCAGTAATGCGGTTCGTTCGATTGATAATTCTATGGAAATTCAATCTGTAAATTGTCTTAGATGGGATGGTCAAGGTTGGTTTTGTGGTACATTTGACGGATTAGGAGTAGTTTCAGTCGTGGATTATCATGGGATAGATGTTGCAGATGGAGCAGTATTGGCAATACTTGGTGGAGGTGGTGCTGCCCGTAGTACTGCTCATGAATGGATTAATTCAGGTGGAAAGGTAATTGCGATAGAGGGGCGACGTCCACTTCCAAAAGGTGAATGGATAGATAGTAAAGACTACACTGGAAAGATAGATGTTTTCATTAACTTTGATGGTGGTGAACTAAATAAAATTCAAGATGCAGAATCATCTCATGATAAAGCAAAAGTTGTATTTGAGGCGCCATATTCATCTATGCAGGGTACCGCAGAAGAAAGAATTGAGAAGTTGTCACAGGGGCCATTTGATGGCCGTTGGTTACTTGCAGCTCAGCATTTAGAATGCTGGTCCAATTTTTGGGCACCACAATTGGGTGATATGCTTCCATCTATTGGATTACTGCTGACAAAATTAGTATATGCTGAAACTATGATGGAAGAATACACAAAATAACGAAGCATCAAAGAACAATGGCTTACAGTTGCCACTTAGTGGCAAGGATGAGAGAATTTGTAAAATCATCACTATTTATTTTATCAATGCTCCTTATTTCAGCATTATTTCCAGTAGTTAGTGCATCCCTTTTACAAGAGGATGACAATTTTGAACCTATACATCAAGGGATTGATTTTCCAATTGGCTGGAGTGACATTAACATCGGATTTGGTCCAAATTCTCAAGGATTTGAGATGATATATCCTGCAATGACTGGTGGTAGCGATGATGAAATGGCAGGTAATGGACCATTTCCATGGGTGCTATTTTTTGGTTCAGATGGAGAGGCTCAAGATGGTTATATGGAATTAACAAGTGAAATCGTAAAGCGCGGTTACATTGTTCTTGTTAGCCAAGAAATGAGCGATTCCAACGACCTAACTGAGGGGCTTGAGATTGCTCAAACAGCACTTGAATTGATGAATAATACAAATAATTCTCATGCAGTGATATTAGGCGGATTTGGCAATGTCGATGTAAACCACTGGGCGCTTTCAGGCCATGGCGTTGGTGCAATGACCGCGACATCGCTATACCCATATTGGCTAGCAAGTGATGATGGAAACACAACACATGGTCCAAGTGGAATATTTGCAGTTGGTGCGGACTTTTCTTCTTGGAATCAGCAATTCAGACCATTTGCAGCAACAGATTGGCAAGCACCTGTTCCGAATACTGGGTTATTTATCACGGGAACAACCGATGAAGTCGCACCTGCACCTGATGCCATAAGTAGGCTCCAAACAATCAAGGATTTTTCTTGGCAAATGATGCACCTATTAGGCGCAAATCACTACCAATTCCAAGATACCACTTCCATTTTTGAAAACGATGATGGTGACGCTACAATGAGTAAAGAGGCTCAATTAGATTTGAGTTCAAACCATATTGTTGCATATTTAGATGCAGTTTTGAGAGGAGATCACAGTCGTTTCCGTGATGCTTTCAATAGGCCAGTCACATCAAGTGTTGTTTCCGACCCAGATTCTTATGTGGTTGAGAATCTATCTTCTGCTGATTGGCTCAAAGTAGGTGCGCTTTGGTCAGTTCCAAATAATAATGAATCAATGGGGCCTGAAGATACGGTGAATTTGAAAATGGATTGGACTTTACGTAATGGCTTAAATTATTCACAATTACCAAGTGAATGGAATGTAACTGTGGTTTGTGCTATTGAATCGGTTGAGAATGAGACTATTGGACAAATTGACGCTGATGGTGTAGCTGTATGCCTATTCCCTATGGCCGATGTCCAACCGGGACATAACCGTTTGACGATTAGCGTATATGTTGAAGGTGCACCTTCTCATAGACATCTAGATATTGTTAGAACAGATTCACCATTGGTTGTATTGACTCCACCGGCAATTATCGATATTCCTCAAAGAGGTAGTACTCATGTTGAAAATGGTTTGATTGCATATGACCCTGATGGGCAGAGTGTATTCCTTGATAATGCAACATTGGTCGGTCAAAACTCCCAACATTTCCATTTCCAAATTGATTCAGATAATCTTGGATTTACAGTCTTCCATAGTGTGGATGAAGAATGGACTGGCTTGAATAATCTAAGGCTTGAATTAAGAGCAGGCGGTCAAACTCTTGATGAAACAACTACAGAAATCACTCTTCGAGTAATGCCAGTTGATGACCCAGCTAGTTTGATAAAAAATGTGCCATTACAGGAAATGAATGAGGATTCAGAACCTATAATGTTGAATCTGTCTGAATATGTATTTGACCCTGAAGGGGAGGAAATTGCAGGTCTGGTAAACATGAATACATCCTCGGAATTGGGTCCAGTTTCGATAGATATTGCTGATGGTGTAGTTACGATTACACCTCTTGCAAATCAACATGGTGCAGTAGTAATTCATATGCTAGTAGGTGATGGATTCAATACAGCACTAAACCTAGATATTCCAATAAATGTATTAGCGGTTGATGACATTTTAGTAAGCAATAATTCCGCTTGGAATATTAACGCTACTGAAGACGAATCAATTGTTCTAGACCTGCGTGATTTCGCTTATGATATCGATGGTGATCCGTTGATTTGGTCCATTGAAGGGGTTGAATCCTCTAAATGTAATTTCGTCATTGCAGGTAATGATTTAATGGTCAATGTGAAACCAGATAAATATGGTATTTGCAATTCTCAAAGCCTAAATGTTACTGATGGAATTACTACTTATTCAGCAATTTTGAATGTCACAATTGCCCCTCAACCTGATTTGCCAACAATTACAATTGGTAATGTTAATTTGATTGACAAAACGGCTGCTACAGTCCAATGGGATCTAACCGATTTAGATGAAGAACAGCAAGCAGATGTGAGTTTTTACCTTGAAAATGTTTCACAAAATGTTACCTCTTCATGCACCACCGATGAATCTCAGCATACCTCCATATGTGTTACAATGCTCGTTTTACCACAGCAACATGATGGAAATATTACTATCACTATTCGCGTTACAGACTTGGAACTAAATCAAACAGTAGGGATAGAATATACTTTGGACATGAATATCAAGCCAGCTACAGAAGAAACAGAAAATGTGCAAAGTGATTCAATTTCTAGCAAAATGATAATCGGAATAACAGGGCTATTACTAGGTATTGTTGTTGTTATTATTATTACTAAGAATTCTGATTCTAATGCACAATTACTTCGTCAGCAATTACCAAATGAGGAACAAAAAGTTAGCACTGAGGAAGTAGATAGTGATGCAGAAAGTGAGGTTGAATCAAGTACATCAGGTCTTCTAGCAAGAGCAAAGAATATGTAATTCTCATAATGGAATATTACCATGCTTCTTAGGAGGAGACCACTCGCGTTTAGATTTGACAATATTCAATGCACGGCACAAACGCATCCTTGATTCCTCAGGTTCAATGACATCATCTAACCATCCATTTCGAGCAGCGACATATGGGTCTCCGAATTTGTTCTTATATTCGGCGACTAGACGAAGGCGAACTTCTTCCTTATGTTCGTCATCCACTGCGTTTATTTCTCTGCGATGGATGACATTTACTGCACCTTCAGCACCCATCACCGCCAATTCTGCAGTCGGCCAAGCAACGTTATAATCGCTCTGTAGGTGCTTACAAGACATTGCTAAATATGCTCCTCCGTATGCTTTTCTTATTATCAATGTAAGTTTAGGAACAGTAGCTTCAGCATATGCGAATAGTAACTTTGCCCCGTGCCTAATAATTCCACCCCATTCTTGAACTACACCTGGAAGGAATCCCGGTACATCTTCAAAAGTGACCAATGGGATATTGAAAGCATCACAAGTTCTAATGAAGCGAGCGGCTTTAATTGAAGCATCAATATCTAAACATCCTGCTAAGACCTTAGGTTGATTTCCAACAACGCCAATTGGCATACCATTCAATCGTGCAAAACCGATGATGATATTATCTGCATATGCTTCAAACAATTCAACAAAAATCCCATCATCAACAACTTCTTCAATTACCTTGACCATATCATATGGTTTGTTTGGATTATCGGGTACAAGTGTTTCTAGACTAGTGTTTAGTCTTGTTATTGGATCTGCAGTTTCTTCTAATGGAGCATCGGACATACAATTGTCGGGAAGATAAGATAGAATCTCAGTTGCTAACAAACAAGCATCCTCTTCATCACTTGCAATTTGACAAGCAATTCCAGAACGAGAAGCGTGTAAAGTTGCTCCGCCTAATCCAGCAGCATCCACTTCTCCACAAATGACTTCAGGTGTTTCAATCGGTGATGAGAGGAATAATTGTCCATGCTCTTCACCAAGAATTGTAAAATCTGCCAAACTTGCAGCGAGAGCAGATACACCAACAACTGGTCCTAGCACCAAACTAATCATTGGAATCCGTCCACTACATTGAACCAAACGGTCTAACAATTCTCCAGTTCCAGCTAGGCCATTGACTCCATCTTGAGCCCTTTGACCTCCCCCATCCCACATACCAATGATTGGAGTTTTTGCCTTGTCTGCCATTTCTACAATTTTAGCAATTTTCTTAGCATGCATTTCACCCATGCTACCTCCATGAACGCTAAAGTCTTGAGAAAAACAGAATACTCGCCTTCCATTTATCGTTCCATGTCCAGCAACAACTCCATCTCCAAGAGTATGATGCATAAACATTCCATGATCAGTAGTACGGTGAGTGACAAATGCGTCTATTTCGACGAAGGAGTCTTCATCTAGAAGCATACTAATTCTATCTCTAGCAGTACCCCTTCCAGAGACACGAATTGCCTCTTGAGCCTTTAGACCGCCTCCTAAGCGAGACTTTTCACGCATACTGCGCAAATTGACAACAGCCTCGCTCTGCTTCTCTGCCATATTTACCCCATCCGTTGCCAGTTCTTGATTGGTGCGCTCATTCCATTAGGGTTGCGCGTCCCTCTCCACATAAATCAGCGGCGATAATTGAATTGATATTTTTACCATTAGAAAGTGCCCAGTGTATTTTTGCAACAACAGTTTCAGGTGGTGCTATAATACCATGACCCAATATACCCATTTCCATTTGCTTTCGTCCTTTTGAATATACATTCATATCAACAGGCCCACTAATACATTGATTAACAATTACTACAGGAACTTCGCGATTTACTGCTCTAGTAATACTTCGCCAAACCAATGTATTTTCGGGAGCATCGCCTTCAGGGTCATCTATCGGAAGGTGGCCTAAACCGGTACCATGTATTACGATCGCTTGGCAACCAATATTCATGATTGCATCAATATGTTCAGAGACCAACCAAGGTCCTGCAATGAATTGAGGAATACGAATTTGAGGTTCAAATTTATCAGGTGTTGAAGTTACTATCCTTTCATTTGGTAATTCTATTTCAGCGGCATAAGTTTCACTCAATTGATGAGATGGCTTACCATTATTAGCACTGATTATTGCAAGAGGTTGTGTATTTATTCCCTTGAATGCATCTCTACGCGTCGAATGCATTTTTCTTACACCAATTCCAGGATGAACTGAACATTCTCCATCATTTGAACTGGTGTGCATTACCACTACTACTGAATCACCTGCTCCACCGATTGGAGAGGGCGCATTTGCAGCCCAATGCACTGCAGCAAGTAGGTTTTCAGCCGCATCAGAAGAACCTCTATCGCTTGAGCGTTGCGAGCCAACAATGGCAATAGGTCTCGGGCTTTTTCCACCAGACCCAGCCCATGAAAATGATAGAGCTGCGGCGGTGTAGTGTAGGGTATCTGTTCCTTGAGTAATAACAACTCCATCAACACCATCAGCAAAAGCTTGCCTTGATGCTTCCGCAATCTTATTCCAGTGCTGAGGCCTCATATCATCTGAAAACATATTACCCAATTTTATCGCTTGAATATTTGCAATATTGTTTAGTTCTGGTATCGATGAAATCAATTCATCAGGTTCAAATCTTGCGACTACAGCACCGGTTGCATAATCTACTTTACTTGCAATTGTACCGCCTGTGTGCAGAATTCTTACAGTCGGTAATGATTCATTATTTGTTGTCTGAGGAGACTCTCCCGTTGCAGGTTGTTCAGCAGCAGTTTCAACAATTTCCAAACTGGAAATTGAATCAATAGAATAACTGGCATTATATCCATTTACCAATTTTATTGTAATGTGGCCAGCAGATGCTGCAGGTAAAACGATTCCCTCAATCGAGGTGGAGCCATTGAGACTTTCCACCTCCACGAGGACTCGACTACCAGCATCAGGCATATCAACCATGAATCCCTCCATCAAGTGAAGGCACATCAAGACATCGGAATCTAATACTTGTCAATAGATGATTTGAATTATAAATTTCCTAGTCAAAAATAAAAAATTCTAATTGGTGCCGGGAGCGGGGCTTGAACCCGCGACCTTCGGATGTCTCAGACACCACAATGGGATTGTTTGCACGTCATACGATTGCCTTGTAGGCTGCCCTATGAGTCCGACGCGCCACCAACTACGCCACCCCGGCTTACCCCGTCGTGAAGCACTCTCCCTTTGAATGATACGGCTCGTAAGAGATGAGTAGTCCATTGTAGCCTTTATTCACTGCCAACTTTTGCCCGTCAATATGGTGGACCTAAACACTGCGATGGCGGCGGCTGCAACAGAGCGTCGAAAGCGTGCAGAGGGGGAGGAAAAAGAAAAGAAAATTCGCCGCAGTGGTTCGGATCTTGGATTGGAGGCCTTTGACCCTGCCAAATATGCTGAGAAAGAAAAGGCAGACACAGTTTCAATGTGGCTTGTTCTCACCTTTACCACAATAATATCACTTCTAATGCGCTATGTATTGATGCCAAATACTTCCGATGAAAAAACAGATATTTTGTATCTTCTTCCTCTAACAGCGATGATACTAATTCCACAAATTCATCGTACAATATTACCAGAAAAATTCCTTGAGCATTACACTAAAGGAACTTGGGTAAAGGGTGGTTTTTTGCATACATTTACATTTTTAGCAATGGCATTTTTACTGGTAAATCCACCACTTGGAGACATTGTTGCACCTCAGTTGTCAAACGAATGGTCAATTGCAACCGATGATGGCGTTGAGTTGTTATTTGATGATGGAACTAAGAAAGATACCATCACTTGGACAGTTGACTCTAATGGAAAATTGAACGGTCAAGTTTGGTTGTTATTTGGATTAGCAGACAATGTAAATTCCGATGGAGCCGAAGTAATTGTAACACTTACCAACAATAATGGAAGCCGGGAAATTTCAGCAACAGATTCTTTTTGGACTGATAACAAACAACGATTATTAAATTCAACAACAACGACAAACAAATCAATTCCAAATTTCTTCCCTCACGGCAGTAATGACCAACCCTTTGCAATTCTATTAGGGGCTGAACTTCCAGAGGGTAAACATTCAATATCTGTTGAGATAACTGAACAAGGTGACCCTTGGATAAATCATAGAACTTACAACTGGAATTTAATCATCGTAAAGGAAATCATTCAAGACTAAGAAAGTAAGTCTGAATGAGCCGCCATTATCGCACTCAATATGATTGATATTTTCTTAATATCTCTTTTTTCATTCGTAGTTTTTATCAATTTGGAGATTCGGTATTTGCGAATTATTGGAGCAATTGGCGTCCAACATGCAGCATCTACTAGGTGTTGTCTAACTCTCATACACCCTTACTGTAAGGATTTGATACCAGTCATTTTTCTACACCCCTCATTGGAAAGGTGAAAGTGAAAAAAATCAATTATTCCTTTTTCAAATGTGTGACAAATCGGGCGGTTAAAGCATCGAGTTGGATATGTTCTCCTCCACCTTCAACCAATCGATAATCGACTTCAGCCATCCATTCAGTTAAATCTAACTTCGCCGACTCACTAAGGAAATCAGCGGCATATAATTCACGATGTAATTGGTTGACAAAATCAGTTCCAGCTAGCCCATATTTGTCAAGTAATTCTTTCAGTCTTCTTCTTGCTGCATGGAATCCATCATCTCTACATGCCATCAAATATTGATGCAGTGCTTCAGGTGGTGCAGTAGCAGAAGTTTCATAGATCAATTCTCTTGTAATATCATTGTCCAATGCAGCAGCAACCTGTAGAGCAGTAATCGCTTTTCTAAGGTCACCTTGACTAATTCTTGTCAATGCTTCTGCAGCATCATCGGTGAGATTTACTTTTTCTTCTTTTGCGACATGAATTACTTGATTCTTTACTGCGGAATCTGCCAGTGGGCGGAATCTAAAAACTGCACATCTAGATTGAATCGGTTCAATGATTTTTGAAGAGTAATTACATGATAAAATAAACCTACAGGTTTGGGCATATTGTTCCATTATTCTGCGTAAGGCTCCTTGTGCATCATTGGTCAATGCATCAGCCTCATCAAGGAAAATTATCTTGAAATTCGCACTGCCATAGGGAGCAGTTCTTGCGAATTGTTTTACTTTGGTTCTAATGCTCTCTAATTTTCTTTCATCCGAAGCATTCATTTCTAGTAAATTCTGCCTATAATCTTCTCCGAACACATCTTTGGTCAGGGCCATGGCAGCGGTGGTCTTTCCAGTTCCTGGAGGGCCTGCGAATAGCAAATGTGGGAATTCTTTGTTCTTAGAATAGATTGTTAATCGTTGCACTACGGGCAACTGTCCGCGGATTTCATGAACTGATTGCGGGCGGTGCTTTTCAACCCATAAGTCGCTCATAGGTATCTCCCTGTGGCGAGCCTCCTTCAACATTGGCTTGATATTGAATTGAAATCAATGAATAGATGTTGGAACAAATATCGTATTTTTTGATATTGGTTATGAAAACTCTCCCGTAGGGAGAATATCTTCTTCTGAGCCTAATTTCATGAACAATTAGGGAAAAGACAGTATAACGGGGACGAAGTGAGAGGGACGAGTCCCATGCTGCGCGATGACAAAAAACCACAAACTTCAGTAGCCGTATTATTGATTATACTATTTTTATTCGCCGATTTAGCGCTACCAAGTGCGGTACCAGAATGGAAAGAATTGGAAAACTCACCTTCAATAAATCGAGTTATTTCTAATGTCTCACCTTCCGCCGACACCTACATTGATTCCTTTTATCCAAACGACAACTTTGAGATGGCACAAAATGGTACACTCGAAGGAGGTGTTACTTCACCTACACGGTTATTGTTCAGTTTTAACATGAGTTTTGGTTCCACTGATACAATCCATTCAGCAACATTGAGTTTGAAGTGTTGGAGTGATGTTATCGGTTCAACAGATATCGCAATCTATTCAGCAGCAATTACTTCATCATGGAACGCAACAGAGGCCACATGGCTAAATTCTGCAACAAATATTATGTGGAATTCACCTGGTGCTGATGATTCAACAGAACGTGGTGATTGGGAACCACCACACCGTGCTTCAATGAATGGAACAATGATGGTAAATGTAACTGCTCTTGCACAGCAAGCGGCTTCCAGTAATCAAAACACACTTGAACTATTAATTGCATCAGAAGGGGCAGAATATTCCTGTGCTATGAATGATTCAACTACAATATTAGACAGACCATCTCTAATATTGGACACTTCATCTTCAGCCGCAGGTAATGGTGGAAGTGTAACAGCAGATTTCGTTGATGATGGTGCGCCATTGATGAGTGGAGATTTCATTCTAAAGGCGGAAACTAATCCAACATTGTCCTACAATTCATTAGTAGGTGATGGTGTTGAATTCCAGTTATCAGTGGATCCAGACTTCAAGGCGCTTGGAGACCTTTCTTGGCATTACAGTACAATGGCAGATATATTTTCAACAACTAGTAGCTCTGGAAGTTTTGTTGTTCCGAGTGGTGATGAATTTACTAATGGTTCAGTAATTTACTATCGAGTACGTTCCATGGATTCTACCGATACTCTTAGCGATTGGAATGAGAGTTATTTCTTACTGCCATCACTTACTGTTACAGATAATGGCGATGGTACTGCGACAGTTGAAATTGATGCTGATGATATGGGGCTGAATGCTGATTTCATTGAGGATGCACAAGTTGACCAACGTTCCATAAACATGAAATTTGGTTCAAATGATAAAATGGAAGTAATAATGTCAACCAACAAAGAATCATTAGTTCATATGAGATTACATTTGGATCAAATTGGCCTGCATAGTAATGCAACAATACAAAGTGCGGAAATAAATTTAACTAGATTTTCAACAACTGGTTCGCCAGAGTTGTCTATTCATGAAGTAAATAATGAAGGTGTGTGGGTTGAAGATGACACAACTTGGAGGCGCTCAGATTCTTCAACACTTTGGGATAATGGTGGAAGAGGTTTACTTTCAGCATCCAGCGACACAATGTATGGGGCATCATCGTCAACAGATACATCCTTTGAAATCACCGACGCGCTTCAAGGATGGATACGTGATGGCGCTTCAGGTTCTAAGGATTTCATGGTGATTGGTCGCAGTAATACTGGCGATTATACATCTAGTGGATTGCAAGGAATCAATTTCTATTCTTCAGAGAATAGTGATGATGCTAAGAAACCTAATTTTGAATTAACATATAGTTGGAGTTCTAACACCACAATCGGCACTCCTACACTAACCGGGCCTGAACAAGGCAAAGCAGTTTGGGATCAAGTAGGTCACAATCTGTCTGGAAATTCGACGCCTTCTCTCACTTGGTCTAGTACTTCATCTTCATCATATGACGTAATATTCCAAATAGCAACGGACCAATTTTTCCGTGAGAGGGTAAATCTATTGGATACTAGAACCGATTCTAATTTCACTTCTAACCAGGGTATTTTCAACTTGACTGGAAATGATGAATTAAGCGCTGGAAATATGTATTTCTGGAGAATGTCACACGTTGATAATGATGGATTAAGAGGAGAATGGTCTTCTTCTAATTTCTTAGTCAGTGGATTGACTAGTACGTGGTTGGGTGGAGATAGATACGAATTTAGACTCAGTAATGGAAATGGTACAAACAATGGCCTATATCCAGAATGTGCTGATACATATATTGACAGTGGCTCTCCAAATACTAATTATGATGGTGAAACCGAAATGCAAATTTCATACAACACTTGGCCTAGTGAAACAAGTGTTTTGTTTAATTGTAATCTTGTAGCTAATCTACTTCCTAGTGGTTACGCAGTTGAATCCGCACAATTAGATGTCAAGTTGGCTGATTATCCTAGCGGTTCACCAAATGTTGCTATTTGGGAAAGCCGTCAACACAACTGGACAGCAGAAGGGGCAACATGGTCCACATATGATGGAGTCAATAATTGGGGTGCAGCAGGTGCTAAGGGTTGGGAGAGAGGTTCTCTTATCGATTCATTAACAATTGGCAACTCCTATTCAGCAGGTGATACTATTGAATGGAATGTAACATTAGGCGTTCAAAATGCAATGCGCGAAGATAGGGCTGTAGATTTCCTCATTGGAGTAACTGGTGTAGGGACTGGTACTGACCGAGATATCATGATATACCCAGGTTCAACTTCTACAGCAAGTTATCGACCTCAACTTTCCTTTGTTTATGTCCCAGGTTCCGATGCAGTTCCTAATGAACCAGTTCCAATTCATCCATTGAATGGTTCTTGGTCTGTTACTTCTGATATTGAAGTAGCACCAGTCCATCGTCCAGAATTGGGCTGGTCGTTCGGTGGTAGCATGAGTATTGATGGTTGGGCAGTTCAAATCGACAAGTCCACATCCTTCAGCTCTCCAGATCTATTGATGGTAACCTCGTGGTTAGACACAGGCTTTGATACAACCAATCTTACCTTTACACCTTCTAGTAATTTAGATAATGGTACTACATGGTATTGGAGAGTAAGAGCAATTTCTACAACAAACCAGTTGGGTAATTGGTCTCAAACTTACAATTTCCTCTTGCCAGACATTACTACTTGGTCTATTGACTCAGAGAATGCAGCAGTAGAATTACGTCACAGAATGGCAATGCCATCACTCAATCTTCCTGATTTTACAGATACATATGTAATTGAAGGTGGTAGTGGTTCAAGTTCAACATATGATTCTTCAGGACATATCTATGTGGGAGAACTGTCAACAGGATACCAGTCTGCTGGATTGATAAAAATTCCACTCAATGAATTGCCTACTCCGAGTAATGCAAGAATTACAGGTGCAGAATTGAACCTATACTCAATATTTGGTTCAGCGATAGACGAGCCATTAGCAATTAGACCAGTTCTACAGAATTGGAATGCTGATGCAAACGATACAACATATGATGGAATTAATAATTGGTCTTTACCAGGTGGAAGAAATATCAGCACAGATATTGGAAATTATGTAGATATTCAGGATAGTGTTTCCGCGGATTGGATGACTTGGGATGTTACTGAGGCAGTACAAGCGGCTCAAGCAGCTGGTTCTAGTGAACTTTCATTGATGATTTATGCATCTTCAACAGTGACTCAAGATTATGTTCAATTTATTTCAACAGATAGTACCTCATCTGACAAACCTTGGCTCAATCTAACTTGGACCAATGGTACTGCTTCAATTCCAACAGTGGCAGGAAGTAATACTGGCCCTTACAATAATATGATTTCTTGGAATACATCTTCTCATGCAGCAATACCAGAATACAAACCAACCATGTCTTGGACTCATACAAATTCAGCAAATATTGATAATTGGAGAATACACATTATGGCTGATGCAAATGATGATATGGAAGGATTAACTACATATGATTCCAGAACTCAACCTCAATTATTTGATTTGACAAATCTAACATTTACGCCTGGAATTGATATTACTCATACCCGTGAAGTGCGTTGGATGGTACAGCCTGTTGTGGATGGAATGTTAGGCCCACGTAGTACTTCTACAGCATTCCATATACCAGAGGAAAAGAGTGGAGAAGTTGATTCAACCACAGCATGGATCTCACTTCAAGAAGGCGCATATGTGGAGCCATTGGGATATCCTGCGCTATCGGAAGACACCTACCTTGATAGCGGTAATCGATTCAATAGTTTTGGTAATACTGCAACAATGTATGTTGGAAGAAGTCCTTTGTCAAATAACCATTATGCTAACTCATTAATTTCATTTGATATCGGCGTTCTTCCTATGCCAAGTATTTATGAAATTCAAAATGCTACACTAGAAATGACAGTTGCTTCAGGTTCCGGTTCAGTATATACTTCAGTATCAGTAATGAATACTAATTGGAATGAATATTCTCAATGGGCCGCTTCTTCAGCTACAGTAAACTGGATAGCACCAGGTGCACATCAGAGTGGTGATAGCGACATCCCATTTTCAGAAGGTGAATGGATTAGTTCTTCTACTGACACAGTCAGTTGGAACCTGACTGCTGCGATTCAAGCAGCAATTCATAATGGTCAAAGTACAATCTCTCTAATTCTCCAAGGTGAGGATGATGGTACTACCGCGATGGGTTCATATGCATTACATAGTAGTGAATCAACTGATGTTGATAGCAGGCCAAGAATTAATTTCACTTACTCAGAACAAGCACCATGGATACCTTCTGCATCAACCGGCTTATCGCCTGCATTTGGAGCCACATTATGGAATACTAGCACTCCTAGACCTTCTGGTTTGAGTGAAGTTGTTCTTAATTGGACTGGGCTACAAAATAATGAAACTCGTTGGTTTAGTTGTGGTTCTGATGATCCACGTATGCTTTTTGCTACCTGTAACGGTATGAACGACTTGAACGGAACTGATTCAGCTTTCAATTCCACTAGCAATACATTGACAATTTTCAATAACACTTTTGATGATGCATGGACTTACTGGCGCGTTAGAGCAGACCAAAATAATCGCATTGGTGAATGGTCTGATGTCCACAGTTATAGGACTCCAGATTCTATTGGATACGATGACGGCAGTGGTAATCACACAGTCATATTGTCACGAGGCTCTATTTTCACCGATAGTGGACTATTGCCAGATGTACCTGATGTTGAACTGGAATCAACAGTTACTAGCAACCAAGGGTCGAGCACTACTCTTGATTTAGGCACAACATCATCTGGAACTGGTGAAAGCCGAATTCTTCTTGAATTTGAGTTGGGAGATATTCCATGGCCTGCGGCTATGACCCCTACATCAATGGTACTCAAACTTTGGAGAGAGCAAGTAATTGGAACTACATCATCGACAATTTCTGCACATGCCTGTTCCTCTTTTAGTGAATCTAGTGCTACTTGGAATAATGCCCCATCCTGTTCTACCTCTGAATTAACACGCACTACTCTTACACTAATGCCGCCAAATGGCTGGTATGAATTTGACTTGACAAGTTTAGCTCAATCAAATATTGCCAATGGTAATATGACGATGTCAGTCATGTTGAAGGTAGTAGGTACTCCGGGAACAACTCATCGTTTCTTCTCAAGTGATTATAGCACTAATGAATCACGTCGTCCACAGTTGGTACTAGATTATGTTGACAACACAGCCGGAATAATTCCTCCAGGCCAACCATCACTTCAATTCCCACTCGATGGTAGCGTATTATACGATAGCAGTGAAATAATTCTTCAAAGTCAATCTAATCCAGTATTATCTTGGAACACAGTAACTGGGGCAAGCGGATATATTGTTACCATTGCCAATTCAACTGGTGTTTACAAATACAAGTCTTGGGAAAGTTCATACATAAATGGAACAACATTCCGTTTCAACAATGTTCTAGATGCTGGTGATGTGTTTTCATGGTGGGTTCAAGGTGTTAACCAAACAATTCCTGGGCCTTCTTCACCTCGTTGGTCTTTCGCAATTGGAGATCCATCGCATACCGACAATCAAGACTTAACCTTCACTTATGATTTCCAAACTGGAAACGAAGTATTACAATTTGGACACACCAATATTAGAGATGGAACACTTAGTGAAGCGAATCCTAGTATCAATCAAGGAGATGTTGATTTCCTCAGTATTGGAACTGGATGTGATTCGGTTGCAAATGCAAAATGTAGAGCGATAATCGGACTAGATAACTCCCAGATTCCATTTGCTCCATTCCAAAATATTCACTCTGCAAGCCTTGGATTATACATTGCATCAATCTCTGCATCTGGTGGAGCATCAACATTGGATATTTCAGTGCACAGAATGATATCATCCGGCTGGAGCCAATCTGCTTCTTCATGGAATCAATCAACTCCAGGTACAAATTGGAGTAGTCCAGGTCTTCAAGCAGGTGTTGATTATGATGTTACTGCAATTACTACAATGACACTTCCATCCACTGCAACAGGGTGGATTTGGTTCGATATTGGGGTTAATGGAATGTTAATTGACAATGATAACCAATGGATTCTCATTGCAACACCAAATGCAGGTGACCTAACATTGGATATGTACTCAAGTGAATATATGACCGCTTCTATGAGACCAATAATACAGTTGAATACTACAAATGTCAGTAGTATTACTGTTTCTCCAACAGCACCTACGACCGATGCAGATACAACATACAGTTTCTCTCATCAAGCGTATAATCATCAAGCATTACAAATAAGCGCACCAGTAACTTGGAGCTCTAGTGATGGAAGCATGGATTCCTTCGGTCTGTTTACTCCTAGAGGCGTTGGTACACACACCATTACTGCTTGTTTTGGTTTGATATGTACTAGTGAATCAATTACAGTTACTCCGGGTAGTCCAACAACTCTCGATGTAACACCATTAACTGGTCAAATAACATCGGATGAATCATTGGAAATCACTGCAGCAGTTGTTGACCAATTTGGTAATGTTGTTGCAGGTGAATTAATCACCTTCTCTACTTCAAATGGAACAATGGGTGGGGTAAATGGAAATATTTACTATCCGTTTGCTTCTGGTGCTCAAACTGTTACTGTAACATGGGGAACGCAATCAGTATATGTCCAAATTGCAGTTGGTAATGGAATTCCATCATATTTCGAACTATCTGGTTGTGAAGGAGTAGTACCTGCTGGAGAATGGTGTGATATCACTCATACTCTATACGACCAATTTGGTAATGTTTTGAACGAAACACATGCCGGGTTGCTATCTTGGAGTACTAATGATGGTAATTACAGTGAATTAAATAACCAATATTTCCCAGACCACTTAGGAACATGGACATTGTCCCTGACATCGGTTTCTGGAGCATCTGCTGAGATAAATATTACAGTAGGTCATGGAGAGATGCAGAGTCTTGAACTCGCGATTTCTTCAACAGAAATTACTGCTGATGAACGCGTATATATCAACACAACACGAATAGATGTACGAGGAAATAGATTGACAGTTGTACTTCCAAGTGAAAATTGGACAAAGATTGCAGATGGACAATTGAGCGCTGGAGCACCTGCGATTTGGGATCCAGTTACAAGAGGTGCCAAGTTGTTACAAGCGAAGTATGAATCTGTATATGCAGAAATCACAATTACCGTTTCGGAAGGAGCGATTAATACATTAGTGTTGATTGTTGATTCTGAAGATGCTAGTTGGCAAATGATGCCACTAACTGCTGATGAAACATTAGAGGTTAAGGTCAAGGCAATTGACGCAAAAGGTAATCGTTGGACAATCACTGCGAATTGGTCCATTTCCCATGCATTTTGGAATGACCAAAGTGTATTAGAACAGTTGGTAAATGATCAAACAACTTTCGTTCCATATCATGCTTCAGAATCTCCATACACAATAACTGCGGCTTATTATGATGGAAATATGATTCATGAAATTTCAATAAATGCTACAGTATCTCATGGTGTTCTAACAAATATTGATTTGAGTTCAATCAGTAGTGATGATGAAACATCTGGAACATATGATTTAACTTCAGATGACTGGATTGAATTCGCTGTAGAACTATATGATGATGATCAAAATCCAATAGATACAAATATTCTCAGATGGTTGATTATCGCTGAATCAAGTGGCGAAGAAACCGACATTACTGATACATTGTTAGCAAATAATATGCGTTGGCAAGCTAGTAGTATTGGAAACTATACAATTAAGGCAACCAATCTTAGCGATTCAGGATACGAAGTTAGCGATTATGTGAGTATTACGATTCATCATGGCCAAGCCGTAAGTCTGCACGCAACAGAGGATGCAAATACTGCAACAGCAGGATATGAAATCACAATAGCGATTACTGGAACTGATAGTGACGGAAATACATTCCCACAAAATGTTGAATGGCAAGAAAATAATGGAGTAGCCCACGATATCAATTCAACATCTGTAGAAGGAGTCTATACTTATCTAGCAAGAATTGAAGGTCCACATATATTGACATATAGCAGTTCTCTTACTGTTAGTAATGAAATAGAATTAGCAGTTAGTGCAAAGAGAATTGTAGCACATCTAAAGGTTGAACTTTCAAGTGAAGTTATTGAGCAACTTGGAGAGTTTACTGTTAGTGTGACAGCATATGATGAGTATTGGAATGAGATTCCAGTACCTCCTAGCACACTTGTTGATTCAACGGGTAGGGCAGAAGTGCTCAATCAAGGCGATGGAGTTTGGAGAATTATTACTCTTGATGAAGGCAGCCAATCTATTACAGTAAATTCAGGACAGGTAAATGAAGAGCGAACTTTCACAGTAACTGGAACACTTGAAGGATTCTTTGAAGCAGGCGGTATTTTGTATTATGTTGGAGCATTTTTGGCAGCAGCAATTGGTATTGTTCTACTGATTGTTTTGAAGATGGTATTAACTGGAAATGATGATGAATGGGACGAAGAAGATGAGTATGACGATGAGGATGATGAGCCAATCGCTGAGAGAAGGAAACCTACTCGCGGTGGTGGAGCCGGTCCAACCGGTCCAGCAGGTCCCGCCGGTCCAGCCCCAACTCCAGAGCCTGAGCCCGAACCAGAGCAAACTGATTTTACCAAAGATGAAAGTTATCGTGTTGATGACGAAGGAACCGAGTGGTGGGAAGATGAAGCTGGAACTTGGTGGTATCGACAACAAGGTGACGCTGATTGGGAACAATGGGTTGACTGATTGTTGAGTCTTCCATTACAGGTGGTAGTATGCAAGATAGTGCAAGAAATAGGGAATTAATATTTTTCTTTATTCTATCACTATTGTTTACTCAAGTATTGCAGCCTATCGCTGTATTGTCATTAGATGATGAAGTGATAATGAAAGCAGGCACTCCAACAAGAATGGAGGTAACATCTCCACAATATTCTATGACTGCTGATGAAGTTCTAACTTTTGTAGCAACATTATATGATTCTGTAAATAATATTGCAGAAGGAGAGGTTTCATGGAGCTGTAGTAATGGTACTATTGATGACACAGGTCTCTTCTTTCCTTGGAATGCTGGAGATGTTGAAATTCGAGCAGATCATCTAACATTGAATGCTACATATAACATCACAGTTACTCCTGGTCAAGCAAATACATTACGAATAACGACACTTTCTCCTCAAGTATTGCAACCCTATACCTTAGTTGCAAACGAAGTTGACTCAAGAGGAAATGAAAAAATCAGTAGTGACGTGATTTGGACTATTGATGGAAATTATATTGGTCAAGGAAGCCCACAGTGGATTGCGGATGATGTTGGAAATGTGAATATTAAAGCACGTTTGAACCAAATGGAAACAAACGTTGTTGCTGAAGTCATCCCGGGTGCTCCATCCGAATTTATTTTCCCAGAAGGTATTCAAATTCGTTCTGGGCAATCGGTTTTACTCAAACCGAAACTAGTAGATGCTAACGGTTTTACAATGAATAGTTCTGCTGCTGGTTCAAAGGCATGGTATGCAGAAAATGGTTCAATCAATAGTCAAGGTTGGTATCAAGCCTCAGCACCAGGTCGGTGGAATCTTTCAGTTATTGCTGGTGGAATATTTGGTAATGGTAGCATATTTGTTGTCCCAGCAAATGCATTGATTTCCCAATTAGTAATAATGGAAGATTTAGAATCATATGCTGCAGGTACTGCGTATGAGGTTGCAACGATTAGGACGGATAACAATGGTTATTCCGGATATGTCATTCCACCATTATCAAATTGGTCAATATCAAGTGGAGGACTTCATTATGAAGACGAAAAGGTTTGGTGGACGCCAAGTTCAACAGGACTAGTAACAATTCAGGTCGTTGATGAAGATGTGCTTTCTAGTATAGAAGTGAATGTTGTACATGGAAATGCAATCAATGCGATTCTATCTTTTAGCAAATCTCATTTAACAGCAGGAACTCAATGTGTTGTAGTCTTTGAAGCAGTAGACCGTTCTGGAAATTATTGGTCAGTAGATGCAGAAATCACATTGTCATCAGGTAACGCCTCATTAATGCAAATAGAATCAGACCATATAGTATTCAATCCACAGAAAGTTGGAATTTGGAGGTTCGATGGTACTTGGTTTGATAATGCTACAGATTCTAGGTATAATGTTGCAAATCAAATTGAAGTTCAACATGGAAAACTTGCATTTATTTATCTAAATGGAGACTCAATGATACTTCCTGCTGACACACCATTATTGATGGAGCCACAATTTACCGATGCTTATGGAAACGAAATTGTTGGAGTTGATGTCAACTGGACAATAGATGATGTAGACTCTACATTAGAACTAATTCTATCAGATGGATATTTTTCTTCATCATTAGTAGGTGGTCATGAAATTAGGGCAAATGCAGATGGTATTTTTGCAACTGTTAGGTTGACTGTAGTTGCTGGTTCAGCACAGCATTTGATTACAGACATGGATGCAGGAATTATTGTAATTGCTGGAGAGAGCATTGATATTTTTGTTCAAGTTGTTGACGTTCACGGCAATACAGGGCCGAGTAATGGCCTCTCCAGTGATTTACTTACAGAAGTCGGTACCATTGAAGCATCATCTGCTGGAGTAGGATATTGGTCTCTAACAGGAAAAACAGCAGGAGAATATGTATTGACCATTGAAGAAGGAGATGCAAAACGTGATATTGAGTTGACGATTTTACCAGGTAATGCAATTCGCATTGTTGCAGAACTTGATGGAGACTCATTATCACAAGGTGATGTATTTCTGTTAAGGGCAAATGGAATAGACTCCTATGGAAATGAAGTTACTATCGATGCCGAAAATACCACCCTCTCATGTAATGCTGGACCAACGACTCATGTGACAGCAGATACGTGGGAAGTGGAGATAACGACTGCAGGAAATGATAGGTCTTGCACAATAATGTGGGATGGAATAATCGCTCAGAATTTCTTTGATGTTGAATCGGTCATGCTCGGTGGTGCGGTCGGTTCTACCAATACTGCTATGGGATTAGGTGCATTTCTTCTATCATTAATTTTGATCACATTCATTGTTCTAATACGCAAAGCGAATCAAGTTTCAGATGGAGAATGGGTTGAAGACGCATTTGATTATGATGAAAAGCAACCTGAAAGTTCATCATCAGAGGATGATGCAGATGATGAGTCGGAATTAGAATCTAAAGTTGACAAGCAAACTAATAGTGATTGGATTGACGATGCGATGAAAACAAAATTAGCAGCAGCAGCTGCAGAAGTTGGTGTGATGCAAGCAGCACCAGGTACAGAACAAGGTGCTACTGGGTGGTATGTTGATGTCAGTGAAGAAGTGCAATATTGGAATGTTGCTGACGATGGGTCTTGGACTAGAGTGTCCTGAATGGATGATTATCATTCAGATAATTGTGCGATTACTTTCATCTCAACTGCTATCGGAGTTGGTAGTGCTCTAATGGCTAATGTTGTTCTAGTTGGGCCAATATTTCCTAATGTCTCAGCCCAAACTTCATTGTAACCTTTGAAATCTCGTTTCATATCTACTAAGAAAGTAGTAACATCAATCACTTGGTCTAGAGATGAACCTGCTTCTTCTAAGATACGTGAGATGTTATCTATTACAGCATGGGTTTGGGCCTTGATGTCATAATCAAGAGGCTCACCATTTTCATCATGTATTGGACCACCCGGAATTGAATTAGTTCCTGCTTGCCGTGGACCAACTCCCGAGAGATATAGTAGATCTCCTACTCGTCGTGCATGAGGATATGCACCCACCGGCTTAGGTGCTGAATCTGTATTCACTGAACCATCTGCAGTTGTAGGCTCCCACAATTCGGGACCATTTTCCTCAACCATAATTTCTTCTTCCGCTTCAACTTCATCATCAATTGATGTAGTTTCAGAATCGTTTGATTCCAATACACTACGGTCTCCATGGAAATATTCAACATCATCTTCGTCATATTCCTTATCACCAGTACCACATGAAGCAGGGTCCAAGTGTATTACTGCTGCACCAGCACCATGTATTGCCTCATAGGCCAATACCTCACCAGTCAAGTCATTTCTATTATCATTCATTGCCGATAGCCACCACATTGGCTTGAATGCTACAACTTTTCGAACTCGGATTTGTTTTTGAATAGTTCGTGATAATTGGCCAACATCTTCAAGTCGCCCCATTTCCATTAATTCAAGAATTTTACAATTCCACTCATCATCTTTCAAGGAATGAATTTTATCATCTTTAGGATCAATATTTTCAGTAAACATTCTGTTTGAAAGAGACATGGCAGTAATTGCAATTGCCTTACGTCCAGTGCTTTGAACAACATCAAGGCATGCTTTTGCCAGAACTGATGTTTCAGAACGGTTTGCATAAACGTTTGATGAAACAATTACAGCAGGAATAGCATTATCAGGATTTAATAGTTTTAGAGCAACAACTGAACCGACATCAATTGGGAATCCATGATAGTTTATTGTACGACTTTTCAATCCTCTTTCATGATTTGCATCATTCCAAGCATGTGCAAATTCGGCATCGATATTGAAAGAATAAGGTATTGAACCGAGGTCATGGAAATCATGGTCCACCATTACCCATTCAGGTTTTGGGTCAGCTTGTATTTGATGACCAATGATACTCGGCCAAGTAGTTGAGTAAATGATTAGCAAGTCGGCTTCGCTATTTTTTATACGAAGGGCAGCTTCATCGAATGCATTTCTTAGATTAGTCCATCCTGGATTTTGTTCCGGAACCAAGTAGGTATGAGGATGAACAGGAACAATATATGAGCCTATGATTTCTCCTTCACTCATTCTGATTCCTCCTCATGTTTGTAGCAAGGCCATTCAACCACAGCATTTCCCGTTCCAATAATCGTTCCATAGCCATGCAATATTGCAGGGTATTCTGGTGTGTCCAATGCAGAGATCAACCAAGATAATCCGCCACCATCACTCTCAGCAATTGCTTGCTCAATAAATTCAGGCATTTCATTTAATATTCTCTGAGTTTGTCCAGTGCGAATATAATCAATAATTCTCATATCCCAAAGATGCATTGCATGACTAGAGATGTGCTCTTTACTCATGTCTTCTGGAATTTCTGATTCGGTAGTAAAATGGCGATGTGAAAGAGAATTACTCGCCAAAATGATAGCCTTCTTGCCACTTTCTTCAATCGTTTCTCTAGTAACTCTACCCAATTCAATCATCATCTCTTGCATTACTTCAGGAGAATAATAATCGGTAGAACGGTTCGAGGAAATAACAACCATGGGTTTATCCCATTTTGGATTAAATAAATGACCAGTTGTAATGGTTCCATAATCAACTCTAAAATCAGGGTTTTCCATCATCTTTACTGCCAATCCAGATTTTTCAGCATTGTCATGAATTTGCCTTGCTAATTCAACATCAATATTCAAGTCGTAATGATATCTGAACAGATTAGGAAAAACAGGGTCAACACTCAAACTTTGGAAATTTTCTAATCCCAAAAAATGAGTTCCAACATATGTCTGCCAATGAGGTGAAAGGACTACTATGACATCATGCTCAATCTCTGATAGTGACTCACGAAGTCGTTCATAACCCCAACGCAATTGTTCCCAGCCACCTTCTGAAGTTGGTTCATTTTGGTCTGGATTTTCTGCGTAAACAAGGTGAGGTGGATGAGGTGCAATGCATCCTGCGACAATTCTCCCCTTCGCCATATCATGACGCAAAGGGTTTGGGTCTTTATCGCATTCGGCGAATGCTTTGATTTCGAACATTGAAAACCCGAAGACTCAAGGACAAATTACATCTCGCCAACAATATGGCTGAATCAGAGTTACAACCAGTAGGAACTCTGGATGATGAGGAATGGAAATCTATCGCAGGATGGTTACCCGAATCTATGCGCCATGCCATCACACCAATGACAATTGGTGCAATATTCGGTGCTTTTTGGCAGACAATTGTTCTACCAAATCTGAATTATGGCTATCCCTCTCCAGTTCAGGGTGCATTTATTTTAGCGCTAATATTTTCTCCACTAATGTACAAATACTTACTGCCAGATAAGAAAGGAAATTGGAAAGAATATGCTATGGGAATGGGTATTCTTGGATTTGCTTATTCCCTCATTTGGGTTTCAGGATGGGGGGCAATGTTTTGTGGAGGATACTTTTCATTATTGGTTTGGGCATGGATTAACAGCACATGGTGGCAATACGAATTGCCCTCATTTCGCTACGGAATTTGGCACGCAATCGGAATTGATATTGGTGCATTCGGCGGAGCAATACTTGCCTTTATCTATTTGTGAAAACAAATCATTCAGAATATGACTCGTCTTCGTTGGGGAAATCGCCAGATCTAACATCATCACAATATTGTGAGATTGCATTGTTGATATCATCTGATAGATTCAAATAACGACGTAAGAATCTTGGAGAGAAATCCATTGTTATCCCCAGTAGGTCATGTAAAACCAATACTTGACCATCACAATCAGGACCAGCGCCGATTCCTATAGTTGGAATTGAAATAGCTTCACTTACCTTTTTGGCAAGGTTGCGCGGAATTTTTTCTAATACAATAGCGAAGCAACCTGCATCTTCGAGTAATCTAGCATCAGAAATAAGTTTCATTGCTTCTTCTTCTTCTTTTGCTCTAACCGTATAGGTTCCAAATTTGTAAATTGATTGAGGTGTAAGGCCAAGATGCCCCATTACTGGTATTCCAGCGGTAAGGATTCTTTTGATTGATTCAACAACTTCCGAACCCCCCTCAAGTTTCACAGAATGTCCATTAGATTCTTTCATTATACGAACTGCAGATTCTAGAGCTACTGTAGAGTTTCCTTGGTACGAACCAAATGGCATATCGACTACGATCAATGCTCTATCAACAGCACGTTCAACACACTGTGCGTGATATATCATATGGTCCAATGTAATTGGTACAGTTGTTGCATGACCTGCCATCACATTAGAAGCGGAATCCCCTACAAGAATAATGTCAACACCAGCCTTGTCAACTAGTTTTGCCAATGAGAAATCATAGGCGGTTAGCATGGTGATTTTCTCACCAGCATTCTTCATTTCTTGCAAGGTGTTTGTAGTAACCTTCCTCGCTTGGCCATGAATGGACATAACACTGCCAATAGTCAAGTGGTTTTCAAACAATCGCCGGCTATCTTTATTCAATTATCGTCGCCACATTTGTTATGACCGGTCACTTATTGGCTATGTGTGGGACAGACGATGGAGCACGATATTTTCTTCTCAATCAGCCAAACACCCAATGCTGATGGGTATATTCCAAGCGAGCAAGAAATGTTTGCAAATTACTATCAACAATTGCAATGTGCTGACGAATTAGGCTTTGGGGTAGGTTGGTTAGCACAAGCACACCTGTCAACTGAGACTCAAAAGAGCAACTCTCGTCCAGTTGTGCCTCACTGGCAAGGAGAAGTAGGTTTGTGTACTGATTTCCCACAGTTAGCATTGGATTCATTTAGACGAACAAAAAATATTGAAATCGGTAGTGCAGTTCTTTCTATACTTGCTTCTGGTGGTCCAATTGCACAAGCAGAAAGAGTTGCTAATACTCTTAATTTTCTTGGGATGGATGTGAATGAAAACAGAAGATTACACGTTGGATTTGCTGCAGGACGTTTTGAATTCATGGCAAGACCGTATGGTATTGTTCCTCGTAATTCTATTGAGGAGGCAGCATGGCCAGCATTGAGAGGTCAAATCTTTATGGAAGCCAGTGATATTTTCTTAAGACTATTGAGAGGAGATACAATCAACTCAACACAAACTTACAAGACAATTCTTACTAGAGCAAATTTTCGTAGCGATGAAGATTGGAAGGCAGTTCAAGATGCGGCAGTTGAGTTTGAAGGACTAGATGAAGTCCCAGATGAGATTGAAATTCCTAAACGCTATGTTTTCGAAGATTTGAAAATTATACCACAAAATTTCCGTCGTGAATTATTGCAATTAGTTGCTGGAACTCATGACCCTAAGGCACAACAATTTGTCAATACTATCCTTCCAGTTAAGGTATTCAATTTGTCAATTACGAAACCTGAAATCATTGACGCAACTCATGAAAAGATGTCTAAATTATTCCATAAGGATGGAGGGCAATGGAAGCGTAGTGATATGCCTAGAACTTCTTTTGTTTTCATTAATGCTGAGCAAGGACTTACCGCTGAGGAGCAAACAAAAGCCGCACATGAAGAAGCCGAAACAGCTCTTGGTGCATATTGGAATGCTTTGGAAGGAACAATAGATCCGTCTAAAGTTGCCAACGCATCAAATAATGCACTCGTCGGCAATCCGCAAGATATTGCTAAGCAAATAGTTGAGCGTTTCCATCCACAAGATAGAATCATGGCTTGGTTTGATTTCTTTAATCACGACAGTGATAGAGTCTGTCGAAATATGACTGCATATATGGAGCAAGTTGTTCCTTTAGTTGAGAAAAATTTGGAGTGAAATTAATGGAAATCCGTCATGATGAACATTCTGCGGTAAAGCCCGGAAATCCTGGGTCTGCAATGTTTCCATCCTCTCCTCTTGGAGAGTCAATAGAGGGAATTCCAACTGGCCGTGAAGTGGCATGGGAACCACTTGTTGATTATCGAAGAAATGGTGTTTCTGAAACTACAATTCATGGAGCAGTCGCTTGGGCGCATGGTGATGAAGTCATCCATTCTTTTGGAGGAAATGTTCTATGCTATGGGCGCTCAATGATGAAACCGTTTATGCTCAAGGCCTTTACAGAAGAATTAGAGGATTGCACTTGGGAACAAAAGGCGATTTCAGTTGCTTCACACAATGGTGATACCGAGCATGTTGCAGCTGCCCAGTCGTTACTTAGCGAATCAGAATGGCCATTAATGCTAACACCTCTAGATGTGCCACTAATCCAGTTTGGACGGCAAGTTCGTAGACCACGTCGCTGGTTTCACACATGTTCTGGTGAACATTCTGCGATATTATTCGGTTGTAGGAAAAAAGGATGGAATCGAGCAGGTTACACTTTACCAGGGCATGAAGTATTCACTGCCTACATGGAGGAGTTGAGAAAATATCTCGGTAAAGATTGGAAACCTCTTAGAATTGCAAAGGATGGTTGTGGATTGCCTACAGTTTCTAACACAGTTGCAGAATTAGCACAAATATATGCTGGACTTGTCCGTGATAAGGATAAAGATTGGATATGGGAAGCGATGATAAAACATCCAGATTTAGTTGGTGGATTCAATCGTTTGGATTCAACGGTATTGAAAGCGGGAGATGGAAAAGTAATCGCTAAGGAAGGTGCAGATGGGTTGCTTGGTTTAGCGATTGAACATCCAGATTATCCAAAGGGTCTTGGTATTGTTGTCAAAATCGCTCATGGTTGGAATTCGCAAGCAACTTGGTACATTGCTAGAGCAGTATTAGGTGTCCTTGGAATTGATTTGAGAAACCCATATCCATTAAATCGACAGAAAGCATTTGTTGTTTCAGGAATTGTTCCAGAAAAATATTTGCAAGTATTGAGTTCTCTGCCAACTTGGGATGAATGGGACCCTGATAGTGACCGTTGGCTGTACGATGTGGAGGTTTGAAAATGATAATTAGTAATTTCATTGATGGGAACTTCATACCACCTATTGAGAATAGGATGATGGATGATTCCAATCCAGCAAATGGTGCACATATCGCAATGATGCCTAGAGCATCAGCATTAGATGTTGACGCTGCGGTATTAGCAGCGAAAAGAGCACTACCGCAATGGTCTGCGTTAACAATGATTGAAAGGGCCGATTGGTTAGATAAAATTGCAGATGCATTAGAGGAGATAAAGGAAGAAATTGCACAGACAGAATCACTTGATACCGGCAAGCCAATTTCTATTGCACGTTCAGTTGATGCTACCCGATCAATTAGTAACTTCCGCTTTTTTGCAAAGTTTGCAAGAAGCCAAGAACCATTGATTTTTGAGATGTCAGATGCTACAAATCATGTCCACACATCACCACTTGGAATAGTTGGATTAATCACTCCATGGAATTTGCCATTATATCTTCTAACATGGAAGGTAGCCCCTGCATTATTGATGGGTAACTGCATTGTTGCAAAACCATCTGAACTCACTCCATTGACTGCGGATTTACTCGCACAAACATTGCAAAGAATTCAACTTCCAGATGGTGTATTTAATCTGGTACATGGACTAGGCCCAGAGGTTGGACAAGCAATTCTTGAGCATCCAGATATTGCTGGAATCTCCTTCACCGGTGGCACAGCAACAGGGCGTATTGTTGCTAGAACTGCAGCACCATTATTCAAGAAACTCTCATTGGAATTGGGTGGGAAAAATGCAACTATTATTCTAGATGATGCAAATCTCGATACTGTAGTTCCAGGTGCTGTAACAGCTGCCTTTACCAACTCTGGACAAGTTTGTTTATGCGGTTCAAGAATACTTATTCATCAATCCATTTATGATGAATTCTGTAAGCGATTTGTTGAACAGGTTGATGCGATGATCATAGGTGATCCAAGCGATGAATCAACACAAATGGGTTCAGTAATCTCCATGGAACACTTACAAAAAATAGAATCGTATATTGATTTGGCCGTTGAAGAAGGTGGAGAAATACTCAGCGGAGGAAGTCGTGCAATGACTGGGCCACTAGATTCAAATCCCGATGCAGCATTTATCAGACCAACTGTAATAGGTGGACTTAGTCATCTTTCAAGAACTTCAACAGAAGAAATATTTGGGCCAGTAGTAACTCTCCATTCTTTTACTACTGACGATGAGGCGATTGAAATGGCCAATTGTACAGAATACGGTTTGGCTGGTTCTATTTGGACAGAAGATGCTGAGAGAGGTAAAGAATTAGCCGAGAGGGTTGAAAGTGGAATTGTTTGGGTTAACACTTGGCTGCATAGAGATTTACGGACACCATTCGGTGGAGTAAAGAATTCTGGTGTTGGCAGAGAAGGTGGACGTTGGTCTCTCTCATTCTTTTCAGAGATGACTAATATTTGTGTCAAACATTGATTTTATTGCTTGTTATCCTTTGCAGGATTATCTTGAATATCAGCTAATGCATTTATTCTAACTCTAACTTGAGATGGAGCCGGAAGATTTTGCTCAAGGAATGCATGTAAGCAATCAGAGAGATGTATCATTGCAGATTCGTAGTCTTCATTTATTTCACAGAGGTCTGCTAATCCCCAATATGCAACTAATTGTCCTGATAAATCTTCCAACCGCTTAGCTATTTCCAAAGATTCAGCGTATAGGTCTCGGGCTGAATCAAAATGGCCTACTGTTGCTTGGCTATGAGCCAAGTCAGACATCGCTTCAACTTGCCCATCTTCATCATTATCACGCATTAATATCTCAACTCTTCTAGTTCCAAGAGCAATTGCAGTATCAATGTCGTTTTGCTTCTTTGCAATTGCCTCCAAAACTGCAATACCGTATACAATTCCGCTTGAATCTTCAATATCTTCTCTAATACGAAGTGCTCTTGAAGCACTAATTTTAGCATCATCAAGGTCATCTGCTGCAAGTTGCAATAATGAAACATGATGAAGTACTGCTGCAGCCAATCGTTGTCCATCACTCATTTGTTCTGATTCAACTGCCAATTGAAAGAAAGTATCAACTGCAGCATTAATATGCTTTAGAGTCTCAAACTTGGTCCATCCAGATTCAACTTCATTTTCTGCAACTTTAGCAGCATGATCAAGTAATTTCTCGGCTAGTTCAATATCATCAAGTTCCATTGATAGAGGAATTAATCTTAGTGCAAGTGGTGTGTTAATATCGTCCATTGCACCTCCTGAAGTTAGCATATCAAGAATCATCTTGGCTCTTTCAGGACTTACTGAACTTTCCATATTTCCACCCCCAGCACCCTTGTTTTTGAAGATGTGCATTAGATTGAGCGTAATCTTCCACCGTCAACTGCTAGAGAAACACCGCGTATTCCACCCGAAGCAGGTAAAGTTAGGAATGCGATTGCAGAAGCAGTTTCTAGTGGGTCTATTAGCCGTCCAATAGGTACTTGAACCATCCAATTATGATGGATATCTTCAACACTCTGTCCTGTTTTTTCATTGATTGATGCCGCTAGTGAACCCAATCTTTCAGTATCGGTAAATCCAGGTAATACATTGTTGATAGTAATACAAGCAGGTAATTCTCTTGACAGTGTTTTTGACCATGAAGCCATTGCTCCCCTCAAAGTATTAGATAATCCCAAGTTTGGAATTGGCTCCTTTACCGAAGTGGAAATGATTTGAATAATTCTTCCATATCCTTCTGCTTCCATGCCAGATACTACCGATTGAACCATCGTATGTGCAGCATGAAGGTGGCGCTTGAAAGGCGCTTCCAAATCAGCCAATTCAACACCAAGAAGAGGTCCACCTTTAGGCCCTGCTGCGTTATTTATTAGGATGTGAATTGCTCCTTTATCTGAGATTAGTGTTTCAAGTGCAGGTCTAATCGCTTCTGTATTCTCAAGGTCAAGAGTTAGTGCGGTATGAGAACCATTGCCCAAAGTTGAAAGTTCATCACATAACTCATTCAATGCACCTGTATTTCGTGCACAGACTGTCACATTTGCTCCCGCCTTTGCTAGAATTTTTGCAGTAGCAGCACCAATTCCTTTGCTAGCACCACAGACTAGAGCATGTTTTCCGCTTAGGGCGGTGCTGGAGTAAGGATAGTCATCACCGAGGAGGTCCATATGTCATGCCACGCGGCATTGCATCATAGGCATTTGCCTCTAAAATAAATACAATATTTTCTCAAAGGCAATCGGTAATGGCATTGAGTTGTACAAGCCAATCGTCGTTTGCAATATCAATAATCGAAAAATGATCACCAGGCAACCATAGTTTGTTCACTTCATATTCGCTTTCTTGCATCATTAATGCATAAGCTTCAGATTGACTTATTGGCACCTCAGTATCTTCTTTACCATGAATTAGTAAAGTTGGACAAGCAGCAGGATTTGATATGGGATTTAGTTGATCCCAAAGAGTTGGGTTTTCTTGTGGTGAACATCCAATCCATTTCCTCACAGCATCACCTTCATCTGAAAGTTTAATCGAATCTGCTTCAACAATATCTGTAATAGGTGCTTGAGCAATGGTTAACCAAGGCTTCCGTTCGGCTTTTGCAGCCAATAATAGTGCGAGGTGTCCACCAGATGAATGACCCATAATCATCGTTCTTTGAACATCAATATTTGGCAGCAAAGCAAGTTGGCCCCATGCTCTTAGAATATCTGACAAGGTATCCATCCATACACCTTCATCGCCTTCCCTCCAGCGTTTAAATTCAATATTCCAAGCCGCTATACCAGCTTCTGCAAGGTCTTCAGCGATAGGCCTCATTAATTCTGAAGTGAATTTTTCTTTCCAAAATCCACCATGGATTAGCATAACACATGGAATCTCACCTGATTTTTGGAAGGGTGATTCATCGTCTGGCATATACAAATCAGCATACTGCCATGCCTCGGCACCCCATTGCATTCTATCGCAGGCCATGTTACTGCGAGGGGCTATTGATACCCGTTATTTTCGGTCAATTTCTATGAAATCAAGGGCAAACACGCTTTCTATCACGAGGGAAGAGAACAGTTTCTCGAACATTCTTTGCTCCAGTCAATTTCATCAGAATTCTTTCAACACCAAGTCCCCAACCAGCGTGTGGCGGTACACCATGGCGGAAACCAGCGACATAAAATTCAAATTCTTCAGGATCTAAATCCATATCCTTTAGATTCTCAATAAGAACATCAATACGATGTTCACGTTGACCACCAGATGTTAATTCATCACGACCAAAGTTTAGGTCAAATCCTCTACTCAATTGGCGACCAGTGCTACCGTTTTCACCTTCAATATGATGGATGTAAAATGGCTTAAGGTCCATAGGCCATTGTGGTAAGAAATAGAATTGAGGTAAATCAACGGCTAGTAAATCTGAATTTTCAGCATCAATGTCATCGCCCCATTCTATCTTTCCACCCTTTTCTTTGATGATTCTAATAGCATCGCAATATGAAACACGAGGGAAAGGAAGTTCTGGTACAATCACTTCAATTGGTTCTTCATCTTGAGTCGCTCTATATTCATTGATTGTAGCAATATGAGCAATACATTCCTCATCTTCTGAGATAGATTGCCACATATGGTGAATCATTCTTTCAAGAACTCCCATTACATCTTCATCATTAGCCCAAGAACACTCAATATCGAATGAAATAAATTCATTCAAATGGCGGTAAGTATCATGTTTTTCTGCTCTAAACGCTGGACCGATTTCATATATACGTTCTAGTCCTCCAGACATACATAATTGCTTGAATAATTGTGGAGATTGGTTTAGGTATGCAGGTGTATCAAAATAGGTCATAGGGAATAAATCGGTACCTCCTTCAGTAGCGGTAGCGACAATTTTAGGAGTATGTGTTTCAACAAAACCTTCACTATTCAACTTCTCTCTTCCAAATTGCAAAACCTTTCCACGAAGGCGGAACATTGCATTAACATGAGAACGACGAAGATCTAGGAATCGGTTGTCAAGTCTTGTGTCAAGAGCTACATGAACTGTATCTGTAACACCCAGTGGCAATGGTGCTTCTGCACGTGCAATCAAGTTGACAGAAGTCGCTACGACTTCATATGCAGGTGGTGGCACAGGTTCCCCTTCCTTTGTTTTTGGTGGACGCTTCTGTGAAACTGTGCCAGTAAATTGTAGAGTTGATTCACGAGTCATTCTCTGAACCATATCAAGTGCTTCTTCACCAACATTATCTTGTTTTAGGAAAATTTGAGTTTTTCCAGTACCGTCTCTTAGGTCTACGAAACAAATCGCACCCTTTCCGCGATTTGCTTCCATAAAGCCAGCAACAGTTACTTCGCTATCAACAAGTTCTGCACCTTTGCTCTGAATTTCACCTAGAGTATGGGTGCGATATGTGGTTGGAACATAGTGGCTCATGGTGTTGTGGGGCAATCAACCTCTCATCAAAACATCGGTTCAACAATTACCGTAATATGCCAATTTTGAATAGTCGGAGGAAGAATTATCGCAGTAAATATTACTTTTAAGAATAATGTTTACCTATAATAGGCGCATTGTTCATAAATGATTGTCTTGGGGGGCGTTGTATGCTGGCCGACCTGTTCTCCTCGGAATCCGTAACTAGTGGACATCCAGACAAGTTATGTGATGCGATTTCTGATGCTATTGTAGATGCTTGTCTTGCTATAGATGCAAATGCAAGAGTTGCTGTTGAAACTTGTGTAAAAGGAAAGGAAGATATTAGTTTGATTGTGCTTGCTGGAGAAGTATCTCTTGTAGGCGACGCTCCTGATTATCAAGAGATTGCACGTAAGACCGCTGCCTCAATCGGATATACTAGTCATGATATTGGCATGGATGCAACATCCCATGAGTTGTGTGATGTCCAGGTCCATATTACAACACAAGCCGCAAATATCGCTCAAGGTGTTAACAAAGATGGATTACAACAAGGTGCAGGAGATCAAGGATTAATGTTCGGATATGCCTGCACTGAAACAGAATCATTTCCTGAACTAAAGGGTCGATATTTCCCTTTAGCCGCTGCACTTTCACAGAAATTAACTCGCAGACTTAGCGCAGTGCGTGAACAAAGAATCTTGCCTTGGGCTCGCCCAGATGGTAAGTCTCAAGTAACAGTTGAATATGATGAAGATGGCAATATCAAAAGAGTTCATACAGTCATAATAGCCATTCAACATGACAAGTACCTCAAAGACCAATTCGATGGAGATGAAGCAAGAGAGCTAGAATATGTTAGAGAACAAATTACTGAACATGTTGTAGAATATTCAATACCAGCACAATTACTAGATGAAAATTACAATCTGGTTGTAAATGGAACAGGTCGTTTTGCAGACCCTGGTGGTCCTTATTCTGATGCAGGATTGACCGGTCGGAAAATCATTGTTGATACCTATGGTGGAATGGGTCGCCACGGTGGCGGTGCATTCTCTGGAAAAGACCCGTCAAAGGTTGACCGCTCTGCAGCATATGCATCAAGATGGGCTGCAAAGCACGTGGTTGCTGCTGGCTTAGCTGATAGATGTGAAATTCAATTAGCATATGTCATTGGAGTTGCAGAACCGGTGAGTTTGAGAGTTGAAACGTTTGGAACTTCAACAATTTCAGAAAGACAAATCGCTCAAAGAGTTTCTGATGTTTTTGATTTCAGACCTGGAGCAATAACTAGTGACTTGGATTTGCTAAGACCCATTTATTCTCCTTGTGCCGCTGGTGGACACTTCGGAAGAACTCCTAGTAGCAATGGTGAATTCCCTTGGGAAGTAATTGAATCAGAGAAAATTGAAGCATTACAATTGTGAGTCTCAACCGGCCCTAAGGGCCGAACCCCTCAAGTGGGATAGACACTCCGCTTGATTTGGTCCTATGTCGTCACAATCAATCCGTGCTGTGGTCCTTGTTGTCGTATTACTTACTGCAAGTATAACTCCGTTGGCCTTTTCAGCCACTGCAGATGATGGAATTAACCTATCAACTGATGTCGCACATGTTATCCTCAGCGACGGCCAATCCAGCAATGTCACTCTCAACATAAACAATAACGGTACATCTATTGAATCCTATAATGTAACAATTGATTCAGCAGCGCTATCTTCGGTTTGGGAAATAATTGCTAGCGAAGATGTTGTTGAAAATGTGTTTCCAACTTGGTCAAAAAATACTACTATTATTGTTAGACTTGGAGAAGGTGGAACTCCTAGTGATAGTGGTTCATTTGACATTATTGTAACAGAACCAGATGAAAATATTTCATCAACAATCACTGTTTTTGTTTCTGTTGCACCATCGTATGAGCCTGCATTAGAAAATAACTGGTCCGGAGGAGTTTCCTTTGAGCAGGGTGAGATCTCTAATTTGACATTTAATGCTTGGAATTATGGTTCTGTTGAAGACACCTTCCTTCTTGATGTTGAGTATGAACCTGATTTGGCTACTTGGTGGCAAAATCAAACTGTAGTCGTAGAACCATGGGATGAGGCAAGCGGCAATGAAACTCTAATGTTCACGCAACCAGTCAATGGAACTTCCTATGATTTAACCAATGGTGCAATGAATGTAAGTGTTGAGATAAGTCCACTTGAATCAAATGTATCTTATCTATTAGAAGTGGTAGCAGAAGATGACTTAGGAACACAAGTATGGTCTTGGAATGATACACAAAACGGAACAGTATCTTTGGTAAATCTTTCAACAACATGGCTACCAATAGCCATTGGAAATATCACCATGACTGGAACATTGTCTAGCAATGGAACTGCAATTGATTCTAATTCAATACAACTTTGTTTGTACTTGATAATCGGCTGTAGTAGCGGTTCATCAGGAAATGGAACTGGAAATGGCACAGGCAATGGTACTGGAAATGGAACTGGAAATGGCACTGATTCAATACAACCAAACGGCCTTGGTGGTAACCTGCCGGCAAATTGGAATGTATTTTGGCAGACTGATGAGTTAAGCAATATCGCTGCAGGAACCTCAATCCAATCATTATTGCAAATTGAAGTTCCAATAGATGCTGAACCGGATTATTACGGATTTAGACTCTACATTGCCTCGACAGAAGGAAATATTTCTTCATCGACATTACTCGTAGTTGAAGTGACTGAAGAGTATGAGGTTTCTTTTGCATTCTTATCACAAGATCAAGATTTCTTTGCAGCAGCAGCAACAAATACAACAATTCAAGCAACAAATCTTGGCAATGGTCAGCAAAATTATTCAATGATGTTAAATGTTGATGCTGGCCCTTGTACTGCATCAATAATAGACTCTACAGCACAAGATTTTGTTTCAGGTGAAGCCAAGGATATTGATGTGCAAGTTGTTGTCGGAGAAAATGCTACGGCTTCAGACGCATGTGACTTTACTATTAGTGCAGAAACAGATATTGATAACGATCTAACAATTACAGCGGGAACATTTTCTTTCTCAATCGAGGTAGATGAATTTGTTGAATTTTCAATGGTTCTTCCGAATGGAGTAATATCAATAACTCCAGGTTCCCCACAGCAGTATGAAATTAGAGCAAACAATACCGGTTCTGAAGCAGTCACATTTTATTTGGATGTTGCAAGTAATGATGGATTAACAACATCGATTACTTCAGCCACTGGAGTGTTAGTAGGATCAGGCCAAGTAGGAATTTGGACAGTATCAACCGATGCTGACATTGGCCAACTGGGTATGATTGAGCAAGAATTTTCAATTACATATTCAGGACAAACAGTTTCAGCAAATCTTAGCGTAGACGTTCAACCGATTGCTTCTCTTGAGATGAATGGTCCATTAGATGGGAGAATTTCAGTGAAACCTGGTCAGTCGTCTACAATATCTGCACAATTGGTGAACACGGGCACACAGAACCTCTCTTTGGTAGCATCTCTTCTCGGATTACCAGCAGGTGCTGAGGTTGAATTGAGTCATTCTAATTTACTGATAGAAGCTGGTCAAAGTGTCCAAGTAAACCTTACAGTAACTATGCTTTCAAGTGCTAATGCAGGTTCACATTTGCTGACATTTGCCTATGGAGGAAATGGTACTTCAGCTAGCCTCTCTCTTGATTTACAGATTTCACAAAAGGTAGAAGTTTTGCTATCAGGTACAACTGGACGACTGGTTGCAGGTCCAATCCCAGGTGCTGAATTGACATTTGATGTGACAAACCTTGGAACAACAACAGACACATTACACATCACATTACAAGATAATGGAGCATCACAATGGTTTGAATTTGTATTGTCTTCTACATCTGTAAGTTTGACTGCTGGTGAATCTTCGGGAATCACTCTTGGTGTTAGGGAAGCCGCTTCCGGTGCACCTGCCGCAGGAGTAGTAATTTCCTTGGTAGTATCTTCATCTTCTGACACATCTGTAATGGATTCCATGAATCTAACGATAGAGTCATTACAAGCAGGTGCGACAATAACAGTGATTTCTGATGATGATAGTGGAAAGCCAGGAGATACAATACATGGTAGTGTTATCGTCACCAATAGTGGAACCGGTTTAGATAATCTATTGTTGACTACTGTAGGTGATTTTGATTGCGGAGTTTCAGAATTATTAAGCTTGGATGCAGGAGCATCAAGTCAAGCGATTACTTGGGCCTGTGTAATTCCAGACAATGCTGCAGCAGGAACTTCTCACTTCAAATTTAGAGTGACCTCTAGTGCTAGAACAACTTTCCTTGAAGAGGTTGCTGAAGTGTATACTGTTGAGCCAGTATGGGGTAGTGATGGAGTGATATTTATCTCCATTGAACACACAGAATTAACCGTTCCAAATTCTGGCGGTTCTAGTATGATTCTTACCTTATCAAATCTAGCAAATTCAGACGTAACAGGAAACTTATCAGTTATTGGAATGGGTGATGGATTATTCTCCATTGAATGGCAACGAATGGCAGATCTAGTAAATACCACTGAATATGTATTAGGGCCGGGTCAATCAGCTGATTTTTCGGTTCAATTCAACTCACTGGTCAGCACAGAGAACCATGCAGAATTAACCATTAGGTCAATTAGTCAAGTAGGCTCAAGCACTACTTCAGATGATTCAGCAACCTTCACTGTGGACATAGAAGGTCCACAATTACCACCTTCCGGTATTTCTCTACCACTCGGTCTTTCGATGAGTAATAGTGCTAGTATCAATGCGATGGCAGCAGGTTGGATAATCGCAATTCTCCTTGTGGTAGTTGTTAGAATGACAAGAAAAAATTCCTCATCAAATGATGAATTAGCAACTACTGAAGAAGAGGAGGAAGAAGAGGATGAGGTAGAAGATGAACTTGGCTACAATGAATGTAGGATGAGCGATGATAACAAAGTATCCTGTCCAAGTTGCGATAGTAGATTGGGTGTACCACGTGGCTCAACACCTCCGTTCCGATTTAGTTGTCCTTCATGCGATAACAAAATCAGAGTTATCGAATGATTTGTTGAAATCCATCAACTTCATTGTTTTCTATACGCAATTAGAAGAAACGCAGTATGTCCAAATGCTCCATTGACTGGACGCATTCCACCTTTGCTTGCCATACCCCATTTTCGCTCCATCAATTCTCCAGCCCATTCAACTTCCAATCCAGCATCTTCACATGCCTTCCAAGCGGATTCAACTTGACTGGTAACAGGGCAGTAACAAGCAATTCTACCACCGAGTGATAACATAGGTGCAACCGCATCAATTGCAGGTGCATGCTGCGGCAAATCAAGGATAATAGCATCAAATGATTCACTATGCGGTTTGATATCATCTACCACTTCTTCAATGAATCCTTCAACATGATGATGGGTTGGGAATTGTGTCCACATTTCCTTTGCCCTTCGCAAATTCTCAAGGCCAACATCAGCATGTTCAGTACGAGGCTCAACAGTAACATGAATCCCAGAGTCACCTAATGAACGGGCAATATGCATAGAAAGTCCAGCACTACCAAGACCGGCTTCCAAGACTCGATCACCAGGACCAATGCCTAGTTTTGCGATGAAAAAACCTGCATCTTTAGCAGAAATTGTTTGCGCTCTTCTTTTCATTCCCTTATTCAATTCAGGTAATCGGGGGGCTACTCTTGTGAATGATTTGTTGCCTAGTTGAACTGAATCACCAATCATCATTTCACCCAAAGTGGCCTTTGTATCTATTACTCCAATGCCCTTTATTTTTGTAACACCATCGGTTAATTCCACAACATAGATTTTCCCTTCTGGTTCACTAAGAACTACCCAATTATTGTCATCCATTGTTACTGCGAGACAGCATCACATTACAACAATTCCGCTTAGGATAACATCAATTTTTGAATAATATGATGGAGTAATGAAAATATTATTACAAATGCTATACTAAGTTACATTTTTCATAAAAGATTCATATCATAGGCATTAATAAATAATGACATTGATGCGACGCTTTAAAATACCGTCTAGATAGACGGATAGCCATGAGTATGCCAGCGCGTCTCCTAGCCCTAACTATCGTAGCACTGTTTTTAGGTAGTTTATCCCTTGGATTCACTTCAGAATTAAATGCCTTTGAATCAGAGCAAATCCTTGAAGATGAACCAATAATTAAATACCCTTCATCAGCAACAAGTCCAGGGCATGTTGTCTTTGGGCAATATATTTCTTCAGATAACTGTGGACACTGTTCAAAGACTGGTGGAGGTTCAGATACCCACCATCTTTTGAAGACAAATTTCCCAGATGAATATGTCTACGTCACTTACATGTCCGTCTCATACGGCGATACAGATACTGCACGTGCAGGAAATGTTGCACCATACAATTGGGCATGGTCAACAGGGGGAGCACCTGATGCTTACTTCGGTGACCGTACTGACCATAACCAAGGTGGTGCTTCAGCCAACTATGATACATATGACAATGAATTTTCAAGTGGGGGCGGAATGAATTCTGCCACTAACGATTACGGAATGAGTGCATCCATTAGTCAAAGTGGAGCAACTTATGATATCGATATTTCATACAAATACACTGGATCTGGGACTGCAGCCAGTAATATGAAACTATACGCAGCTCTTGTTGACAAAGATTGTACTGGATATGCTTACACAAGTGGAATTCCACATGGTTGGAATTGCTGGATGGGTTGGTTAACCTCGGGTGATACATACAAATCCAAGAACTCAGGTACAGGAACTTCCTTCGCAAGTGTTACTCCTACAGGTACTTCACAATCTGTTACATGGTCAACAGTACCAACGGCAGTAGTTCCTGGTGGCCTTTCAAAAGCGATTGTAATCGGAGTCTTGATGTCCGGTAACACTGTTTCAGTAGGTGGTACTTCAGCACATGTTTACCATGCAATAGATTCCACAATGGGTCCAAAGATGGATATTACTCCAGGCGCAGTTCAAATTACTAACCCTGAAGGTTCATCAGGATATGTTACAGGAGATGTTCTAACATTAGAATCTACAATAAGCAATGTTGGCGACCTAGATTATTCTGCAGGCGGAGACATTGAATTCTTTTACAAGAGTGGAGTAAATGAAATTGCTATTGATACAGTTTCATTAAACAATCTAAACATGGGGGCAACACAAACTGCTCAAGTAACATTTGACACATCAACTCTTCCATCAAATGCATGGAAGACTACATTCGGTGTTCGTTTGAAGAACTTGGTAGATGAAACAAATAGTGCCAACAATGTAGCGCAACAGGAACTTAACCACGATAGAGTCCCGTTGTCTAAGAAAGCGATGGTTTTGGATAGCAATGTCGTAGCGCGTGGAGAACAATTCTCTGTACTGGCAAAGGGTGATGCCAATGATTTCATCGATGATATTCACTCAATGACTTTTGATGTTGAAGTTTCAGAGACAGGTGCTAATCAATGGATTTCAGAAATTGTTTCTGACGCATCTCCTTCAATTGTTTACGAAGGTACAAATAGCGAAGGAAGAGAATATGTGATTTCACCGATTCTTGAAATGTCTGCTGGTTGGTATGACATTCGTTCAAGAACAGTTGATGCAAGAGGTCAAGCTGGAGAATGGAAGGTTTCAACAGGAACTGATGGATTCAAACTTGCTAATGGTGTTCCAACAATCGTTGCAGAACCAGTGCCTTCTGTAATGTGTGATATTTCAACCAAGGTTGACATGACTGGACATATTAACGATCCCGAATCTCATCTATCGACACTAATCGTTGATTCCGATGATTCAGCATTCGTTGCTTGGCATCCTGAAACGCAAGAACTTGAAGTAAAGTTCGATTGGGATTCAATTCAAGGCTGTCCCCTTGGACAACAAGGAATGGAAGTTACAATGGATGATGGTGGAGATTACTCCGAAACAGGTGAGCTTCCATACGGTACTTTACTATTCAATGTAATTGAAAATGGACAACCACGTTGGGCAGGACTTCCAACACAAATGGTAGATGAAGGTAGCAGCAATATTCTATCCCTCATGCCATATGTATCCGATACTGACGATGAAGGTAACCATGTAGATTCAAGCACTTTGAATCTTCAAATAATGGATAACACCAATCCTGAAATTATAACTGCACAAATCAATGGTAACATTCTATCATTTGAGACAGTTGATGATGATGTCAATGGTCAAACAACACTAACTCTTAGAGCAAGTGATGGGGAACAATCATCTGACCAAACAATAGTCATCAAGGTTCAAGAAATCAACGATGCACCTCGTTTGGACATGGATGGCATTGAATCAATCACTCTCAAGAGAGGAACCCAAATGGTAATCGACCTTGGTTCAAGAATTAGTGATGTTGATAATGATGCTACTGAAGCATTTATCACAGTGGTTTCCAGTGAGCCAGGTGCTGCAAGATTCAACATGATGGACAATAGTTTAACTCTATTATTCGATGATACAGGAGATCATACAATCACTCTAATGGCGACAGATAAGTATGATACCAATACCTACGAGATAGCGGTTGAAGTATTTGATGCATATCCGTTCCTCATCTCAACAGATGATGATGGTTCAGGGCATATGTATGTCGATGTCACAGATACATATGTTGGACAAACACCAACTGTAGCAATGACGCTTACAGAAGATTCACCAATCTTTACCAGTCTATCAGTTACTTGGAATGTCTGTAATAGCCTCACCGGAACTTGTGATGGTCTTTTGGAATACGATCTAGATGTATCCAAATCTAATATTGGATGGACTACAGAGTTAACTCTTATATCTGCATATGATTCAACTAAAGATGCAAGAACATCTGGTTCTGGTTACATGGATTATTACGAATTATCCATTGCCGGTGTTGACAGCAATGGCGATGATTACAAGGTCCTTGAAAAGGTCAAATGGCACATTACAGAGTATATGCCGGAACCAGAGGACATGGATGATACCATGTTCAGTGATTACTTAGCAGATCTAATAGCAAGTCAAGATGAATTGGAATTACAAATTTCAGAGTCGTCTGAAGACACTACTGAATTGGATGCTAGATTGGTAGAAATTGAAACTAAACTTGGACCTGCTTGTGAAGACCCACGGGCAGACTGTCCAGTTGAAGAAGTCCAAAGCAATGCTGAAACAAGCAGTGAAACAGGTGGCAACATGATGATGATGATTGGAATCGTTGCATTTGTGATAATTGCAGCACTATTAGTCGGCTTGATGTTAATGCGTGGTGGCAACTCAGTAGAAGAAGAAATAAAATGGGGTGCAGAATTACCTTCAGATGATTTAGTTGCAAACTCTATGTATGGTGGAACACAACAATTGTTCCAGCAACCAGTTGCTCCAATGCCACTGCCAATGCCGCAACCAGTAGTTCAACAACCAGTTATTCCACAGGCTCCTGTTATGGGACCACCAATTCCTGCAACCGGAATTCCAGTAGGCTGGACAATGGAGCAATGGCAGCATTATGGGCAACAGTACCTAGACGGTAAACTATGAGTCAATAGGCTTTGAGTGAGTCGTTATAGCAATAATCGCTGAAATTAATGAAATCTAAACCCCTAAAGGGGAGCAATGTGAGGGAATATCGTGGCAGAAGACAATGAGAGTGAAGGTGACCTTGTGGAAGAGGTCCCATCTGACGTTGTTCTTGAACAGAATGATGCTGTTGATATTGATGAAACAGAGGTCACTGTTTGGGCGCCTGAGCCTAAAGGAGCGGATGAAGTTCTGCAATCCAGTATTGAGGAATGGATTGATAGCGTTGATTTTAATTCAACCGATGAAGTGCCAATTCCAAAGAGATTAGTAGACCAAGTAATTGGTCAAGAAGCAGGTTCTATCGTTATCAAAAAGGCGGCTGAACAACGTAGACATATGCTAATGATTGGAGACCCAGGTACTGGAAAATCAATGTTAGCCAGATCTATGACTGACTTGTTACCTGCAGATTCACTTGAAGATATTTTGGTATATCCTAATGAAGAGGACGAGAATGAGCCTAGAGTTCGTTCGGTACCAGCAGGTCGCGGTGATAGGATAATCAAGGTTCAAAAAGAAGCTATTCGCCAACAAAAAGCTAAGTCACAAAAGGTATTACTACTCGCTTTTGGATTAATTGGTCTTCTGTTATTTGTTGCAGCCTTGCAATCGGGGGATTTAATGACACTATTATTCGGTGGTTTCCTGTTAGCATTTGGATACATGTTTATCCGTAGCCGCCTAGGTTCAGTTGATGAAAGTAGGATTCCAAAATTATTGGTCAAGCATGAGCAAGGGGAAGCACCTCCATTTATTGATGCAACAGCGACACTGGCAGGTTCACTGTTAGGTGATGTACGACACGACCCATTCCAATCTGGAGGAATGGAAACTTCTGCTCATGATAGGGTTGAACCAGGTGCAATTCATAGAGCTAACAAAGGAGTTCTCTACATTGATGAAGTTAATTTACTTCGCCTTGAAGAACAACAAGCTCTGTTAACTGCAATGCAGGAAAGAGCATTTTCCATATCTGGACGTTCCGAACGCTCTAGTGGTGCACTAACCAAGACAGAACCAGTTCCTTGTGATTTTATTCTCATTGCAGCAGGTAACTTAGATGCTATCCAAGGAATGCATCCAGCATTACGAAGCAGAATTAGAGGATATGGCTATGAAGTGTATGTTAACTCTGAAATGCCAGATACATCTCGTAACCGACGTCGTTTGATCAGATTCATCGCTCAAGAAGTACTGAGAGATGTTGACACCGTTCGCGAGATTCCACATTTCGATAAGAGTGGAGTTAGTATTATTCTAAGAGAAGCACAAAGAAGAGCAGGTCGTCGTGGAAAACTGTCCTTACGCCTTCGTGAACTAGGTGGGCTTGTACGTATTGCTGGAGATTTAGCAATGGAAGAAAATGCTCCATTAACTACTGCTGAACATGTTCTAATGGCACGGGAGATTGCAAAACCTCTTGAGCAACAAGTTGCAGATAGAATGATTGAAAGAAGACTAGATTATTCACAAATTGTAAGCACTGGTGAAAGAGTTGGTAGAGTAAATGGATTGGCAGTATTAGGTGCAAATTCTGGATTATCTGACTTCAGTGGCATTATGCTACCAGTAGAGGCATTGGTTACCCCAAGTCAAGGTGGTGGTGGAAAAATACATGCTACCGGCGGTCTATCCGATTTGGCTAAGGAATCAGTAACCAATGTTAGTGCAGTAATCAAGAAGTTAACCGGCAAGGATGTTTCTGATTATGACATTCATATTCAATTCGTTAACACCCATGGTGTTGATGGAGATTCCGCATCTATTACTATTGCAACAGCGGTTATTTCAGCATTAGAAAACATTCCAATCCGTCAAGACTTGGCGATGACTGGTTCTTTGTCAGTGCGTGGAGAAGTACTTCCTATTGGCGGTGTAACTGCGAAAATCGAAGCAGCAGCTCGTTGTGGGATCAAAACAGTGATAATTCCTCGTGCCAATATGCAAGACGTTCTTCTCGATGACGAGTTCGAAAAGATGGTTGAAGTTATCGCTGTAGATACTCTGGATGAAGTAATGCAACATGCCTTGGTTAAGCATACTGATAAGGCAAGTTTGGTAGAGCGGTTAGAGGCTGTAATCGATAGATTGACACCAGCAACATCATCAATTACTCCAGCATGAATTGCAATTGCAACAATGCAAATGCTAGCCTATTCTGATAATTATCCGTTTATTACAAAAGGGTGAGTCTTTCCCTTGAATGTAGGGGTAGAATAATGGTTGACTCAGATAAAGTCAAAGATGCTAGTAAAGGCGCACTGGTTGTTTTATTTCTTGTAACAATGATAGATATGATTGGATTTGGAATAGTAATTCCATTTCTAACTTATCTCGTTGAAGACCTTGCTGGAGCAGAGGGGGTAACAGAAGTCGGTCTTTGGGTCGGATTACTAATGACTTCGTATTCAGCAGCACAGTTTCTTTTCTCTCCCTTTTGGGGCTCATTGAGTGATCGTATTGGTCGAAGGCCAGTATTGATGGTGGGATTAACTGGAAACACAGTATTTTTTGCAGTTTTCGGGCTTTCAAATACATTGATGATGGCTCTTGCAGCGAGATTTTTAGCTGGAGTATTCAATGGAAATATTGCTGTTGCTAGAGCATATATCGGTGATGTTAGTAATCCTCAGCAATTAGCAACTAGGATGGGAATAATTGGAGCAGCATTCGGTTTAGGTTTTACAATAGGTCCATTTTTGGGAGGTGAATTATCTGCTCCTGCATTGAGGTGGGAAACTTTCCAAGGAACTATCTTTGAGTCTTATCCATACCTATTACCTTGTATTTTGGCTAGTGCACTATCAACGATTTCATTGATTATTGCTGTACGTAACCTTCCAGAGTCATTAACTCCTGACATGAGAAAAACAGATACTTCGAGAACTTGGAATCAGCAGATGAAGAATATGTATTCTAATTCTAAGAAAATGCTGTCCGAAGGTACGCTTGCTGTGATAATTTGGGTTGCGATGTTATTCACATTTGGTTTCACAATAATGCATGCTATCTTCATTCTCTATACTGGTATGCCAGTTGCTGATGGTGGACTCAATTTCAGTGAGGCAGATAATGGTAGAATATTTGCTATGATCGGAGTCACTGGAATAATCACACAAGGATTCTTAATCGGGCCAATGACCAAGAGATTTGGTTCACGTAGATTGCTTACCTTCGCAGCATTATTGACTGGAATTGGATTGGTTTTGATTCCATACTCACAATCTGAATATGCTTGGCTTCACATCCTTTCAGTAACAGGTTTGTTATCGATTGGAAGTGGATTATTCCAACCCTCCTCATCAACACTATTGGCCCAATTTGCAAAATCGGAAGGATTTGAATTGGGTGTTGTAATGGGTGCAAATGAATCACTTGGCGCATTTGCAAGGATTCTTGGGCCAATCTCAGGAGGAGTAGTTTGGGTATTGACCTCTAATGGAACTTATCCGTGGGATTACCACACAGCCTTCCATTTATGTGGGCTATTAATGCTCTGTTCAGCATTATTGTCGCTAAAATTGCCAGAGCCGAAAATCAATGCTGCGACTGTGAAAAATTTCACTCAAGAAGAGTAAAACAATGTCTTTTTGGGTATCATATTGAAGAATGATAAGAGGATGGAGATACATGGAGCATAACGCGGTCACCACAGATCTCGATTTATTTGATAAGCGTTTATCCGCAGCTGCGAATGTACTGGTAATAATTACTGTATTAACAATTGCAATGATATATTTGGAAGGTGTATTACGTCCATTCTTTATCGCGTTGGGAATATATTTTGTCTTAAAACCAGGAGCAGATAAATTATCTGTAAATGGATTCCCAATGATTCTATCATACTTTACTATGCTAATGTTTACTCTAATGGTTGTTAGCAGTGCTGCCTTTTTTGCATATCAACAAGCAGATGATTTGGTAAGCGATGATGAAAAAATGCAGCAATATAATCATCGTTTGGATAAAAAGTGGTCAAATATCAAGCAAATGCCTATTGTTGGCCCAGTAATTATTGATGCTGTAGGTGGGTCAGAATCTGATTTAGGGAGTGATTTGTCCCAATTGGGATTATTATCTGATAATCAGCAGTTATCTGATGTACTTGTTGGAATGATGTCTAGTACCGGCAGTATACTGACTACTAGTTTAACGGTAACATTCTTTTTGATATTCATTATTTTTGAAGCCAGTTTATTACCAGGTCGTATCGAACGTGCTTGGCCCGGAGGAGCAAATGAAAAAGTTCAGATGATAAGAGATCAAATTGAATCCAGCGTTAATTCATACATCGTTGTAAAAACAGGAGTTGGTGTGGGGACGGCGGTAATTGCTGGAATCATAATGGCATTTTTTGGAATTGATTTATGGTTTACATGGGCGCTGTTAACATTTTTGTTGAATTATGTTCCATATATTGGTTCATTATTTGCGACAGTACCTCCAATTGTCCTTGGGCTGATTTTACTTAATCCCAGTTCATTAATTCTACTAACGGTCCTATTGTTGACAAACCAACAAGTTTGGGGCAATGTAATAGAAACACGTTGGGCTGGAAGAGCATTGGATTTATCCCCTGTAGTTCTTTTGCTAGTGACAGCATTTTCATTCTGGCTATGGGGCATTTTAGGCATGATATTGGCAGTACCATTCGCAGTTATCATTAAAATTGTATTAGAGAATATTGAGGAAACCCGTCCGATTGCAATACTTCTTTCTGAAAGAGCTCCGACAATAGATGAAGCATGGAAAAATGCACTTAAGGATGGTAAGATCTCATTGTATGAAACAAAGACTCTGAAAGAGTTACAAACCACTCTTGGTTTAAGCGACAAACAAGTGGCGTTGAAGTCATCTAAATTTTCAGCAGAACATGTACTTCAATATGGGAGACTCTCAACAGACCAGAGAGAATTAATTTTACAAGGGGCTCAAGAAACCATGAATAAATCACAATATAATGAGTTAAATGAGATGTTGAGTGAAGGAAAAATAAATCCACAATCACGGATAATGCTAGAACAATTAATTGAACTAGTAGAGGAAGAATGAGATTACAATACTTCAATTAGTATTTTTTCTAATTCAGTATTTATCATTAAAATGAGTGTTCCAAATTCTGGAGGAATATTTGGGTCCTCGTATAGTTCTTCTAATTTTGATTGTGACATTGCAATACGAACATCCAACTTCTTCGCCTTGTTTAGAAGCCACAGTTCACAGGTCTCTTTTGCTTGACGTCGAATGTTGCGAGGAACCTTTGGGTCATCGATTTGCTTAATGACTGAAGCCACTTGTGTTAATCTAGTTTCGATGTCCATGAGAGGTCCTCCATTGGGGGGTATTGGTTGCTCCATGAAGGCCGTCTTTAAGTTCATTGCCACTACCCGCACAATATGTCCATTGACAATACCGCGGTTCTCGGCTGGACAAGAGCACTAGTTTTGCTCTTTGGGATGGGGTTGGCTGCTTGGATGGACCACAAAGATAGAAGAGTCAAAAATGAGCACTGGCTATATTGGGTCAAGCCAGCAATTTTTATTTGGGCATTAGATCTAATGCTACAAGGTGCTGATTGGACAATAATGCTAACAGCATCCGCAGTAATTGCTTATGCGAGTATGTCGGTAATAGGTAGGCCGAGTTTGAAGGATATTCAAAAGGGTTCAAAACTAGATATTACAGTCTCATTATGGTACATTATCAGTCTTACAGGTGTTATTTGTGGAGCAATCCGATATCAAGAGTCTTTACCTTTGGAAGTACTTGTTGGAAATGATACTTCACTAGGTGCTCTATGGTGGAAAACGCTAGCAGTAGGTGCTTCAATACTGATAATTGATTTAGCTTGGAGAGTAAGAATGATTCACGGTGGAGCAGATGCCAAATGCCTAATGTGGGTTGCAATATTGATGCCGAGTTGGTCTACAGTTCCCCTCACTTACTCATCCGCAACAATAGATTCCATCGTATCATTACCACCTGCAATTTCACTATTAATGTGGGGTGGTTTCATTTTCCTTCTCATTCCATTCATAATGCTGGGTAAGAATTTTTCAAATGGTAATATCAAGAAATTATCTGATTTGAGATTAGCATGGCATGCAACAATAATGCCTCTTAACAATGTCGCTGAATCACATGTGTGGCTACTTTCATCGGTGATTGAGATGCCTGATGGAACTACTTCAGTGCATCATAGAACCAGGGCTCCATCGAAAACACCGACCAATGAACAACTACTCGCCAATGTTTCAGAACTACAAGAACTTGGAATTGAATCAGTTTGGGTCAGCTACAAATTACCACTCTTGGTATTTTTATTCCCAGCGATAATACCACTTGTCTTAGTTGGTGACCCAATGTCATTATTATTGCCAATGTTAGGGCTTTAATAGCAAGTAATACCGATAAGGCTAGCGCTATTTGCCAGTTGAAAATAGTAAACAATGAAAGGCAATCAAATACCCTTGCGCTCAACGTTCTTCAATCGAAGACCCTTGTAACTGCACTTTCTGCAGCGAACTGCGCGCATAGCGTTGCGTGCATTGCACTTCATGCATATCCTACGATGAAGTAAGCGGGCTTCAGCCTCAGGGAATCGTGCCATGTTGTCGGCGACCAACTTCCTCTATTTAATCAAAACCCGCAATAATCTCTTTGAAACGACACGGAGTCTCTCGTTTTTATCAGTAGAAGTTGCAAATATTGTTACGCATAATTGAAGCACTTGAGGCTCAAGCATTGTGCGATGCGAATCACTAGATTGCCGGCAATCCACCACGATTCCAATGTTGTTGTGGTCAAAGGTAGTACGAGTAACATCCTAATTGATGCAGGAACTTCATGGTATCAAATGTTGCAAGTTGAGAGAATAACTGGTGTATTGGGCGATGAAAAATTGGACCGAATTCTACTCACATCTCGTCTTTATCCATTCGCAGGTGGAGCTAAATATATTTCAGAATCATTTGATAATGCACCAGTTCATATTCATGAAGAAGGACAAGCAGCATTACAAACTGGAGATTTTTTTACAACTTGGGCTAATAGGTATGAATCGGATATGCCACCAGTTGAAACTACCGTGGTTGAGGATGGAGATATTTTTGCTTTAGGCGATTGCGAAGTTGAAGCGATCTTAATGGATGGAATAAGTTCTGATGGAATGTCATATTATATTTCCAAGGAGAACTTATTGGTTGCTGGTGGAATCCTAATAAGAGCAGATAGACCTTGCAGATGGGATTTACCTGGAGCCAATATTGTAGCAATTAGAGATAATATAAAGAAAATAATCGCTATGAAACTTTCAGCAATAGTGCCCATGCAAGGGCCGGCAATAAAAGGAAAACAGCACGTTGCCGAAGTTCTTATGCGCCATCTTGATTTTTATCAAAGTTGTATTGATGATGGTGGAGCCCCCCCTTCTTCATGGGCAAGACCAGCGCGTTCTACATTGTGGCTGACACCTAGGAATCCATGGCCACTGGATGAAAAGGAATCAGCTTAAGCAGTGACAGAATCAAGAGAGATTGTTATAGGGTAACTTGAACTATGTTGTTGAGTTTCTAGTAGCCGAGTTCTTCTAATTGCTCTAAGTTCATCCTTTTTCTTGAACTTGTCAGAAGCATCATGGTATGATATTTGGCAGCCTGTGAAATCAATAACACGACGTTTCCATCCACTTTGCAGATGAATTTCTTTATTGACAACTCGAATGCTTGTTACTGGGCCTTCATTCTGGAACAGATGCACCTTTCTGCTAGGAACTTGTTCACCAACCATCCATATTGAACCACTTTGACAAGCGACGAGCAAGCGTTGTGTGCTTTCACTTGCAGAGCAAATGGAGCGTATTGATTCACCTTCTAGTTCAAATCTATTTATCACTTCGAGGCAAGGTACTGATAAATGAACAATTCCACCACAATTGTCACCCACAACGATGCTATTTAGGCGGTTATTAGCACTCTTAAAGGCTAATAATACGGTAGCCAAAGATTCTAATTTTGTCTGTTGGCGTCTGCCAGTAGTTGGTCTCCAGATGATCATTCCATCATCCATTGCAGTCAAACATCCATCAGATGTGACGAGGCTTCTTAGTACGATTCTATTATTCATACAACAGAAATGAAAGCCGTAGGTACTACTTCGTTTCCCACACCCTAATGGTGAAAGTAAAAGTGAAATTAATGTCAATAAGGATCCATATCAGACTTGTTATCCTTCTTCCATACCTTGTAGCATGGTTTACAGACACGAACTCGCCCTTTTCTTTCCGTATATCCACTATCTCCCCATGTTTCCACTGCATTGTCGATAGAGAGGGAACGCCCTCCCATGTTCTTGTCAGCAAATCCATCACAGGATTTTATTCCACATGAGAGAACTCCTTCCTTTGCCTTTGGCGATGTTTTCTTCGACTCTTCACCAGACTTTTTCTGATGCTTTCGTGCATTGGCCTTGAATCCCATGATTAATGTCTCCGAGTCCTAGATTCATCAAGGTTGTTGCTAAAAACAATCAATCATTGTAATGATTCGTGGCCAAGTTGTTGTAACAACCCGTCAAATAATCGTAATAATCCACGAAGTGTGACCTCGGAGATATTTGCAACAGCACAAACTTCAGCTTGTGTTCTTGGGTTGCTAGATTCATTGGAGGCCTTGTAGATTATTGCAGCCGCAACTCCCATCGGTTTCTTTCCTTGCCAAATATCATCATGAGGCTTGATAAATTCCCAAAGAGTATTTACTTGAATGTGAATATTCGCAGGCAATTGTAAATCCGAAATGAACTTGTCAAAGAATTGATCAGGTGAAGTAATCTTGTGCATATTCAATTTTCTTGACACCTGTCTAATCAATCTTGATAATTCCTTCTCAGTCACATCAAAGGATTCAGCGATATGCGTAATCTGTCTTGGAAGATTTTCTTGTCTTGCGACCAAGTAAGTACATGCGGCTGATACGCCAGAAATTGATCTGCCGGTAACAAATCCTTCAGATGATAATTTTCTGTAAATCCTTGCAACTTCTTCTTGCAATGGTCTTGGCAACCCTGATTTATCTCGTATGAATTGATTTGCTCTAACTAAATTTCTTTCACGACTCTTTCTGGTTTTGCTTCTTTCATCGACAACTCTTCTTCTTCTCCAATCCCTTCTGGCTTGGTTGGACATACTAAGTCGACCAGATGAACCGGAATTCAGATCTTTGATGTCAATAGTCGTGTTTAATCCTCTATCAGCTAAAGTGTAGGTTAGAGGTGCGCCAACTCTTGACTTATCTTGACCACTATCTCCATTTGTCCACTCTGCACCAGGGTCAATTACATTCTCTGCTGCAACAAGGCCACAGGAATTGCAAATGATTTCGCCTCTTTTTTCATCCATATTCCAATCAACGGCAAAACATTCCTCACAAGGCCTTGTGTGGCCTTCCAAAGTTCTTCGTGTTGGTCTTTCAAAGTCAATGCCCTTTCGGGTTTGGTTTTTCTTTGAATTGGCCGGGTTTGAATTTACTTGCTCTCTACTCATCACTTCTCAACTCTTAGTTAAGTAGTAAACGCCGCCATATATAAACTCCTCGTTGGGTAATCCAATCATTATGAGGGTGCTATCACTCCTTTTGACAAAAAAGTGCTATTTCAGCGAATACAATAGTTTCTTTGTTCCACTGTTAATAAAGTAAGCATAAATTTACCCTTATTGGCACACTTTGTTAGTTAAACATTTAGTATATATTCAAGAAAAATAGTGAAAATATTCATCTGAAAATCCTAAGGACGGAAGGATATAGTTCAAAGACGGTCATCATTCCCAGCAGGTTGAGGAGACTCATGCCAGCAACAGTCATTCTAGGCGCCCAATGGGGAGATGAAGGAAAAGGAAAGCTCGTCGATAGACTTGCAGAACAAGCATCTTGGGTAGCGAGATTTCAAGGTGGGAACAATGCAGGTCATACTGTAGTCATTGGAGATAATGTGCTAAAGTTCCATTTATTGCCAAGCGGCATTACAAGGAAAGAATGTAATCTGGTACTTGGAGATGGCATGGTTGTTGACCCTTGGGTTCTCAATAAGGAACTAGATGATTGGAAACAATCTACTGGTGAAGACCCAAGAGGAGACCGATTATTTGTTAGTGAAAGGGCGCACATTATTCTTCCATATCATAGATACATGGACAGTCTAGACAGTAAGATTGGAACTACTGGAAGGGGAATCGGTCCAACCTATGCAGATAAGATTAACAGAATTGGTCTTCGATTCGGAGATCTCAGTGAAATCATCGATGATGCTGAATGGACAGCGGCAACGGTAGCGAGAATGAATGCTTCACTGCAGGCTGCAGGTTCACAAGACAGAGTTACAGAAGAATCATTGAATACGGATGTAAACTGGATTTGGGACAATTACAATGGTTCAATTCGCAATACTGGATTGATGCTAGATACTGCCCTAAAATTAGAAGAACAAATCATTCTAGAGGGAGCACAAGGTTGTTTATTGGATATTGACCAAGGAACATTCCCATACGTAACCTCCTCGGTAACATCAAGGGGAAATGCTAGCCATGGTGCTGGAATTCATCCAGGTCATGTTACCGAAGTAATTGGAATTACCAAGGCCTATATCACTAGAGTCGGTCATGGCGCTATGCCTACTGAATTGGAAGATGAAGTCGGTGACCATCTAGGGACAGTAGGTCATGAATTTGGTACAACTACTGGACGAAAGAGACGATGTGGCTGGTTTGACATGGTGGTAATGCGCCATGCTAACAGAATCAATGGATTCACAGGAATTGCTTTGACTAAATTAGATGTACTTGGAGGGCTTGAAGAAATCAAGATCTGTGTTGCATACGAATTAGATGGAAAAGAGATTCTTGAAATGCCTTCTTCAGCAAGTGCAATCGCAAGATGTAAACCGATTTACATCTCAATGCCAGGTTTTCCTGGATACTCACTCTCAGAGTGGTTGGAAATTGCCAAGAAGGCCAATTCTGATGGAGTTGGATTCAATGCACTTCCAGCAGCAGCCCAGAACTACATTGCAAAGTTGGAGGCCTTGATGGGCGTTCCATGCACAAGTATTGGTGTAGGTCCAGATAGGGATGCAACCATTGACCTTGTCTAATCCCAATAATTGGCAAACTTCCATGTGCTGAAAGCACTTGATTGAAGGTGAAGGCTCAAAAGGGGAGGGCTCACCCCGTGAATTACAGGGGCGTTTAGCTCAGTTGGAAGAGTGCTTCGTTTGCAACGAAGATGCCGGGGGTTCAAATCCCCCAACGTCCATTTCCTGTTTATTGTCTTGAAAATCTGTGATAATAGTTCTATTTTAGTAAAATAACTATTATAAGTTGATTCAACTAACAACTGACATGGATGGTATATCAAGTGTGGGACTTTTTTTATTTGTGATTCTTCTAGTTTTCCTTATTTCATCAGGTAAATACATTAAATTTCTTTCCAACATATCATTCTTAAACAATAAAATAAAAATCCAGGAGTCTCAAGATGGGAGGAATAAATTCGAGATTAATAGCGTAGATAAACTTGGAATCAGACACGTATTAGTTGCCTTGTTTTATGCAATATTAATTATTACATCAATACTCGCTGTCACAGAAATCTACCAATCAGTACGAAATGCTGGAGATGATTGGAATCATGGTGGGTATGTGGATGAAATAGGATTTTGGGATACTGGTGATATTAATTATCCAAACGATACACTTGTAGAAGGAACCTCTAACTATGATCTAGGCATTAACACACCTTGGCTATGGTCAATATATTTGGCATGTGCAGGGTTCATGTTAATTGGAGTCCTTGCTCGAACAATTAGAGAAGGCAATTTTTACATGAAGAAACACCAAAAAAGGCGAGAGGAATTGGCGCTTATCCCTTTACTGGCTCTTGACCCAGATGGAGTCCTTGAAGGCAGAATCACATTACCCGAGACAATAACTCCGATTCCACCAACCAAACTTGAATATTTATTGACCATACCTATTCTAACTCTGTCTATTCTTGCATTCCCTCAGACATTCGTAATTGTAGTTACGGATATTTTTAATGGTGATACTGCAAGTACAGTTTTCACCGGGAATGTGGTAATGGGTGAACTTCTTATCCATGCGTGGATAACATTATTTGCCATTATTAATTGTTCTACTGCACTAATCCTTCTTGGAGAATTCCACGCAACATTGTCAGAAGATAGTTCAATCCTCAGTTCTGAATTTACAGGAGTTTCTGAAGAAGAACCTCCTGTTGAGGAAGAGGTCAATTACGATGAACCAGCCCGACTTGATGCAGTGATACAGATTCTAGAAATGGAGATGAAGCGTGCAAGAGAAGAGACTGCAAAACTGAAGGTTGAATTGAAGGAAGTAAATGAAAGAGTTGTTACTTTGAATACTGAAATTGATGAGAAAAATGCTGAAATTGATGATATGCGCGCAGTAAAAGAAAATATGGAAACGGTTGCAGAAAATGAGACTGACCCAGATAGTAAGTCTCTAACAATGGCGGATTCAGTATTCGTAGGAGATGCTTTGTTCGGTTCTACAAAAATAGACCAACAAATTGTCAATGATCCAAAGGCAATTGCTATGGCAGCTGTAGAAGCATATAGGATGGGAAGGACAGACAATTAGTCTTTGTAAGCGTCCTTTTGCCCAGCAACATCTGCCTTTCTTAATTCTGCAAGTTGCTTTAGTGCTTCCATTTGAACCAATGGATCAGTTGCAGTTGATGCAATATTTTCCAATACTTCAATAGTTTTTTCAGAGCCCTTTGTATGGTTATCAAGTCGTTGTTGCTCTTGTTCTGATTTCAATTGCATACGCTCTTTCTTTCGTGCTTGAACTTGTTCAAACATTTCCATAGCCTGTTTGGTTTTATGTTCGTTTGCCTCAAGGTCAACCGCAACTTCTTCTCGCTTCATATCTGCATTAAGTTTAGCGACTTCAACTCCTGCTTGTGCATCTTGAATCGCTTGCTCGCGTCTGGATTGGTTTTGAGCCACTTGAACTCGATTAGCCTGACTCCAAGTTTCGAAATTGATTGTTCCAGAGTTCCGGATTCGTTCAAGTTCATTATTCATATTTGCTTTCTCTTGAGCTTGGACTCCGACCAGTGCCATGCGTGCTTGAAGTTCATGTCGACGTTGTTCAGTTCTAATCAAGTGATTAAGTTCCAGTTCCTGACGCTCACTGACATGGTCCCTTTCTACAGTAATGCGTTCAAGTTCTTGTTCACGCTTTAGTCGCTGTTCTGCAACGGATGCACTCCAGACAACATAGGCTCCAATGAACATTAACCCATGTTCCTCAAATGTAGTTCGAAGTTGTGACTTGATATGGAAAATCAGGTCGTCATTGTTGACTGTTGACTTCATTTCATCCTTACTAACCGTCTTCAAAAACTCCATTGATGCGGATTGCACAGGGTTAGAAAATTTTGAAGCAATATCTTTTGTGCGTATGGTATTGGTTCCACTCGCTGGAAACTTAAGAAGTCGAGGAGCTGACTCACGACTAATCTCAAGTTTTAGAACAACCATACAATTGATTTCTTCACCCTCAGATGATTGCCCTTGAACTTGGATCATAACCTCATGAGGTCCTGAGAAACAAAACAAGAACGCACGGTGTGGATTTTTTTTGCCAAATAACTTGCCAATTAAGCCAACTTGTGGATTTACCTCAAGATGCTGCTGGGAAACTGAACCAACTACTTTTCCATTCTCAAGTACAACACATATTTCGTTAGGCTTCAAAACAACTTCTGCCTTTTCAGGCACGGCTTTGTCAAGCATATATGTTGCAAGTACTGCGGGGTTATCTCTCCATCTAAAATGCATTATTTTCACCTTTTTGTTAGTCCGTCGATAAACATATTCCTTTCCAAGAAATGATTTCTCGCTCGATTGATTTTTTGATGCCATTCTGCAACCATTGCTCGTAATTCTTCTTCGCTTGATTGACTTGCCGTCTCTGCTAAAGCATTGCCCATTCGAGTCGCTTCTACTAGTGAATTGAGACTAGCGCTATCATGATCAACTAGTTTGCGAACTGCTTTTGATTTTAGTTTTCCAATACCAGAGTGGCCGGATAAATTAGTTCCTGACAATGCGAATTGTGCATCTCCACGATAACTCTGAAGAGAGTCAATGATTCTACCAAGAGATAGACGAATGTCACGGTGTCCTTTTTCATGAGCATCCCGTTCAAGTTTCTCAGAATGTCGAATAAGCATTTGACAGCGACGTTGTATTTCTGCTCGTACGGCTTCATCAGTCTTCATGAAGCGTCCCTTTTCGTATCCGTCATAAGCGGAAACTACCAACTTAACGGCTTGAACCGCAGTGGCCAATGTTGCAGTAGCAATTTCCATAATATTGCTATGTAGGTGTTGGTATAAAGTTCCTTGCCTATTCCTCAATAGCGGCTCATAGAATCGGTTGATTTCTTAGCCATTCTAAATCAGAGATGTATAATTGACGAATATCATCTAGCCCTAATACCAACATCGCTAACCTTTCCAGTCCCATACCCCATGCTAATACCGGTGATGTGATTCCCAGTGGTTCAGTTACTTCTGGGCGGAAAATACCTGCTCCACCCAATTCCAGCCACTTACCTTTCCATTTGACTTCAACCTCAAGACTTGGTTCTGTATATGGGAAATATGCAGGGCGAACTCTAACTTCGGGACAGCCCATCTTAGCATAGAATGTTTTGAGAGTGGTTACCAACATTTGCAGATTGGCACCTTCTTCCATAATGATGCCTTCAATTTGGTGGAATTCAGGTAGGTGTGTTCGGTCTATTGCTTCCTTGCGAAATACTCTGTCTACAGCAAAAACGCGACAAGCTTTGTTTGGATTTCGAGCAAGATACTGAACGGTATTGACAGTGGTATGCGTTCTTAACAAGCCACGCTTGCTAACTTCATTGGAGTAACTTCCACCCCAACCGGTTGAACCTGTGTCACCTCCATTGAGGTGTATTGCTTGCCAAGCATCAAGAATATCTTGAGGTATTTCCATTGATGCTGGATTATCCAAATAAAATGTGTCTTGCATCTCTCTTGCTGGGTGGTCTTGTGGAATGAATAGTGCATCCATATTCCAACCTGCAGTCTGAACATAATCATCAACAATTTCTGAGAAACCCATTTCTAAAAATGTACTACGTATTCTCTCAATAAGTGCTTGCATCGGATGACTTCGACCACTCAATGGAGTGGATGACTCCAATGTTACATCAAAGGAACGATATTCAGCATCACGCCAACTATCATTTTGCAATAATTCAGCAGTAATCTCACTAACCATCTCATTTTCTTGTAACTGCTCAGCCTTGACTGCATTTCCTGCAGTAGTAACATTCCACATTCTTGTTGTTGAGATTACACTTTCAATCAGATTTTTGCGCCCTTTGAAATGATCTAGTAATTCAGAATCAAGCGATTGTTCAGCAGCGGGTAGACTTGCAATGAATGCACTCCTTTTGGCGATTGCATCACTAACTGCATTAGGGTTTGAAGCAGTGAATATACCAGCCTCAAGACCAACACCCAATCTCTTCAATAATCCAACACCTGGGCCAGCCTCATGTCGTTCAAATGACTGTTGTAAATTCTGCATTGTTGCTTCATCAGTAGAACAAATCCAATTCCATAATCTTGCTTCCAATAATCCATTTGTCAGTGCATTATCGCCTTCACTAGCCAATCTAATAACTGCAGAAGACGTCTCTTTTGTTTGGGCTAATCCTTTGTTGGTAAGTCCATGTCCTGCTGTAACGGCAATCGCTTGGTCATGCCAATTACATGCTTGTAATACTTCATCAAGACTCCACTTCTTGGCAGCATCTCCTTGGATTATACCAAGCATGCGACGCTCAGGATTGAGTAGCGCATGTCCTTGCATGACTTTTGGAGTTGAATCCGTGCCTTCAATTAACCGGTTGTCAAAGTGCATATTGTATCAGTTGAAGATGTTTACAGAATTATCGTGATACTTCAAATCATTCTTCTTCATCAAGCCAAAGGAATTTGTCACATGAGACACAAGTGTATGTTTGTGGCCTTGTTCCTTTGACAACTTCGATATGAGCGCAAGCACCACAAAGAATTGAAGTTGTTATTGGTTCATCTATTGTAGTATCAACACGGTACATGACGCGTCCAGCTTCAGGCATCCCTTCACTTGTGGGAAGCCATTCCCTAATTTCTTTCTTTGACATACCTAGGTCGCTTTTGATGCCCATTCCGATAATAAATAATACAATTCCACTGATTCCAACAGTTCCTGCAAGAGTGAATATTCCTGCAACAGAAAAGAATGCTCCAAAGACAATGCATATCACACCGGCAAGAATAAAGTTTTCACGTGGATTACGCATAATATCAACTCTCTATGCAAGCGCATTTGCTAATGCTTCAGCAACTCGTGGAATTTGTGACAAAGGAACTGCACATAGGCCAATGCGTACTCCTCCAGTAAGTGGAACTAGGTATACGTCCTGTTCTGCACAGGCTTCCGCAAGTGCAGTTGGGTCATCACTCTCAATCCATGCAAAGAATCCATCCATAGTAGGATTGAGAGGAACTCCGAGTTTAGAACAGGATTCATTTAGCGCATTTCTTCTAGTTACTAGCAAATCTCTCAACCTATCTCTCTCGCCAGCCCATGCAGCACCAGATTGTTCATCTGCATGCATTGTACTAACTGTATATTGAGCAATTCGCGGTGCTGCCGACCACGTTTGTCGCCCAGTAACTCCCATGACTGTACCAATTCTTTCAGTTACAGCAGAGTCTGGATGCAAACTAACTAGAGCCCCCGTTCTCAAACCATAAACAGTATGCGATTTTGAAAGAGAAACTGAAATTGTTATCAATAAATTCTCAGGCCATGGCATTCCGTTATCCAAAGCTTCAGCAATAGTTTCTGCCCAGCCATGTGGCTCATCCGCATACAAATGATATGCAGCATCTAAGAGAAGAGTATGGCCAACATTTTCATTACGAGATGCACTTTCCATTATTGCATCTAATAGAGCCATTCTACCTTCAGCAGTCATTGACAATCCAGTAGGATTGTGAGCCGGATCGTTTAGCCAAGTCATTACTTTATCTTGACTTTGACATAACTTTTCTAACTCAGAATTAAAACCTGCAATATCAACATATGGAATACTAGAATCTTTAGATGGTAATAGTGGATATGTTGCATAGGTTAATCCGCAACCGTTGAGAAATCCTTTGTATGGCCCCCAATGTCTATCTCTTAGCAGAACTTTATCACCTCTATTAGCAAAATTTGCTGCTGCGAGATAGAGTGCACCAGAACCACCAGGGGTGGCCGTTGCAGTAGTTGTGATTCCTAACTGCTCAAGTTTAGTACGATTTTCTCCTAAAGCAAGTGTAACTGCGAGGTCAAGAAATGCAGGCAACCCCTTGAGTGGTGCATAAGCAGCAATCTCAACTGGTGGTGCTTGGCGAATTGCAGCGTCAACAACCTGATTTATTGCTAATGAACCATCATCTTCTAGCAATGCACCAATAGTTCCGTTTACTGCATCAGCACCAGACGCAACCGCTTCTTGAAAACGAGCCCACCAGCCAAAAATAGTGTCGTTACCGACTTTGGTTTGGGCATATGGGTTCAGCAATCCTACGCCTGCTTCGTCGTCCATGCCCCGCCCATTGCAGACTTCCTCTTTGAGTTGCCCCTCTAAATAATTGTAAATATTATTGTAAATGACAATACTATCCAATATTTTTGCTAATTGTCTATGCATTCAGCAATTTGTTCAACCACTTTATTCAAGAAGGGGAGGCAACTCGCCCACCTTGTCGCCAACGTAGCATAGCTGGTAGTGCTTCGGATTTGTAATCCGACGGTCGGGAGTTCGAGTCTCTCCGTTGGCTCCTATTAACTGAGTTATTTTTGATAGTTCGTTGAAAAACATAGTGTTTTGTGGCGAATCCTCAAAGAAGGTGTAGCGACAGGCCCCCTCATGGTAGCACAGCGCCTAGATGGTAGGGCTTGCGCGGCGAGCGTTGAGGAAGAACTCCATGCTCGCATTTCAAATCTAAAACAGGTGGGGATTAATCCTCATCTTGCAGTAGTAATTGTAGGAGACGACCCAGCATCGCATGTATATGTTGGATCAAAAGTCAAAGCCTGTGAGAGATTAGGAATTAAATCAACTCATATTGAATTGCCAAGCGATAGTAGTGAAGATGAAGTTAGAGATATTATCAACAAATTAAATGCAGATGACTCACTACATGGGATATTAGTTCAATCACCACTTCCAAAACATATGGATGAAGAAGGATTAACTGATTTAATTTCTCCAAGTAAAGATGTTGATGGTTTTCATCCTGAAAACCTTGGCCGTTTAGTTCAAGGAAGAATGGATGGAATGCTACCTTGTACACCTAGTGGAGTAATGCGTATGCTACAATGGGCAGGCGTTGAGACTTCAGGAAAAAGCGCTGTAGTTCTTGGTCGTTCGCGAATTGTTGGAAATCCGATGGCTTTGTTACTCGGGGCAAAAGGTATTGATTGTACAGTAACAGTTGCACATTCAAGAACAGCCGATGGTAGAGCAGTCTGTTCAAAGGCTGATATTCTAATCGCTGCTGTTGGTAGGGCTGAGATGGTGACTGCAGATTGGGTCAAACCTGGGGCTATTGTTGTTGATGTAGGGATAAATCGAGTAGATGATTCAAGCCGTGAACGTGGATGGAGATTAGCAGGAGATGTTGATTCTAGCGTTGCTAACACAGCATCTTGGCTATCACCAGTTCCAGGTGGAGTCGGACCAATGACCATTGCAATGTTGATGGAAAATACAGTACGCGCAGCAGAGATGAAAATCAATTGAGTGGACAACACTGATAGGTTCAGCCACCTCGTATCGTATGATAGCATGGACCACCGAGCGCCTCGACTTTTGATTATTGCTAGAATAATCATCGCAATAATCGTCGCAGTTCTAATTACTAATTTCAAATTTAATCTATTTGGAAATACAGGATGGACGGTTGAGGAAACCGTTTTGCTAATGAAAGCAATTACTTGGGCAGCAGTTGCCTGGTGGGCTAGTAAAGAAAGAGAAGTACCTGAATTTGATTCTAGGCCAACATTTGAACAACAATTACAAGCGTTTGAGGAGATGCCGACAAAAGTTCGTTCTTCATCAACCAGCATGGATCAATTTGGATTTGAAACAGTTGGTTCTAATCCACAAACATCTGCAATAATTCATTCAATACTTGGACAATCGGAAGATTCCAACCAGCAAAATATCCAACAAGCAATGGGCGCATTAGGAGTTGCAGATAATGAACATGCAATAGTAGCAGCACCAGTTCAACAAGTAATAGAGGCACCAGTTCAACTATCAACTCAACAACCAATTGAGCATGCAATCGAGCCAGCACAAGTTGTTGAAGCAGAGCCTTTGAGAGTAACTGTTGAGCGAGTAGCTCTCCCACATGAAGACCCAGAAGAAATAGTAACGCCCGACATTCCTGGTCTAGAAGAAGATCGAGTATTTGCCAGTGAAGAACTTTCTCAGGTGCCGCTACCTGATTTAGATGAACTTCTTTCTAGCCTTCCACCTTTGGATGATTTGCTTGAAGAAGATGAAAGTATTGAAAATAAAGTAACTTCAGATTTAGAAAATCTTCTTACAACGCTTCCTGAATTGCCAGAAATTGATTCACAACCAAAAGAAAAATTACCCCCTGCAGTTTCTGAAATAATTAGCCCTACTCCTGAGTTACCAGACTTAGATGGTTTGTTTTGAAAACACAACTTGAAATGTGGTTGATTGGAGGATTGATTATGCTGCAATGGAGTGAACGTTACGACCTTCATGGTCATTCTACACATTCTGATGGAGAATTAAGTGTCTCTAAACTTGCTCAAAGAATCAAAGATGAGGGAGTTGAAGTTTGGGCCTTAACCGATCATGACGTCATCAGTGGCTGGAAAGAAGCGAGTGAAGAGGCCAAACTTAGAGGGATGAGATTTATTCCAGGTGTGGAGATTACTTGCATTCCTGGATTACCTGCAGAAAAAACGATTCTTGAGAAAGAAGGCAGAGATAGGTCGACCACATCATGGCATTTGCTTGCTTACTTTCCACATCATCAACCAAATACTGATTCTGCTACAATTGATGTTTTTAGCGACTGGTTAGAACCATTTGCTGAAGGTAGAATTGGAAGAATGAAGCGCATGGTTGAGAAGATAAATGAATTGGGAATGGAGATTACCTTTGAAGATGTAATGGCGAGGTCTAGTGGTGCGATTGGAAGACCTCATTTAGCTAAAGAAATGATTGAAAAAGGCTATGCTGATTCTGTACAACAAGTGTTTGATGAATGGTTGGGTGATGGCTGTCCCGCTCATGTTGAAAAGAGAAAGCCATCAATAATTGAAGCAGTAAATGCCGTTCATGCAGCAGGCGGAATCTGTTCATTAGCACATCCAATCTATTATGGAATTGAAACAAATAATTTACTTTCTTATATCAAAAATGCTGGAGTAGATGCGGTAGAGGCATTCCATCGTTCTCATCCAGATAAGTATCGTATAGAATTGTGGAAGGGTGCTCAAAAACTTGGCTTGAAAGTAACCTGCGGTTCAGATTATCATGGACCGAGTTACCAAGCACGTCCTGGGCATATGCCTGTGCCAAGTTCGTCCTTACCTAAGCAGATAATTTGACAATTATTGTTTACGCGTAATTGTGTCAATAATTAGTGCAATTTCGAATAAGAGGATAATAGGAACAGCGACCAAGAATAAACTGAGTGGGTCGGGTGGAGAAAATAATGCACCCATTATGAAAGATGCAAACCAAATCTGTCGTCGGTATTGTTTGATTTGGTTTCTATCCACCACTCCAAACCTCAAAACTAGCAATGTGGCAACAGGTGCCTGAAAACCAATAATTGATGCAATGGCCAAATTAGTGATGAATCCAACATATCCAGATAATCTCCATTCTGTGGACAATCCTGCACTATGTGCATCGTTTGTCAGATAATCAAGAAGCATTGGAGTTAACCAATTCCAAGAGTAAAGCAAACCCGATATTGATAGACTGAGAATTGCAATGGTTGTGATGAAAAATGTTGGAGCAGGTTTTGGTATTGTAGTATTTATTTCAATTAATTTCTGTTTTAATTCAGGAGATTTTAGTCCTTCAATGATTCCAAAATAAATCAATGTTGCCATTACAAAAAATGCACCAATGCTCATAGCAATTCGTAACTGTAGCATAATAAATTCAACTGGTGAAATGACAATTATTTCTACACCATCGGGCAATTTGCTAGGCTCAATTAACCATGATATCAGTTCCCTTGTCATCGGAAACCCAACAATAATTCCTAGGATGAAAACGAATCCAAGACTTTTGAGTTTTAATCGTAATAAATCCCTTAATCGTTTGAGTAATTGCCCCCCAGGGCTTTCCATCAAATCATCAACAGCGCTAACTAAGTCACTGTTTGTTGACATAATCTCACCATTATTCTGATTCAGATAAATCCTGTTCCCACAGATGACTCGGTGTCGAATCAATCAAACTACGCTTGTACTTCTTTAAGCGATATAGTCGATGTACTACAAATCCTGTGATCCATAGTGAAGGTAGAGAAAGTAATACTGCTTTCCACATGATGTCTTCATGGTAGTCATTGATAATACGTACTTGTACAATCTCATTATCAGTTGATCCGTTAGCGTTTCCGGGGTTGTGCATAATTATTAGATGGTAATTATTGGGAGAATCGATTTCAAGCATTAAAGTGGATTGGGCCTCAACAGTGTGATAATTACCTAAAGTTTTCATTATCTCCCAATCAATAGAACCATCTTCCATAGCAGGTTCACTCATTTCAACAATGATTACAACAACCTCTAATGTAATACTTTCATGAAGATTAGTCAAGTTTGAGGAAACAGTTGAGCCAGGTTTAAATTCTTGAATAATTTCAAAAGTTGTATCATCAGCTCCAAGTTGATAGGAGATTCTAGAATCTGTGATTTCTGATTGAATATTTACAGACATCAAAATAACAGTGAGTAATATTAGAGCAGCAACGCCTTCAGCAAATACATGCCGCCACACTTTCTTTCTAGTAACTCCTTTGAACATTGGTCCAAAATCATTGCGAAGTCTCGGCTGTAGGTGATGAATAAACAATGCACCGATTCCACCGATAATTATTCCAAGTGGGATGTCAACAACCCAATGAATACCAAGATATAGAATTGTGAACATGAATAATGCTGTATTTATTGCAACGAATAAATGGTACGGCCAATGGCGCCACTCAGTCATTTTCATACCCTTTTCTTTTACATGTAAATAATTGAGATAGAGGATGCCAAATGGTATGGCAACGTGTAAACTTGGAATTGCATTATCCATCGGGTCGTGTAATGCATAAAACGAACTATACCAACCATCATGATACAATAGAGCATCCATATTAGGAATCCATGATGAAGTTACTTCTACATTGAAAAATAAGTAATATGGTACAGCAAGAGCATAGATTAGCAGATAATTCAAGGCCACCTTATCGGTCATATCCCGGTCATCAGTAAATGCAAAGTAGACTGTTGTTACATAGATTAAAAATAGATAAATGAACAGATAATGGAAGTTGAGGATTTCAGTCAGCAGATCATTTTGAAAAGCATCTTGAATCCACTTTGTAAAATCACCTTCAATAGAATATACTAATTCAGTCCAATGTCCAGTTTCAATTTTTATAGGTTCATTTATTTTATCAGTAATTTCCTTCCATTTTATGATGACAATATATCCAAGAGCGTGAAGATAATATCTTTTTTCATGGAATGTACGACTCCATTCACGCCAAGGAACCCTCATCTCTGGACGATGTAGACTGAATAACCAGCATATGACTGGAGTAAGAACTACAATCATCAAAAGCATGATTGTATATGGTTCCATGATTGTATGGCAATGCCGCCTCTCTTTAGCAGTTACCACAGTAATTAGAGGCAGTAATGACAGTTTGGCAATAATGATTGGTTTTCAATCAGGCTATTCGATTGCGAACATCTTCTTCTTTCGCGACTCTAATTCCCTCTTCAACATCTACCCAACGTAAAACCAAAGTTCCAGCAACAATCAACAATGCAATGGAAATAAGACCCGCTCTAGAACCATAGAATCCACCAACAAAGGCATAGAGAAACGGTCCAATGAATGCTGCAACCTTACCAAAGAATCCAAAGAATCCAAAGAACTCTGTAGAGCGAGTTTCAGGAATTATTTTACTGAATAATGAACGTGCAAGTCCTTGTGATCCGCCCAGCAATAATCCAGATAATAATCCAAGCATTAGAAATTGAATATTCACTCCCAAGCCGAGTGGGTGCCACAGATTATCACGCAAATAGACTGCCCATCCATCGCCACTTTCATCACCAATATTAGCGGGATTGTCAATTCCAATTACACTTTTTCCATCATTTGTGCCAATTTTATCAACAACGATTACACTAAATCGAGAATCGTCAAAAGTTGATAATATTCCTTCAATTTCCAAAGCAGTAATATTCCCTTCAATCATGAGGTCACCAATATTTTCTTCCTCATTAGTCATCTGATAATTCACTCCATCTTCGCTTGTTATTACCGCATCAAATTCATCCACATCAACTGGCATCAAAGGTGCAAATCCAACACCTAGGATTATTACTACACACCACCCCACACAAGCGATTGTAAGTGCTGTTTTGGCTGAAGTAATTTCTGCTAAACGAGTAAAACCTATTGCAGCAGGGGCTGCAACAAACTGAACCAATAGAATGACTATCATCAATGTAGCAATAGGAATCCCCAATACTGCAGAACCAAACACGCCTGCAAGAGCTGTAACTGAGTTTATCCCATCAATGAAAAGGAAATATGCGAACATGTAAATGAATAAGACTTTGAATTTCTTAATCTCTTTACTTGTCAAATATAATTCTGATAGAGCTAATTTTGTTGCACTGATGAAACCATTCCATTCCATTTCATTTTCAACTTCAGGTTCAGGAATATGTGCGAAAGTATACCACGCAAACCCGAACCACCACATGCCACTAGAAGCAAGTGTGAAAGGTATTACCCATGAACCACTCAAAGTCATTACCATTACTAAATGTATTAACAATAGTATTCCACCACCTAAATATCCATATGCGAATGCAAGATTAGAGATTTCATCTAATTCATCATCATCTCCCATAAATGGAAGAACTGCATTATAGAATACAGAGGAAGCATTCAATCCAATATTAGCAAAGAAGAAAGTAATCAAAATAAACATCCATGCAATATTGATTGGTAATATTGCACCAATGGCCAACAAAACGGTCGCTCCTGAGCCTAGCCAAGTGAAACATTTCAACGCCAATATTTTGATTGTTTTTCTGTCAGCAATAATTCCCAGAGCAGGTGAAACAGCAGCAACCAAAAGTGCAGAAGCCATTGTTGCAATTGCCCAAGCAGTATCTGCAGTAAGGGCAAATGAATCTGTAAAATTAACAGAAACTCCATTTGCTTCTAAAAATAAGTAGGCGAACCATGCGGGTAGAATTGCAGATACAACACTCGTTTCAAATGCAGACTTTGCCCAATCGAACATTCCATAACCAAAAATAGCCTTGCGTTTTTCTTCACTTCTGGCAGCCTTTTTGTCTGCCCGACTTTGCCTTGTAGACTCGCCCATGAAGCACAATATCATTAACAGGATATGATGCTTTTGACTCTAAACTTAAAGATATTTTTTCAAGGTGAAAGGTGTGGACATCATGAGGCGGGAAGATGTATTACCAAGAGCCGGAAAATACATTAAAGAGTTTACAGCACGCCATTAGCCTTTTTGATGGGGTTGAATTTGATATTAGAATGACTTCAGATAATCAATTAGTGATTCATCATGACAGAGAAGTATCAATCCCCAATAGTCGCTTACAAGGAAAGAACAAATGGGTTGAATCATGGACACTAGCGGATTTAGAGTCTGAAGGATTTCTTTCTTTTAGGGCTATGTTAGAGGATCCAATAATCAATAGCAACTGGGTTGAGAAAGGAAAAATAGGTTGCATTGAGATAAAACGGCCGCATCCAAACGCACCTATGGGTGGAGGATTTTTTTCACGAAAAAAGCACAATAAGCATGTTGCTAACATTATTAAAATGGCTGATGAAATACTTGAAGAATTTCAAGTACCTCATGAAAACACGGTCTATTATGCCTTTCACAAGGGCATGAGAGATAGTTCAAACATGGCAAAGTCAAAGCGTCCATGGGCTGCCTTGATTCCATATATTTCACCATATGGAAATAGGACTACCCAACGGATTCAAAGTTTTCCAAGATATCTTTCCACATCGTTTTCATCATTGGTAAGGCAGCATAATAACATGGGAAGTTCAATGCTACCGTGTGCAATAGAGTACTTTGTTGCACCTCATAATAAACTTCCACTTGGAAAGACAATAGGGTTACATGGTAAGAAATTAAGCGATATGAATCATATTCGGAAAGGTTTGCCAACATATGTTTGGCCTGCCAAACCGATCCACGAGAAATCAATCTTGAATGCAGGGTTAACTGGATTGACCGATAATGCAAATCCACAATTTACATGGCTACCTACAGGAAACGCCCGTTGGGTAAATCCAGCAATCCAGCCACTCGATAATCAACAACAGCAACTTCTTGATTCTGCTACAGAAGAAAATCATCTAGAAATATTGAAACAACTCAAAATGGAAGTTCCACTTTGGAGTGAGTGTGATAATTCAAGAAGAATTGAATTAATTTCAATGTGGAAAGAATCTTGGAATTGGCAAAAATCTGTTGATGAAATCTTACAAAGTTCTAGTAACTCTTCACCTCCTTGGCAAGCACCACGATTAATCGGGCACAGAGGTTCTGGAAAAACATCTCGTCCAGTAATAAGTGAATAATCACTCAATGTGGCGCAGAGTTTGCTGCTCTGCATAGTACTTAGGGCGATAAATTGGAGTGCCTTTGCCACCACGGAAAACAGAACGCTCATCAACAATCTGTGCTCCGATTCCGATTACACGAGCCCATCCAAAGAATGTTGTATAGTAGGTAGGGTCTTCTAATCCAACATGGTGGAGTAAAGCTCCACTTGCAATGTCAACATTCGCATTTGGATTACTTATTTTTGGATTTTCAGCAAGAACTCTTGGTGCAACTTCTCTTAGTGTGCGAATAATTTTGAAATTCTCATCATCTGGGCAGATTTCTTCTCCAAGAGCAAACTGAGCAGTTGCCCTTGGGTCTTCGGTGCGAAGAACGGCATGACCAAAGCCGAATATTGGACGTTTTGCCGCCAACTCTCCTCGCACGAAATGTTCCACTTGCTCAGGATCGCTAGTGCCGACTTTGAGAACGAATTCAAGGCATGATTGATTTGCACGTCCATGTAATGGGCCACTCAATGCATTCATTGCGCCTGCAATTGCCGAATAAACAGTCGCTTTGCTAGAAGCAATTGCCTTCCCAGTAAATGTTGAGAGATTACCTCCACCATGGTCCATGTGTAATACTAAATATGTCGCAATTACTCTATGCATTTTTTCATTATCAACATCCTCAAGCCCTAATGTTGAAATAAATCTTTCAACCATACTTAGTGATGTATCATCAGCAGGAATATCTTGATCTCTACCTTCTCTTATTCTATACATTAGGCCCATTATTCTAGGCATTCTAGCGATTAAATTCAGCGCATCTTCCTTCCAATCTCCTGTAGTCTCCCACATTCCGATTGTGTGAATTGCAACACTAAGCCAGTCCATTGGGTGGCCATATTTTGGTAGAGTTCTAAACACTGATTCCAAGTCACCTGGAATTTCACCTCTACTCGCCAAATCTGCACGAATGTCAGCAGATTGTTGAGCATTTGGTAATTCTTTGTTGAATAATAGATATACGATGTCTTCTGGAGAAAAATGAGTAAGTTCGGCAATTGGATATCCGCAATAATGAACTCCTTCTGTAGGAGTTACGAATGAAGTTCTGCATGTCCCAACTGGTACACCGCGCAATCCTGTGTTTAGATGGTCAGCAGTAACTTCCAAAAGAACTTCTTTATCACTCACTATTTTCCCTCCGAAGCAACGGAAAAGACCCACTCATATAAGGAGGGTCCTAATTTGAATGCAATTAGGTACCTCAGTGTAGTAAAACTCACTTGATGTATTTGACATGCGATGATATATTTTTTATCGATTTGCTGGCCACTGACGAAAACCCTTACTCGATTCTCTATCAGAAAATATCTGTATTCTAATACTATTCCCATCGATTAATATCGCATCATCAGCACTAAGGCCTGGGCATTCATTAACCACTCGATTCCAAGATCTTTCAGTTGCAAGATTTTCTCCCCACCAAGGAAATGCAGCACATTGTTGCGGCCTGGCTTTGTAGATCATACATTGCTTGTTATCATCTAAATATATACAAATGTCATCAACTTCTCTACTTTGCAGAATATATCTTCCATCAAGTGTTTGTTTACAATCTCTTTTCAACCAACTTTTGACATCCATCTCATGATGCGCAGAGATTCTCACTGCATCTTTTTCTGAGAGATATACAATTCCACCTGGTTCATCACAACACTTGCCACAATCAGATTGACATTTGAACGGAATACCGTTCATCCACCAAGGTTTCATTCCTCTTCCCCTGAAGTTGGTCTACTGATGTGTAATCTCAATTGCGGGGGTGCATCGACAACATCATCGACTACATCCATTGGTGTTTTTATTGTCCGAATAATTTTTTCTGTAACTGTAGTTTCATCTTCTTCCACATCCACATCAGAATCAACTAACAAATCATTCATGTCAACATCATCAGCTTCAATATCCCATTCACCTTCCGGCTCAAAACTATCTAGTGATTTTTCAAAATCTTCTTCTAGCACTTCTTTTTTCCTTTTTGGTGCACGTCGAGCAACCTTTCTCTTTGATTTACCCTTACTTCTCTTTGGAATTTTGCGCTGTTTTTTGTCCTCTTCAAATGGTGGAAGTGGTTCTCTTTCAGGATCTATTTCCACTAGTTTTTCTTCAAGATAGCGCAATTCATCTGCAATCAATATCAATTCTTCAATATCAGCATCACCTGCTTTTTGTGCCAATTCAAGCATCTTATCTTCGAGTTCAATGAGAAGTTCTGAGTTATTGAAAACATCTAATTCAGTGTCTCTTATTTTGTCATCTATCATGTCATCTAATTCAGTCAAAATATCCGCAGCACGACCGTAATCTTGTTCTTCAATACGATTCGGACGTGTAACAAGGTGTTGTTCATTTTCATGAATACTCAATACAGAAGGTGCTTCAGGTGTTAATTCTTCAAGTGATGTATGAACATACTTCTCAAGCATTTCCTCACCTTCCATCGCCATTTCATTAACATTCCATTGAGGTGGCGAATAATCGTCATCTCCTAGGTCAGGAATTTCGCGCTCTAGGTCAATTCCACCAATATCATGTTCCGAATAGACAGTATCAACTGCGTTAGATATCAATCTAGTTGCGATATCACCAACATTTTGGTGAACGATTTTATTTTCTTTTTCGGTTGTGCGTGTTGACTTCTCACTTAGAGCGTGAATAACATCTTCACCATCAACTATGTCATCTCCTGATTCAACTGCAAGTGCGATCTTGTCAAAATTGGCAATAGTACTTCTCCAGCCAATATGGTTGTATGTGACAATGCTGGCCATTTGACCATCGTCTAACATCAGATTTCTTGAACCAGCTAATCGTCTAGTAAACATCACCAAACTTGTTGCAGTCGGAACTTGAAGATGAGTTTGTGCAGAATTGCGACAAATATCCCAAAGTCGTGAAGAAGGCCATTCTTCTGGTGAATCTAGACTTGTTAAAATCACATGTACTCCCAAGTTGATTGCATGGTCTATCATTTGCCCGATTTGTGTGGCTAGCAATACATCGTCTGCAATAATATGTGCATCATCAATTGCTAATAGGCTCGCCCCGACCAATGCTTCCTGCCAATTATTTGGAAGAGTTTCCATACCAATCAAATCAACAGCACTAATCAAGAATACCAATCCTTCCATTCGTCTTGCTACACCTTGAGCTGTTGCATGAATCAAATGTGAACGACCGGTTCCACTTTCTCCAATGATTAGTAAAGGATTGAGAAGTGTTCCAGGAGAATCAACAATTGATTCACAGGCTCTACTAGCATTTGCATTTTCAGGACAAACAAACCACTGTTTGAATGTTCGATGAGTGTCAATAGTCAAGGGTTTTGGCCATTCTGCCTTAACATTTAGTGAACGGCCATGGTGGAAAATTGAATCTTCCCCTACAGGTGCTAAATCATCGGATAGAGTATTGGTTACTCTACCTCTTTGCTCATCAAGTATGCCTAGCCAAACAGGTCTAGCATCAACTTCGATACCCACATATTCGTCATTGCTCTCTTCCTTCAGCGCTAATTCCTCTGAATAACTGAGGCTAGTTTCTCTTAGTGATTTTATCCGTCTTGCAGCAATTCCAGCAAAGTCCATTCCATCATCTTGTAGATTTATTACAGGTTTGTGCCTTCTACTTTCCTGACCTAAATTAGCATCAGCAATCAAATCAAAGGTAGGTCGTTGTGCAACTCCTGTACGTTGCAAGATGCTGCTATTGCGAGTATCAGTAATTGTTGATTTTCCAAGCAAGCGATTCATTTTGGACAACGGTAATGTTGATTTTTCCTTTTTTGCAATTTTTTCTTGTGGAAATTGCAGGTTACCTACACCATTTTGAACTAATTGATTCTTAGCCTTCTGAATTGCAAGGTCAAGCCGTTCTTTCCTGCCAATCATACTCACTGGTCTCCGTAGCGTTCAATGGCATTTCCTTCAAGGTCATATAGGGTGCTATTATCAAGTAATGATGCAGAACCCAAATCATTCCATTCTTTCACAATTTCTACAATCGTTTTATCTGATTGCGAACGGCTTGCAGATTCTCTTACATCATCACTATTTTGTGTGGCTAGGTCAACAGAATCTAGAGCCATGGATGGAGTTAGGTTAGTTTCCGTACCAACGGGCATGAGGTCAGTGAGCCCATCAAGTGCATTAGGTCCATCACCGGTTGCTGGAAGAGTTGCATTACGTTTAGCAGCAGATTGTACTGAGGCCTGTTGAAGTTCTAAGTCTTGTTCGTGAGAGACTGGCTGGAATGTCTCATCTAATGCCTTTCTTTGCCTAATGTCGTGTTCCTTGATAGATCCCGATAGGTGTTTTTCAGGTTGTGCATTAATTATGAGTTCTGGAAGGCTTGGAGATTCCTTTGCAACCTGAACCGCAGCATTCGCTTGCATAGTATGTGTTCTATTGAATATAGGAGGGAGTATAGTTTTCTTCAATGTCTTCTTGATAATATTAGCTTTTCTCGGTCCAGTTGCTTTGATAGGAGCAGTTTCAACTGGAACTTGCTCAACAATTTCATCAACCATCGCATGCTCAACAACTTCTTCTAATGAGTTTGGTTGTTGTTCAAGAGGGATACCCTGCTCAACCGTTTCTGCACTATGGAATGTTGGAGTCCAATCATCACTCGGCCCTTGTACAGCAGATGCCACCTCCGGTTGTGATGTTAATTCCTGTGAATCGACATCAATTTCAGAATCTTCTGCCCAACCTTGCATCATGGCAGAAAGATTTCCAGCAGCATCACCAATCGTTTGAATGTCTAATGATTCCGCACCACCAGACATTCCACGCATTGAATCATCAGCGTCAGTTTGCGAAATCATTTCGTCTCCTAGGGCTTTTTTCAGTTGAGATTCTACCCATCGAATTTCATCTTCAGTTGGAGTGGCACAAATTGGATGGTCAAGTAATAACTCATCTTCCATTATCCAATGTTCCATTGTTTCTGTCTTTACCTCATCCAATTCACGGGTTAGCATCTGTCGTTTTGTCAATTCAAATGCAGTTAAATCGGCAGTGGTTAGCAATAGGTGATCTTCTAACTTTATTCCATCACAAATATCTCTAATCATTCCAATCATTCGGTCATCACCGTGAATTCCGGCTAAATATTCCAATCCTTCAAAAGCAATCACTGCTCTAATATTGCCCCACAAAAAGGCATCAATTTTCATTCTAATGCTTTCTAATGATGGGTCAAGAGAATTATCTGTTTCTGCATTACTTAACCACGAACATGATTCTATCGGTAAGTCATATTTGGCATTTAACTCTTCAACTTCATGGCGGGAGATTACGAGTACGGGTCTGCCATGGGATGCTAAAGAACTTGTTAGTTGGAACAATTTTGCAGGGTCGCTGCTATCGAAGATTATCCCCTGTCCTGGGCTTAGCATTTCAACAAGGCCACCATGTCTTTCAAGCATAGCTTTACTTTTTTGGCGGATAAATTCAGGGACTTCAACCGACGGCTCTAATTCTGGAAGTCTCTCTTCACGTTTCCATGTTGATTTTAAGATTCTCGCCTTTGTCCACCATTCACCTTCTCCTTCACGGTGGTTAGAAATATGTTCTGCATCAAGGTTCAGTGCTGCAGATGGAAATAATTTAGCAATTACATCAATATCTTCAATCTCATGTTCGTGAAGTGATATTGTAGCATCAAGTGCAGAACAATCACTTTCAATTTCCAGCAACGCTTCTAATCCAGTAAGAAGAACTTCAGCCTCATGAAGTGCGATAATTGGCCTACCTTCTCTCAAAACGATCTGGCTGACTCTTGGCATAATTCCTTTTGGGCGGCGCTCAATTCGTATGTGGCCTGAACGGCCAAGACGGGCCATATCATTGGTCAGACGAGCCAATGCATCAGCACCGCCACGGCGCGCTTCAACAATTTCTCCTTGAGGTAATTCGACCATTGTTATCCACCCCGTAGGGGTGAACTCGCCCTTAACATTATTGAAGGGTGCGGATAAAAGCGATGCTTGAATGAAGTTTTTCGCAACCTATTGCAATTGCCGTAATCAGTTTTACAAGAGTTAATTATTGCTTACAGCGAATTATTCCTTGCTCATAACCTTCAAATGGAATTAGATGATGAGTTAGATTGATGGCTTCTAATTCGTTTAATGAACCGCCTTCAACAACCAAAGTATACTTTGAAACAATGATAGCAAGACAGTTGTATATTAATAATTCAAAAAAGCCCCAAATAGCAATAATCGCAATTCTTTTTTCAGGTTCAATTTTTTTGCTTTTAACACCGTTTGATTTAGAAAAAACGCTATTGGTGGCGATGGTTATTCTATCGTTTTCATTTTCTATTTTATCATTTGTTAATAGGGATAAAAACATTCCTTTTGCAGTAAATTTCAATCATCCGCTAATGAGTGATGAACCGATGGGCGAGGCTCAAGTTTTTGTTTGGTTATCTGCGGATAATAAATGGGCATTATTGCAAGAATCTAGAGTTCGTTTAATTGAGAATACACTTCTTGGTGGATTTGATTTAGTATATGATGATGAAGATTATTCAAGAATTGGCCATTTCTCATTGAATCACAAAATAACGACAAAAATTAGACGTTCGATGTTGTTGCTTAATCAAGCGATAGTTTTGGCAAATTTATCTAATCAAGAAGATGTTGAAGAATTAAGTATTGCTGAAGATAGTGAAAGAAGAATAAGGGAGAAACAAGATAGTGAATTACTGGAAAGATCTTGGTTAGAAGATGAACAAGAAATTGAAATTGAAGGTCCACTGGCTAAGTTTCTTAGCAAGGAATAATGGTAGTATTGCGATATTAACTCACCTCTATATTGAAAAGCCTAATATTAGGCCATTGAGTTGATGAGTACCTCTTCAGACTGGGAAGTCCGCCTCGAATCGCTTGCTACAAGTGAACGAGAGACCCTATTGGGAACTTCGCTTTCACGTCGTTTTACAAAATTGCCTTTATGGTTATCTCATCCAGCTAATATCGGTGGATTTTATGGGTTATTAGTTTCGATAGCAATAATCCTTCCATACAAATTTTCCCAATCAACTTCGGCGTGGATGAGTGGTTGGTTATTTCATTCTGCATTATTGATTGCTGCTTGTGTATTACTTGGAATCACTTCGGTAATATTAGTTGGAATCTTCAAGAGATTCCCAATATCGCCACCACGTAGTATTCTGTATCCAATGCCATTCATTGGATTTGCATTGTTAACGATAGATAGAACTGATATGATGCAAATTCCATCAGTTATTTCTTGGTTCTTGCTATTATTGCCTGGACCAATGTATGTGCATCTATCATGGGCTCCAAGGTGGCGATTACTATGCATGATTGAAGATGGAAAAGATCCATTCGTTGGCATGAGTAATGTTGAAGATGAACAAAAGCATGCAGAATCTATGGTTGGCCAGGATAAAGAAATGCTAGAAGTGGTTGACACTTTTGATGAATTTGAAGAAGAGTAATCAGTTATTCTAATTCAATGGAAACTTTTGCACCATCTTCAATGTTGAAATATTCACGCAAAAATGTTCCAGAAATTATTTCGATAACATCAACATGTCGAGTTAAATCTGGAATTAGAATAGCACATTGAACGGAATTATCCATATGAGTGATTGTTGCTTTGAAAGCCGTTGCTCCTCCAAATGAAACACCATCTCGCAGAAATCCACGAATTCGCGTAGAGATAATTCTACTAACATCTATTGTTTGTGCTATTTCTAATGCCTTTGTGTCTGCATCAAGAGTATCTATTCCCGCTTTATTTCTCAAAGCGATATATTTTGCTAGTATTTCTCCTTCTACTGCAATGTTTAGAGTTCCAGGCCAAGCAGTATGTCCAAGAAAACCTCTAAACTGCTCTTGATAATGCTGCTGAGACATGAAAATATGTGCTCGGCCAAGGCCACTACTAACAGTACCAGTGAGCAGCATTAGTATGGCCAAGTCAATTCCCTTTTTGAGTTTGAGGGATAAAGTGGCAACAAGAAAGAACATGAAGGGCCGTCAAGTTCGTATGTATGAGGGGAACTATATGCCAGGTGATATGTCATGGATGAAAGACCGTTTTGACGAATTAAATGAGAATTCATTATTATGGGAGCCGCCAACTTTGCAAGGGGCAAATATCCCTAGGTGTCAAATGGATGGAAAGCCCACAATAATGCTCTCAGCAAATAATTATTTGAATTTAACAACACATCCTAAAGTTGTTCAAGCAATGCTTGATGCAACAAAGAAATATGGTGCAGGAAGCGGTTCAGTGCGGGCAATAGCAGGAACAATGGATATCCATCTTGAAGCAGAAAGAAAGGTTGCAGAGTTCAAAGGAGTTGAATCAGCATTGATTTATTCTGCCGGGTATACTGCAAATGTTGGCTTGATCCCAACACTGGTTTCTGGAGCAGATGATGTAATCATTTCAGATTCTCTAAATCATGGTTCAATTATTGATGGCGTCCGTTTAACAAAAGCAGCTCGAGGTGTTTATGCTCATAATGACATGGGGGAATTAGAAGCAGTATTGAAATCACATCAAGATTCAGTTCGTAAATTAATCATTACTGATGGAGTATTTTCAATGGATGGTGACATCGCTCCCTTAGACGAAGTAAATGCATTGGCAGAAGAATATGGTGCGATGGTCTATGTTGATGATTGTCATGGTGAAGGTGTACTTGGTGATACAGGTGCTGGAATAGTAGACCACTTCAAACTACAAGGTAAAGTCGATTTTGAAATAGGTTCATTTTCAAAAGCACTTGGAGTGCAGGGAGGTATTGTTGCTGGTACTGAAATGACTAGAACACATGCACTTAACCATTCACGTTCGTGGCTTCTTTCTGGTTCTCAGCCACCTGGAGTTGCTGCAGCACAAAAAGCAGCGATAGAGGTACTGATGAGTGAGCCTCAACATCATGCACGGTTATGGGAGAATACTCACTATTTCCGAAAGGAATTGCAATCTCTTGGCTTTGATACTGGTATGTCAACAACACCAATTATTCCAGTAATGTGTGGAGAATCAAGTGTTGCAAAAGCAATGACAAATGCACTTGGAAAAGAAGGGGTAATGGCGGGAGCAATAGTTTTCCCAATGGTTGCACGTGATAAAGCAAGAATTAGAACTCAAATGTCTTCAGGTTTGTCAAGAGATGATCTAGATGAAGTATTGCGCTTATTTGAAAAAGTAGGGCCAACTTTAGATTTAATTTAATCTAGATTCCTTATGACGAGTAATCGGCAATTCACCGATTGCAGCCCATTCGTTGTAAAGTAGAGATTTCATTTCATGTTCTGCAGCCAACCTCCAACGTTTGCGCATTGTTCTTTCAGCAACTCTTCCTTCAGGAACGGGGGTGAAGTGAGGCTCTGTAACTGACTCAGGTAGTGGTAATTGTTGCCAACTCACCCCCCACAATACTAGCCATTCAGGAGGTGCAACACCAAAATCAACAGGTATTTCTGGCTTTTCAATAGCCCGTTTTACCTGTTCAATAGTTAAATCACCAATTGACATTTTGAAGATTGCATTTGCTGTTCTGCGAACTTGATTCCAAAGGAATGCCAATCCAACGATTTCAAAACCTACAACTCTGTTATCAACAATCCACGGAGTGCAGGATAGTATTGTTCGTTTTGGCTCCTTTCCCTCTTCTAATCGGGCGAAGTTAGATGCATCGTATGTACCTGTGAATAAGTTACAATATTCAGTAAAAACTTCACCAGGATATTTCCAGAATTCAATTCCTTCTATCCTATATCGGTAAACACGGTATTGTGCAATTCTAGGATTCCAATCATCAGCAACTTGCTTTACATCAAGAAATGAGATTCCTTCACACAATCTATCATCAATTGCCCGAATCATTTTCTTAGAACCTAGTGATTGCCACAGACTTTTTTTGATGGTAACTATGCCACCATTAACTCTTACATTGACTCCAGCATCAGTGCGACTTGATAATACCAAATTGTGGTCATTGTCATTTTTGTCAATCCACTTATGGCTTTGAAATACACGAATTAATTCACCTTGTACAGTTTTGACATCTGGCTGAATCTGGCTACCGTGGAATCCACTGCCTAAGTATCCAATTCTGAAGGCGAGTTTCACAGTCTCGCCGGTCAATTTTCCACCTCAAAGTTCACGTGTTAGCATTTCAACAGCATCATCCTTGCCGTATCCAAGACCACCAACTGCCCAAACTAATGCCTGTTGAAGCCAAGGTTGAACCATTGGGTTTTGCTTACTTGGGTCCATCACTTCAATCGCATCAACAATATTTCGGCTTGCGTTGAAAAGAATTTCATCAACAGGAATATCTTCAAGTTCAAGGCGTCGAGCATAGCGTTGGAATTCTTTGACAGCTACAGGAATACGTCGACATTCAAGTGCAAAGGATGCAAAGTCGCCAATATATTCCATATTCTCTTCATCAAGTTCCATCGCTTTTTTGTACATCATCATAATTTTACGACCAGGAATAACATCCTCTTGCGCCTCTGAGTTCTTCATATTTGCAAATTCAGCATACATATGGTGCACTTGTGCGTTGTCAGAATTACTGGATAACTTAGATTCAAGGTATTCAATAGCACCATCAAGGTCTCCTTGATTGAACAAATCAATGGCAGTTTGTAATAATTCATCGCTCATAACAGCATCTCCAATAAGTCATGTGAAGGGCTTGAGGTTCTTCAATGACTCGCTCTAAATTGCTGGTAATTATTCTGCTTTTGGTTGAGTTAATGAATCTTTTAAATCAGATAATAGGCTTGACGAAGAATGTTTTTTGTGCATTTCATCAACTAACATTTTAGTCTTTTCATAATTGCGGATAGAATAGAAACAGTTCTTAGGATCTGCCATTACCTTGGTAACAGTTCGTTGGTATGAGAGTAGTCCCACAATACTACGAATCCAGGACTTTCCAGCTGCAGTAACAGAAGAATCAGAATCACTCTCACCAGTACCCGGAAGAGTCGCACCTGCGCCAATTCCAATAGTTTCTTCCGCCATACCAACGCCGGTATCCGTTAGAATAGTAATAGTTGAAAACCCTAATAGTACTCCCAATGGCTTTCTATCTTCCATTACCTCGGAGATTCTATCGTAAAGAATTCTTCTCCTTGAGTGAGATAATAAGAATCGGTGTTGAAAAATAACAGCATCGGAAGTAACGGCATAGTTGAAACTCTTCTGATAATAATATGTCAACCCCCAAAACATTGATACAAATATGATTCCAAAAATAGTATAATCATAAACATCTGGTAAGAATCCACCAATTGAGTCATCCATAAAAATGCCAGTTACCCACTCTAGAAGTTTGTCTATTTTGAGAATAATCGGTGCAAATGTAGCAAGCAATAGCCAAGTAGTAACCCATCCACTGGACGTAGACATATTCATCATTCGGTTTATCCATGCAACTGTGAGCATTACGAATACAAATCCGAAAGGCACAGAGTTCTCGCCCATTGTGATTATTGCAATAACGAATTTTGCCAGTCCACTTGCATCCCCCATAACCGCATCGTGGTGGTCAAACAGTAAGTGTACTCCAAGTACTATCAGACCCAAAATGTACATTCCAATGAATGCAAAAGCACTCGGCTGTTTTGTCAGTAAGATTTCCTCTCCTTCGATAGTTCTAAATTTGGCGGCCAATTTTTTTTGCTTAATATCATCACTATTTTCAGCACTTGTTTTGTCAGTACTAGTCACTTCTTCATTTGGTTCTTCAACAACTTCATCCATTTCTTCTTCAGTCATAGCAACGCCTCTAAAATGGGTTTGGCATGCCGGAAGACATGAACCTTTTGCCATTTTTATTCATTTTTCAATGAAGCAAGCCCCAAGAATGTTCAGCATTCCCTCTTGCCCACTCGTATTCAGACTCGGTTCTAACTCCATTTTCATCCCGAATTATCATTTTATTCAGTTTGAGAGGATATTCATTGTAGGTTAGGTGAGATTGCAAGCCCCCTCTAGTCGGTTGGTCAAAAGTCCAATTTGCTCTTTCAATTGCCTGCACTTGTAATTTGATATCAGTTCTACCATTATGCATATGAATATCAAAAATAGGTAATGGAGCACCGGGGAAATGTGCATGTTTGCCTTCACATTCTTTTCCAGCCTTTTTGGTCACAGTTACCTTTGTGAATTTCTCAGTTCGCTTATTCTTTGCATCATGGAAAAGACCACCCTGACTTAGCGCAATATGGCTAAAATCTCGCTTTTTCCAAGGTCTGTTATCTCTTGCACTTACAGTAAAAGATGCGTGCGGAATGAACCAATCAATATACGAGCCATCATCTAAATGCAATACACCCCAATACCAAGGAACTGATGGTGCTTGAACACACACTTTTTGGAAATATGCAGTCCCTGTGACTTGCTCGCCATCCAAAGTTCCAGATGCTTTTGTTCCATGTAGGCGAAGAATATCATATCCCATATTGGCAGCGTAAGTTGCACTTGCTCTTCTTGCAGTAGACATAGCTTGACTCCATGGAGTTAATTTCAATTTGAAATCTGTAGGTACATTATCCCCTCTCATCTCTTTATCACTTACCAAGTTAATCCAGAATTCACTAAGGTCTGATTTCAACCCCATTGAAAGATCATCACCTAACAAAGGGACAATAGCGCCACCACCCAATCCAGTATTCTCAGAACCTTTCAATGGCCAATGAGGATGACTATCAGGCATTGCTATCATTTTACAAATTCTTTTGATAATTGGCTCATGCATTGTTTTTCCATCAAACCACCATGCGCAAACCATTCCGTCCAATGCAGTTCCACCAGTTTCATCAATTCCAGGCCGGCCTTTAGGAGTCCATGGACTTCCATTTACATCCACGATTGCATTATCTTTTGTGGACCACAATACCATCAGTTGTTTTCCACTTGGATTACCCTCTTTATCTTCCAGCATGACAAGCCACCACCACCAATCCCATGTGAGATGTTGTAATGGTGGCCTTTCTTGCAGATTCCACATTCGCGATAAATCACCACTAAATGTGGCCATACTTTCATTCATTCAATTTCCTTCCCTTTGAAAACTGCTGAGCCAACTATCCACAGAACTAATGCTTGGAATAGTAAAACAATAGTGGAAACAACGATTGTAGCCACTGGACTAATGCCCAATCCAGTATTTGACGCGAAAGCACTTAGAGCATCGGCTCCAGCAAGTTCGCTACCCCAGTAATTAGAACTGTATCCACCTCCCCACAAACCCATATTGATGAATAATTCCAAATTTGGCCATATTATCAAAGAAGCTGCATCGATGATATTTAGAGACCAGCCAATTACCGAGAATCGAAGGATTGATGCTGAAGGTGCATTAAAAGATAATATCGCCATCCCTAATTCCCAAGCAGCAAATGGTAGCGCTAATACAATACCACGTTTCCATAGTGTTCCAAGAGCACAAAACAGCATCCCATAGACCAATGTTGCCAACATAGTTGCAAAAATAATTGCCATCCACATTCCAAGGTCTGAAAATCTAAAAAGTCCATCTCCAGGTCCAGCAAATCCAGAAATAAGTCCTACAATTATTCCCATCGCAATGATATATGGCCATACAACCCCTAAATATCCAACAATTCTACCGAGGAAAATATCACGTCTAGCAATAGGTTTTGCAAGCATAAAATGCATCGTTGAGTTTTCCATTTCTTCTCGAATCAATCCTGTTGCTAGGAATAATGGCAGGAATATACCAAGCAAGAAAACGAACCCCATTTTACCAATTGCTAGCAAAAAGGCACGATGAATTGCTTCCTTACCATATTTCTCTTCATCAGGATCTTCATCAACAAAACCATCACTTCTTGGCTCTGCCCATTCCCCTCTTATCTCAGAATAGTCAAGGGCAATATCACAATAAATATTATTTCTATTCCTATCTTTTTGACTTTGAGTAGTGTCTGCAAGCCTACAATCTCCATCATCATCATATCCAGTAGTAGTATCTCCAGTTGCCGATAAATCCCAATCAAAATCATCTTCATTTATCCACTTTTCAGGGGGATCGGGAGCAATTGGTGGAGTGAATGTACCAGGATGTGAATTAGGATTATCGGGGTCTGTACCATATATCCGTTCCTGGCCAGTAGGATATCCATCTCCATCCCAATCTGCTGAATCACCATCATTATCGATTGCTTCAATTTCTTGTTGCATGGAATCAACATAGAATAATACAACAATTGCAATTGCAATAAATCCAACGCCAAGAACTACCCAGGTAGATAATTTTGTTCTATATTGGCGCATGGTAAATTCTGCAACAGCACCAAGTTTTCTATCCAATGCTCTAAAGACATTATCCTTTTTTGGTGGCACCATCATTAGCCAAGACCCCCTGTAAGGTAAGCCAAAATCGATCCCAAATCGTCATCTGGGTTATCAATTGATGAAACTTTGTGATTATTATCAACAATTAAAGAAGGTAATTCTTTATGGACTTCATTTAGATTGTGAGTTTGAATTTGCAGATTATCTCCACTTGGAAAACTAATGCCAAAAACAGCATCATTGTTGATGATATCCTTGGCCAATTTTTTGGGGTTTTCACAACCAATACTGATTGTGTGAGGAATGTTATCCATCTTCTCTCTAATTGCATGAAGGTTTCCTAATGCCAGCAATCGGCCATTATGAAGAATTACAATTTGTTCAGTAATTCGCTCAATTTCATGCAATATATGGCTACTGACTAAAACAGTACGACCCATTTTACCCAATTCTCTAATGACATTCATTATCGTTGTTCTTGCAAGAGGATCACATCCTTGAAGCGGCTCATCTAAAACAATCAATTCCGGGTCATTTACCAATGCATGAGCAATTTTAACTCTCTGGCGCATCCCTTTTGAATAGCGCCCGATTTGCTTGTGAGCAACATCGGTAAGTCCAACAAATTCCAATACTCTTTCAGCTTCCACTTTTGCTTCTTCTCGTGTCAAACCATTTAATCTAGCAAAAAGAGAGACAAAACCATGTGCAGTCATCCAATCATGCATTTTTTCATGTTCTGGAACAAAGCCGATTCTTGCATAAGGAGCAGGGTTCTTCCACGGGTCGGTTCCGAATAATTTGATACTACCACTTGAGGGTTTCAATTTACCCATTAGCAGATTAAACAATGTTGATTTTCCAGCCCCATTCATTCCTAATATTCCAGTTACGCCACCGGAAAGTGCTAGAGTTATTTCCGATAGTGCGTGAATTTTTCCGTATGTCTTTGAAACATTTTCAAGCAACACGACAGGAGCACTAACTTCCGGTGCCCATTGTTGAGTTTGAGCTTGTCCTACTTGTTGAAGGTCTGGCATCATTCTCTGGTCACCTCCATTGATGAAACACGACTACTCAATACATACAACGAGATTGCATTCATCACGATTAGTGATGCTAGAGACCAAGTCCAAGAATATTGGTCGTATGTTGGTTGCGTTTTTACTAATGCTTGTCCAACATGGGCTAAACAATCATAGGGAGATAACAAATAGAGTATTTCTCTATCAAATAAATTCTTAACGATTATTGCCAATGTTTTTGTTCCCAATATTATTGCTAACAATCCGATACCAGGAAAGAATTTTCCCTTTGAAACACTGGATAGTGCTAAGCCAATACTGGTGTATGTAATGATTAACAGAACGCCTCCTACCAAGGCTCCGAGGAATAATGGAAATGTGTCAATTATCCATGCCCAACCTCTTCCAAATGCCATTATCTCAGTAAGATAATACAAAAATAGAGTGAAAATAATGATTACAGCCTGAATAATTGCAACAGATGCATATTTCATTCCAACATAATCAAATCGATTTATTGGTCTTGAAAAATACAATGCAGAAGTTCCATGATTGCGATCTTCAGAAATCACTCCACCCACCAATAATGCAGCAACAATTGGGTAATACATCACATTACGCGGAAAAAATCCGAGTACATGTCCATAGAGATTATCTCGGTTCACGCCCCACATGGAATGAAATTCGGATTCTCCAATTAGTGACGCCAATAGAGTAAGGCCTGCATCTGATAGAGATGCAAAGAAAACGAGAACTAGGAATATTTTTGTTGGAACTCCCCATGGACGGTGACCCTTTTTGACAATTCCAAGGACATGATGTCGCAAGATTGCCCAATTGCGCATCCATCTTGGATTTAATTCACCCCTCCAGGGTTCATAATTTTGCTGAAAAATTTCACCAGAACCAGAATGGCCAACGGAGGCCATTTCCGTATAGTCTTCATCACCTTCACTTGAACCCCAAGCGGCTTCCATTCTTGTTTGTCCAGTCACAGGTGTTTCCGCGGTTGCCATAGGTGTAGTTGCAGGTTCCACGGATTGTATTGGTTGGGTGACATTAGGAATAGGCTGTTGTGGGGTGGTCACAATTGGTTGCGGTATTGGTTGAGATTGTGGAATCTGTGGTGGTGTAATTGGCTCACCTTCGTTCATGAAGCTCCACCCCCCATATGTCCTGGTGCATCGACCTTCCTTGCATTGATTGGATGACTAAACAAGTCTTCACTGGTTTTCACATCATAGCCTAAGTTTTCCATTATCACAAGAAATAAATCTTCCAATGATGCTTCATATTCATGCATCCTTCTTATTTGAGCGCCTACTTGTGAGGCACATGATAAAATCTCAGTGGTCAATTCTTCAGATTCATGAGCGATTCTCATTACTCTTCCTTCTCGTCGTACTTTCATTCCACGTTGTTTCATAGCAGCCTCAAGTTTAGATGCACCACCCCAAACATGAATTTCTATCTCTCTATCTATTGCCTTCAAATCTTCAATGCGCCCTTGTGCTGCTAATTTCCCCTTGTGCAAGAGCACGATATCATCACACACTCTCTCCACATCATCCATTAGGTGAGATGCCATCAATACTGAACGATCTCCTTGTTTAACGGTATTAATCAAAGTGTTAATCATAAATTCACGCGCAGTAGCGTCTAAGCCATTACTAGGTTCATCAGCTATGATAAGTTCAGGGTCGTGAATAATTGCACATGCGAGTTTAGTTGCTTGTTTCATACCGGTTGAAAATGACTTTATTTCCCTATACCGTTGCTCACCAAGTCCAACATATTGAAGTGAAGCATGGGCTCTTTGCAATGCGACAATAGGATTCATTCCAAGCAATTCTCCTGAATATCTAACCTGATTAATTGCATCCATCTCTGGATTCAATGCATCGTATTCCGGCATATATCCAATCCTTGAACGAATAGCAGACCCCTCTGTCCTAATATCATGCCCAAGAACAGTCCCTTCACCAGAAGTTGCTTGTATTAGGCCCAAGATTGTTTTCAAGAAAGTAGATTTCCCTGCACCATTGGGCCCTAAAAGGCCAGTAGCACCCTTTTTGATATCAAGATTAAGATTTTCAAGGGCCATATGAGGGCCATAGAATTTTGACAAATTCTGAGTTTGGATGATGCGCTCTTGTTCCAAATAGTCCCCCTCAATTATACGAGGGCAAAGACGACCTTTCAATGCTCGCCCGTTAAGGATTGATTATGCAGCACTGATAGCACATATGCATCAATTGGCTTCACGCAAACCATCTCGAGTTTTTATCGCAATACCTTTCTTGAATACTGCAAATTCTTCAGAACAACAATTTGACAGTCCATGTCCTAGCAATTCACCCTTTTGATTTACGATGAGGCATGTTCTGCCAGGGGTAATCCAAGGGTCAGCAGCCAAAACAAAGCCATGGAATACATTCCTTCCTTTGCGTACAAATGGTTCTGCATCATCATCTACTACGACCCATGCAGGACCTTCACCAATGAAATTCCACGCTTGCGTTGTATCAAAACCGGTAGGAATTTTTCTTCTTCTATGACTGTGCAATTCAATTGCACCATCTGTAGTCAATGATATTCCACCATCGGTTAAACGTGGACTTGCAATATGTTTTCCCGAAGACGAAATCGCATTTTTGATTCTACCCTGGCGATTGATTACAAAAGTGGCATCTTGTAATAATTCTCTTGCAAGGCTGTGTTCAACATTTAGAAGAACTGTCATTTTGTCACTTACATGGCGTCTACGAACTTTATCGATAGCAATGCTTCTCCCCTCTGTATCTAGTGGAATATCACTGGCATTTTCGTCATTTATCGCCTTTAACACACCTGCTTCAACAAGGGTATTCATACATCTTGCTTGTATCCCATCTCCTTCCAAATCGCATAGAATAATTCTTCTATCACCCAATTCAAAACGCTCTAATTCCCTTCGTATCCAAGGCAAATCAGGTTTCCTTCTCCAAATCCAGCTAGGACCAGATACATGGGAAAAAGGATTCAAATCTTCCATACTGTAAGGTATCAGTCCAAGAGGTGTCATTATCATCACTTCCATTCCTTCAGCATGATGGGTTAGGCGAGTCATCAAATCGCTACATCTTTCTCGCCATGGGCCAGGTCTTCCATGGAGAATCAGTACATCATCAGAGCCATTTCCTTTTGGCTCAGGAGTCTTCCATCTTGAGGTAAGTTGCCTTCTTGCTTCAACAATATGTGGACGGAAATATGTATCATCTCCCCCCCATGAAACTCCTCCTTTTTTAGGTGATTCTTGAGCACTAACAATCCAATCCCAAGAGTTCTCCCAAGAGCCTCTTGTGTTATCTCTCTCTCGTGCAGCAGCCCGATCAGTCATCGCTAATTCTTCAAGGTCAACCACAGATAATCCTGCTTTATTTGGACTTGTTGTTATCCACAAAAAAGCCTCGCGTAATGCAGGATGCTGGTGGCTTCTCCTTTCTGCAAGCCTCCAAATAGTACCATCGCGAACAGCCTGCTTACACCTTGCCAATTCTGTAAGTGTAACTTCTAAATTATATCGTGCTAGAATCTTTACCTGTTCTTCAGAATCTAAACCTCTAACCTCATTTGGAGATGTATATGCAACACAAGGCATTGTAATAGGCCAATCAACAAGTTCGGCCAATTTTTCAGTACCCCATGGGGTTAGAAGCCTTCCATCCTTTGCGAATAATGCATATGCTGCAGAGTCAAATAAATCAGCTCCTAATGCAATTGACATTGGAAAAAGCATCGGATGTCCACAGCCAAACATATGAACAGGGCGGTTTGGTGGTAAATATGGCAACGTTGAGAGCATTATTTTTACATAATCTTTGTACATATGCTTCTCCATTATTGGAACAATACCACCAATTGGGTGAATGGAAAAGTCATGTTTGGCCATTTTTTTGGCAGAAAGTATTCTTAGATCTTTGAATACTCCTCCTTGTATTGGTCCGTTAAGCATTGTATCTTTCGCAGTTTGAATACTGATTGCTGCTCTTTCAGCGGTTTCCATAACTGCGCTTTTTACTTCACTCTCACTCATATCTGGCCTAGTGAACACATCTAACATCGTAGCAATATCAACTCCGATACTATTTTGGAATTCAACAATTTCTTCAACTCCTACTTCTACATCCCCATATATGTAAGATTGAAAAGTACCCGAATCAGTCATTATTACTCCTGGGTAATCAATCAATGAATGGACACCATCTCTGATTGCTTGTTGTTTCAAATTATCATGTTTCCAGATAATATAAGAATTAGTAATTAGTGCAGAAATACCGTATCTATCCCACATTTCACGCGGTTCTATTGTTCTAATGTTTGGATTGATAACCGGTAGTAGAGCAGGAGTTTCTAGAATTCCATGCTTAGTATGCAATCTACCTAAACGCGCACGTCCATCGCGATTGGTTATTTCAAACAGACCAATATCTTGCTCTCGGCAAGGCTCAGCATCACTGCGTCTCCCCTCCTGCCAAGCGCTCATAATTTTGGGCGGAGGTCAATCAGTCTTGAAGTCCTCGCTTATTCAATATCAATGAATTCCCAATCTACGTGCCAATAATAAGGCCATTTTATCTTCAATATGGCGAAGATGGCCAGTAACAGTAACACGTGCAATTCCCAAAGAATCAGCAACTTCTCCAGCCTTTGTGGAAGAATCCTTTTCATAGTAGCCCATTTCCCATGCTCTGTTGAATACTTCTAATTGCTTTTCAGTCAAATCAGTGCCTTCAATCACTTCATTTTCATCAATAGGTCTTACCACTGAGATTTTACAACGTTCATTCCATTTTTTGAAACCATCAACAATAGTAGTAATCCCGGAAGGAGTTCCGCGTAATAT
>JANXHP010000066.1 GCA_024958795.1 Candidatus Poseidoniaceae archaeon | reverse complement strand
CTAGTACTAACCACAGCAGCCCTAGGCTTAATTGCTAGCAGTCAAGCCAATATTAGCGAATCTGAATGAAATCTATTGGTTTTATTGAGCCACACACTTGATGAAGGATAGGCTTCCCGCCTAACTTGCTGTCATTGGGGTTGACCCCGTGAAAGTGGTGATGATTATGTCTGATAAAGAACAAGACAGCCCTGATGAAGATGAAGATTGGATGCAATATGCCAATGCTGGTTTCGGGCAAACAGATTATTCTCTTTGGGATGAAGGAGAAGCAAAAATTGATCTGCAACCTCCTAGTTCTAAGGACTTAGCAAGTGATATTGATGAAGGCGAAATAATTGATGGTGACCAACTTAGTACCCATGTTGAGGAGATTCCGCGCGCACCTTCGCCTGCTGGACACAAGCACTTAGTCCGCATTGGAACTTGTGACCATTGTTTGGGAAGAGTTGGTGGAAAGAAAAGTTTTGACCAAACAATTCAACAAGCGGGTATTGATATTCGCACCTCTATTTTACGAGGTGATTCACATTTAGAGAAAACTAGAGAAGATAATCCTTTATGTCCGTTTTGTGAAAACTTATTCCAAGAATCTGAACTATTAGCAGATATTATTTTTGATTCACTGAACCCTTATGAAGTGAAAAGAGTGCAATTAGGTGCTCGCTTTCCTAAGGATCAAATGGAAAATGAAGAGGAGATTCGTAAGCGCTTTGGAGCTGGTGGAAGTGATGCTTTGAAGAGTGGCTTAGTTGCAGAGATAGCCAAAAATCTAAGCCAGCGACTTGAAGGTGTGAAAATAGTTAATGACAAACCTCAAATTGTAGCATTAATCGATGTATTGACTCTAACTGTTGAATTAGATATTCGCTCGGTTTACATCTATGGCCGTTATCAAAAATTAGAGAGGGGTATTCCTCAAACTCGTTGGCCTTGCCGTGCCTGTAAAGGTAGAGGTTGTTCGCGTTGTAATGATACAGGATTGCAATATTTGAAGAGCGTTCAGGATTTAATTGGTAACCCATTAATCGATAGATTTGGTGCTGTTGAACATTCATTCCATGGAATGGGTAGAGAGGATATTGATGTGCGTTGTATGGGCAGTGGACGGCCGTTTGTTATTGAAATGAAATCTCCAAAAACTCGTACGATTGATTTGGTTCAAGCGATGGTTGATATCAATGAAGCTGCACAGGGTTCAGTAATAATTACCAGTATGAGAGAGAGTAATAGAAGTGAAGTAGTTCGCATAAAAGAAACTCCAGCAGAAAAATCTTATTCAATTCGCTTCAAATTACTACCTTTGAGTGAAGATGAATTTGCAGTTCTATGTGCACCGGTTGACCTAACGCATGTTGATGTGCAAGAGAGGGGAAGAGGCAAGAAAAACAAGCGCAGAAAGAATCGTCGTGGTGATAAGAAAGATGACCATACCAAACCATTGCCTTCAGTAATTGAAACTGAAAATACTACTCCGAGCGAAGATGAATTGCTTGCTATGAAGAAGGGAGAATTAGTTGAATTAGCAACTTCATTGGAGCTTTCAATAACAGGTACAAAAGCAGTCCTCATCGAACGAATAATGCAATCGGGACCGCCTGCTCCGAAATATTTTGAACTTCCGACTGATGAATTAATTAGAGAGGTTGTTAGCAATCTATCAGGGGTTAAATTAGCACAAAGAACTCCAGAACGTGTTGCTCATAGACGCGCTGATTTAATCCGTAGAAGAGTCGTTTACGAAACTAGTGATGTGACAATTGACATCAATGATGATGGGGAGAGGGAAGTTGAATTTACCCTTAGATGTGAATCGGGAACATATGTCAAGGAAACTATTCATGGCGATAGTGGAAGAACCCAACCAAGCATTTCTTCACTCATCAAAGCCAAATGTGATGTCATTTGGTTAGATGTTGCAGATATTCATGCAGATTGATGATTAATTGCCGAGCAATCCCCCTTTCTGAACAATAATAACGCGTCGCGGTTCTTATATGGCGAAGGCAGGTCGCCGAAGTGTTCCGAAGGTGCGTAATTGCTAGTTCGGAAAAATTGGAGGTCACCAACATGAAGCGATCAAAGGGTTCACGTCAAGGAACACGCAGTATTCTACGCCGTCGAAAGAGTGCGCGAAGTAAGCTAAATATTAGCCGCGTAATGCATCAATACGAAGAAGGTGACCGTGTTGCAATCGTCCTAGATGGCGGCCAACAAATGGGTATGCCTCACCGCCGTTTCCACGGACGAACTGGATTTATTCAACACCGTCAAGGAGTTGCTTGGATTGTTGCTGTCAAAGATGGCAACATGAAGAAAACAGTGATTGCTCGACCTGAACACCTACGCCCACTTGAGTGATTTTTATGGCTGAAGAAGAAAAATTTATTGATTTTGCAACAGTTCGAGATATGCTCTTGAGCGCTCAAGAGCGTCGTAATGCATTGACATATGAACAAAAGGCTGCTCTGCAACACGCTGAGTGGGCTGCAAGTGATAGCCGTAATGGTTACCCTACTACTCCAGAAGTGTTTGAATCTCTACGGGCTGCTTTGGCTGAAACTGAGGTTCTTTCTGGGCATCCTGCCCTTGCAGCGAAATTGGCAGAATTGATGCCAATGTACCCTGATGATGTGAAGGCAGTTCTTGCAAGCCGCCGCATCACTGTGGATGACAATGACATTTCCACCATTTTGGAAATTGTCCGTCAACAAATTGGATTCGAGTGAAAGCTCACCCCTTGAGGTGTTTAAATGAGCGGTATCAATCGTGACCGTCAGACAAAGGTTCCTGCTCGTAAGAGTAAAACTAATTCTGAACCAAAAACATCGATCTCTCGTCCTGCTGAAGGAAGGGTTGTAGTTCCTACAACACCTAAGAAAAAGCCTATGCAAGCAAAGAAGGATGCTCCTCGTAAAGATAAGCATTCAAATCAGAAGCAAGATAATAGAAATCAAAACCGTTCTAATCAAAGAGGTGGCAATCGTGGTGGAAACCGTCATGGAAACAGAAACCAAGACTCAAGAAATACTTCTCAACGACCATCTCCTATTGCGGAAGAAAATTGGGCTCGAGTCATTGAACACGATACTATTGATGGCATTATTACTGCCATTACAGAAGGAAAATTGTTCATGTGCAGACTTTCAGCAAAGAAGGGTATTGAGGCATTGAATCCAACTGACAGAATCTATATTGGACTTGAACAATCCAAGAAAGAACATGTTGACTCTTATGTCGGTGGAGCGAAATTAGACTTAATGAGTGCCTCTGCCCGCCAAGATATGCCTTTAGTCGTTCAATTATTTATTGAAGATAATTCGCAACACTTTATTGAGGCTTTTTTTAATGTCGCTGGGAATCTTTCCCTAAAGCAACATGCGTTTGAACTTCTTTCTGGTGTTGGTAATAAAAAGGCAATGCAAATGGTAAAGGAAAGAAGAATCTCTTCAGGATTCAAAAGTTTGGAAGAACTAAATCAATCCTGCAACATTGATGCTGCTGAATTACTAGCAAAGCGATTCATTATGGAGATTGAAGACCGAAGCATTGAACCACGCTTAATTGACCACTTGCTTCCGGTGAAAGCATGAGAGGAGCTCGCTGGCTGGTCGATTCTTTGCGTGCAAAGCAAGATATTGACAAATCATTAGGACAGCATTTCTTAATTTCTGATGAGTTAATTGCTCGTGCTGTTGAACTTGCTGAAGTCAATTCAAATGACCACGTTCTTGAGATTGGCCCAGGGCCTGGTGTGCTTACTGAAGCACTTCTTGAAACTGGATGTAAATTAACTGCAATTGAAATTGATGAAGGCGCTATTGAACATTTGAACGATTGTTTTGCACCAGAGATAAAATCTGGCCAATTGAATTTGATCTCAGGGGATGCATTAACCTCTAATTGGCCCACCGATTTGAGTAAAGTTGTTGCAAATATTCCCTTCCAAATATCATCTCCATTGATTGAATTACTAACTCGTCATCAAAGAAGTCCACATACTGAAGAAATTTCAGATGTGGTGATGTTAGTCCAAGAAGAGTTCGCTGAAAGATTGGTAATGGAATATGAATCTGATGTTGGCTCACTTGGAATGACTGCCTTATTGGACTGGGATAGTGAGGTTGAAGACAAGGTTGCACCTCATAATTTTAGCCCAAATCCCAAAGTCCACTCGCGCTATGTGCACATGACTCCTCAACAAGAAGAGTTGCCATGTGATAGACGGCTTGTGCGTTTGTTAATACATGCTGCATTTGCAGAGAGAAGGAAAAAAATGCGTTCAACTCTAAAACGGGTTCCAAAAAGACTCAACCGGATTCCTAATTGGCATTCTGCTAGATGGAAACAAGCATATTCTGCAATTGTTGAAGATGATAGAATGGATGCAAGACCGGAAGAATTTGAATTTGAAGATTGGCTTGAATTAGCCAGTGATTTTACTTCATTTGGTGAAGAAGAGTGATTTTTTGGCCCACACAACTCTTAGAAGAGAGGCCTAGCACCGCAGAATCATGGCCGAGTTGCGTTTACAGACGGCTTCTGGAATCATTGATACTGAAGCCTTCACCCTTGATACGATAGCTGATGCTATCAAAGGCAAGGGATTAGCGTGGCTAGATATCAAGAGACCTGATAATTCTGTGAAAGATTTTTTGCTCGATGTAATGCAATTTGATGAACTTGCTGTTGAGGATATTTTTGGCCATGCCGATACTACTGCAATGAAATTCAGTAACCATCGCTTCGTTGTTGTCAATGCACGTGATGCTGATAATCGGCTAGATACTGAACCGGTTGCAATTTTTCTAAGTGGTGATTTGATTATCACTGTTCGACATACAAGTATTCCTGCTCTGATGAAATTCCGTCGCAGATTCAAGGAAGCAGAAGATGATGAACTCGCTCTTGGAATAGATTTCTTGCTTTATGAAATGCTAGATGCTATTGCTGATGACTGGCAACCAATTCTTGGCAGTTATTCAAAAACTCTTGATGAATTGGAATTTTGTGTGTTTGACCCTGAAGAAAAATACGACAACTTGCTCGAAGGATTACACGATTTGAAGAGACATCTTCGTGAAGCAAGCAAGTCTATTGAATCACTTCACACTGTTACTTTGCGAATGTTGAACCAAAAATTGAAACTGATCTCTTCTGGAGTTACTCTCTACTTCTCCGATTTAAACCAACTTTGTACTGCACTGGTCAAGAGAGCCAACAATTATTCCGCTGGTGCAACATCGACAAGAGATACATATCTTTCCAACATATCAATGGAATTGTCAAAATCAAATGCTCAATTAACTGAAGTGATGACAACATTAACCATTATTGGTGCAATCATGCTTCCACTGACATTAATCGCTGGTATTTTCGGAATGAATAATGAGGATTTACCTCTGGAAATGGTTGGCGGATTTTGGGGTATCATCAGTATGATGACCATTTTCGCTGTTTCTATGTTGGTGATGTTTTGGCGTCGCGGTTGGTTGAATAACTTCGCAAAAAAATGAATTTTTATTCAAGCGATAGTTGAAGAACCGTTGGCCTATTGTCACTACTATGTCAAGGGGTGCCGAGGTCACAACAGGCCCTATCCCCATCGGTCAATTTGTTGCCTTAGTAAAATCTACTTTGAAAAGAGACCCGCTGTTTCAACATCAAGTATTGAAAGGGGAAGTCAGTGGAATGAAAATTGCTCGTTCTGGACATACATATTTTGACCTAAGAGATGACCAAGGGCAAATGAGTTGTGCTATTTGGAAAAATAGATGCCATATTGATGAATCGATTAAGGATGGTAGTGAAGTAGTAATAATCGCCAGTATTGATGTCTATGCGCCAAGAGGGAGTATGACATTATCCGTTGAAAAAATAGAGCCGATTAGCACAATTGGAGCTCTAGAAGAAACTCGTAGGAAGTTAATCTCAACACTTCGTGATGATGGTTCTCTAGATAGAACGCGTTTACAGATTCCACGAATTCCAAAACACATTGTTATCATCACAGGCGCTGCCTCAGCCGCATTATCTGATATGCAGCGATTAATTGAAAACCGTTGGCCTGGACTTAGACGTACGATTATTGGAGTCACTGTTCAAGGAGATGGTTCCGCTTCCAATATTTGTCAAGCATTGGCTGCGGCAAGGGAAATGAGTAAACCTGAAGTTGCAAAGAAGATGCAACGACCTGTTGTTGATTTGGTAATTGTCGCTCGCGGTGGCGGTTCTGCTGAAGACCTATGGACATTCAATCTAGAAGCAGTTGCTCGCGCTATTATTGCCAGTCCTGTACCAGTAATATCGGCAATAGGCCATGAATCCGATATTTTAGTTTCTGATTTAGTCGCTGATGTTCGTGCCTCAACACCTTCTAATGCAATCGAAAGATGTGTTCCGGAAAAGAATGACATCATTATGTGGCTTGATGAAATTGAGGGAAGACTAGAAAATTCTGTATTGCGACGATTTGGAGAATCTCGCCAGCACCTAATTTCATTGACTGCGAGATTACGGTTAGCTCCATTAGCCGGATTATCAAAAGCAAAAGATAGATTGAATAAGATGGAAATGCGTATCAAAAGCTCATCTCAACAATTGCTTTCTACTGAAAAATCACGACTGGTTCGCTTTGAAACAATCTTACAATCCTCCCATCCAAAACGTGTGCTTGAAAGAGGTTATTCAATGGCGCAAACAAAGGATGGAGAGGTTCTTAGTAGTGTGAAAAATATTACTTCGGGCCAAGAAATTACCATGACTTTTGCAGATGGTTCAGCCTTTGCTGACATTACAAAAATAATTGAGGATGATGAAAATGAGTGAAAAAATAAGTTATAACGAAGCGGTATCTAGATTGGAAACTATTGTTTCTGAATTAGAAAGAGGAGGAAAAGGACTTGATGAAACATTAGCGATGTTTGAAGAAGGGGCGGCGCTGTTGAAGGTTTGTCAACGCGAATTAGATGCTGCTGAAGGCCGACTCGCAGAACTTAGTTTGGAAGAAATAAATTCAGAAATTGAAGGATAGGTGTGAAAATGTCTAAGCGAAAACATGAGGCCCTAAAACGCCGTGTTGTTCGCTTATTATCAAACTGGAAAGATCCTCATCAATCAGTTCCATTCACCCAGTCAGATATTGTTCAAGAAATTGATGTCGCTGAGGATGGAGAAACTAATCTCACAATAAAACCATCACGGCCGCATTGTCCTTGCTGCTTATTGGATTTGGATTCTTTACGCGAGAAAATTTGTGAAATAAAGGGTGTTACTTTTGTATATTTCACTATTGTTGGTGTTCCAGCTTCAGAACGCTGGACTAGGATATTGAATCGATAGTTGAATTTCGTTTACTCAGCACAATGTATGCTGGTATAGACCAACCTACTACTGCAATAATCCATGCAATAACAGAGCCGAATAGAACTCCGTATTGCGGTAGTGACCAAATACTAACAATTGCATATACAGAAACACTTGCACCCCCTAACATCATCGGTCCTGCTGCACCTCGCGGAACTGTTGGACCTTGTGACATCCACAATGCAACCATACTGGTTAAGAAAATCGCCGGAAATACTGCTGCAATTCCGGCAATTAGTGGTTGGCCTTGACCCGATAACCAAACTGCAATTCCAATTGCGATAGCCGCTGCTAACCCCCTGCATACTAAGACAAATGATGAAACTGGATGTTTTCCTTTAGGAGTTTCAGTTGCTCTCCAGTTAATGGCAACGGATAGGAATATCAACATTAGCAATCCAATTATTCCTAAATTGCCTGATGATAAATCATTTTCCAAAGCAATTCCTGCAACTTTTAACATTAATATTGCACTAATTGTCCAAATAAATAATGCCGATAGTGTAGTGATTAGAAGAGGGTTTGCTCTTTGTGAAATATGTGATGGAAGAACAATCCATACGGTCAAAAAAATACCGTTAACAAGCATACCAAGGGGGATTATTGCCATACTTTCAATCAGTGCAATCTCTCCCCCTATCATATACATTCCAGCAGCAGCAGGTACAATTGTTGAAGGGACTGTTCCTAAAATCCCCCCAGTTAATCCACCCCATTTCTCTATTGCTACAGTGACTAGTGTTGCTACAAGCCCTGCGAATATGGCAGAAATTAATACAGATTGACCAATAATGGGATCACCCTCTAATTGTAAGCAAATTCATTTCAAAGAAATCTGTTCAAACGGTTTGTCAGCCGTAAAAGATTTCCACCAGCCCACTCTTTGACCCTTTCACCATTAACGTAAATCGCATTGAATGGTAGAACATCAACTTCTGAGACCCAAGGGTGGGCGATTTTGAAACGTCCAAGACCAGGTGTATCAAGAATCAACTTTCCGAATCTTACTCCATCAGGAGATTCGCCTGAAGAAAACCATTCCTCCAAGTCAGAAGTCCATTGTTCACAAGCAGCACAACCAGTTTTCCCTAGCATTAATACTGCAATTGGTGAAGAAAGAAAATCTTCCCAATCATTTCTGCCGAGAATCTCTAAGTCAGCCAATACATCACCTATTATGATAGAAATGGAATATCAAGCTACGAATGAGTCGCCTTTCTTCCAATTTGCACCACAAAGACCGCCAACCATTGTTGCTTGACAGGTACGTAGTACCTCTGCAGGTGAACGTCCTGCGTCCATATTGTTAATTGACCACATCTGGACATTGCCCTTATCATCAACTAATACACAGCCACGGAATCCAACGCCAAGAGCGTCATTCATCATTCCAAAACCATTTGTTACTTGGTGTGTAGTATCTGCTAGAACTGTGTGAGAAACTCCTTGCGGGAAAATCTCCTTGTCAGCAAACCATGCAGCGTGTGAAAAGTATGAATCTGTTGAACAGCCAATTACTTCAATTCCATCATCGGCAAAATCATCTTTTAGTGCTTCAAAACCAACAATTTCTGTTGGGCAAATAAAGGTAAAGTCAAGTGGATACCAATAGAGTAGATGCCATTTGCCTTCATAGTCTGCAGATGATACTACTTTCTTTTCTCCATTTACGCATGCTGTTGTTTTCCATTCAGGTGCTGGTTTTCCAATCATATTTCCCATAATTATTATCCCTCAAACTGGGCTAAACGGCTCAAGTATATCAAGCACCTTATCACAATATTTTGCAATATTATTGCTATCAAACTTGAATCATTCAGACTCCAATAATAGCCGCTGCTGTCTTTTTCTGCGTGCTTCAAATTGTTGCCTCAATTCTATCTCCTCAAACTTACGCAAGATCTTTCTTCTTAGAAACCAGATAATTATCGCTACAGCAATCAACAAAAATGGAAGTATTATCCATTCTTCCAAACCCCATTGCTCAAACATTATTTCACCTCAAATCGGCGGTCTCAAATCAATATCTACATCGCCTATTGGCAACCCAATACAACCTAATCTTGCACCCTCATCAACTAAGAAATCATCTAAACCGGGTGGTAGAGGGGATGGCAATGGTACTTCCCCTACCACCAATGTAACCATACATGAACCACATGTTCCAGATTTACAATTTGTTGGAATTTCAACACCTGCCTCAATGGCATGTTCAACCAATGTTTTTCCTTCAATATATGGAGTTTGACCGATTAATTGAATTCCGCGTAAGAATCTAATTACTGGTTCACCTTGATAGTCAAGTGTGTCAAAGCCCACTTCTGCTGACATTGTCCCTGCGGACATAAATCCACCTCAACGTACATCCTTATGGCGAGTCCAGCGTCCAGTTTGCTTGTTGAAGAACAAACCAGCCTTCTTCATCCACTTGTTGAACTTAGTTGCACCAGCACCAGTTCTGAGAATGAAATCCTCACGGTCTTCTTGAGCTTGAATGTAATCCTTAGCATCGAGTTTCTGGTCAATCCAATCATTAATTTCCATTAATCCACCAACTAGGTCACTCTCTTCAACCGCCTTAGATACTTCATCCGCAGATGCACCTGTTTCTTCCAAATCTTGCTGAATCATTTGATTAACAGTACTAAAGTCCAATGTTGCAGGCTTTGGAGGAACTGGATGACGTGGTCCTGCTTCCTCATCAATAACGATTCGCGAACCATTGGCAAGTTTTTCTTCTACTAATCCAGCTAATTCAGGAACGAAACTTGTTTCACATTCCCAACAGATGAAAGCCCATTCTTCCATTCGGTCTGGGTCTCTTGCTTGACGTGGGTCCATTTCATCACCACATTCAGGGCATGCGTGGAAAATTAATCCTGGAACATGCTTACGTCGGAAATCAACAATATCTTGAGGAGTTCCTTCCAATTCAAGCATTTCATGATCTCTTGCAGCCTCTAGACCTCTTGTTTCCAATTGGTCACGGATTTTGACTTTCTGGTCTTTCTTATCCTCATCATACAAGTTATTCTCCAACTTTACGATTAATTCAACTGTCTTACCAAGACGGTTCATTACCAACTTTTGAGCTCTAAAAGCTTCAACTTTAGCAATTTTTAGGCGTTCCTTTTGTTCAGCCAATTCTGTGAGTACATCCTTTCTCTCACGCTTGAATTTAATCTCTTCAATCTTTGATTCCTGTTTTCTCTCCGGTGCAAGAACCTTTGAAAGATATCTTTCTGCACCGTGTGTTGTGTGTCCAGCGGTGATAATTTCGATAACACCTTGAGCAATGTCGGCTTTAAGACCGTAATTTTCTACCAGCATATCTTTGTCGATTTTTTTCAAATCGCCAATTTTAAGCCCTGAATCGGCTAATGTCTGCGCTGTGGTATTGTCAATTCCACGGCGTAATAGTGCAAGATATGTGTCCTTCTTTGCCATAACATCTCCCCCGACAGGTCAAGGCGAAGGGTCGCTCTTATCAAAACCCTTCTTCTTGATAGATTATTGATTCCAACATTATTTTAACAATTGAAGGGTATTTTCTGTGTTTCAAAGTGCTAATCCAACGATAACAACCACATTGTTCAAGGCGTACCTATGTGGACAGTCTACTATGCCGGTCAAACCATACTCATCAGGACACATTGGTGCTGTTGCAAGTAATTACACCGACATGCGTTTGTCCGGAGATGTCAAACAAACATTGGTTGAACTTTCCTGTGATGAAATCGCTCGTATCGTCCCTCTAATGGAAACAGAAACATTAGCTCAAGACCCAGAGCGGAAAACATTGGATGACCCCAAACGCACCCGTTTGAATTACAATAGAACTCGGGAATTGATGATTGAGCAACTTGGAGATATTGAATCGGTTGGTTCAGCGGCTGTTCAAGCGGGTATTGAGCAGGTTGAATCACATCTTTCTGTATTGATAAAACACGCAGAGGCTGCTGCTGAAAGAGACCGGGTTGCTACGATAAAACCGCGCCATTTGGAAGTTGCAATATCGGGACTAGGGCTTGACGAAAGCGACCCAAACGCGGTTGTAGTTACTCCTTCTGTGGAAACAGAAGAGTTCACAATTTCACAAGGTGGAGGCGTTCTTACTCATTCTTCTTTGATGTCATTAGCCAAAACACATGCTAAAATGCCTGTTACCAATGATGCTCTAGATGAATTGATAGACACGTATTACATGGTCGTTGAAGACTTAGAAGCAAAAATAAGAAAACACGCTCAACTTGGAGGAAATCCCGTTCAATTTATTGAATCTATCAATCAGATGAAGACATTGATGTCTTTGGGTTGGATGAGAAATGTTCTAGCTAAGGCCGCACATAATGCTCGCGAATCAGGGTTGAAGAGAATCGATGTTGACCAAATCGTTCACATCGATCCGTTTCAGTGACTCATTCAGTTAGTCCGTCTTTACGATTCATTTCTTGAGTGATTTCCCATGTATGAAGACATTCATGGCCTCCGAGAAAACCACCAGCCTCTCTACTTGGGCCAATGAATTCTGCTCCACAAAATTGACAGAAGACTTGAACGATTAGTTCATTCAAATAAGTTCCATTAATTGTAACTCGCTTGATGATACGCTTGCCAACATCCGCCTCATCCCAATCTTGTTGCTTCTCTGTGAATTCATCATTTTCTAGTGCTTGACTCATTATTACCACTCCGTTATCCAAGGAATTGCTACATCTGCGGTAAGAGGTCGCATTCCATCTTCATCTCTTAACCAGGTATCTTCACTACCAATACTTCCATCCAAATATACTAATTTCGGCTCTATTGCCATGGTACCACCTATTGGTAATGGCCTATCAAATACTTCTGCTACTACTGGAGTTTCATCTAATTGTAAACCGACAGAGTGGCCAAGAAATTTGCTTTGATCAGGATTCATTCCCATCAGATGTTCTTTATGCCCAAGTTCTTCTGCTAATGCAATACCTTGTCGCCATGCTTGTTGACAGGTGTCACCAGAATCCAAAACACCGACTACTGTGTCTTTAACCGCCAACATATCTTCAAGTCGAGTATTCCACTTTTCATCTAACCGTCCTGCTACAAACATTCTAGTTGCGTCAACAACATAACCGCGATGAATATGTACCAAATCCACAAGAACTGTTTCATTGGCCTTGATTTTATTAAATCCACTACCCATGCTGGATAGAGGATGTGCACCAACTCCTCCTAATGCGGAATCAAAGAAGGATGGAATTCCTCCAGCCCGCCCTGCAACAATAACTCCTCTATCACACTGCATTGGGAATCGACGCATCTGCACAGAACCACCGAATCCTTCCGCACGGCTAACAGCCTCTGCAGCAGCAACTAATTCTAACTCAGTAACCCCTTCGCCTCCAACTTCTGTAACAGCATCAAACATTTTCAATTGGATTTCAGCACCTGCTTCTAACATTTCAATTTCCCATGCAGACTTGACTTCTCTTTGCCTGTGAACAATTGTAGTAATGTCGGGGCACTGGCCAAAAGGAGATAATTTTTCATTGAAAAATTTGTAGATTGATGCTGGAATTTCCCCTTGTTGCAAACCGATCGGTCCTTGAGCACCCGCATCCTTTAGATGCTGGGCAAATCCATTCATTGGTGGGAAATTACACAAATTAAGTGGAGCATTATCGCCACCTGCTTCGAAAATTGCTCTACTCAATGAACGGCGAACGAAGAATGTTGGACCATCACCACCTAATTCGCAGGTTGCAGCAGTCCCTTGTGCTGGAACGAATAGTGAGCCATTTTGTCTTCCACCTGCATAATAATACAAATCAACCGGATGTTGTATGATTGCTCCACCAATACCAGCTTCAGCTAAGAGAGTGGATAGAAGAGATAGTCGCGCCTCCAACTCAGAGACGGGTACGCGCCAATCCTCGCCCTCTGGGCCAACGATATCGGCTTCGGACCAAGTTGTCATCATGTCATTGGACTAGCCAGCCGTTCAAAATGACTCCGCTTCAAAAAGTGAACAGAAATACCACTCAAGATTCAATTTCTGTGATTGAAATCTCATCAGTAATATCGATTCTTTCTTGAGCAATCGTGCAATACTCTTCAGATAAATCAACACCGATATAAGTTCTACCTGTCATCTTTGCAGCAACACAGGTTGACCCAGAACCATTGAATGGATCTAATACTACATCTCCCACAAAACTGTACATCTCTATACAACGTTTTGGCAATTCAACGGGGAATGGTGCTGGATGATTTACTCGGCTCGCCCTTTCAGTAGCAAAACTCCATATCGATTTTGTATGTTGAATAAAATTATCGCGAGAGATTGTATCAATTCTCCCCTCGCCTCTTTGCTTTTTATCGCGTGGTAATTTGTAATCGCCTTTGCTAAAGATTAGCAAATATTCGTGGATATCTCGCAAACATGGATTGCTTGCACTTTGGAAAGAACCCCAAGCACAAGATGACCCAGCACTTGCAGACTTGTCCCAGATAACTTCTCCACGCATTAAAAAGCCTATTTGGTTCATCATTAAGTTGATGTGACTAGATAGCGGAATGTACGGTTTCCTGCCAAGATTAGCAACATTGACAACCATTCTTCCACCTGGTGCTAAGACTCGATAACATTCTTGGAAAACATCGAATAGCATCTGCAAATATTCTGCTAAACTCAAGTCTTCATCATAGGTTTTACTAGCATTATATGGAGGCGAAGTCACAACCAAATGAATACAATTATCTGGTAGATCTAAAGCGCGTGAATCACCACAAATGACTTTGTTAGCATTACTAGGAGGTAGTTGGTTTTCCGTTCCAACATCTCTTGAGGATACTTGCCCTTCATTCAATCTACTGCCATAATAAATTGAAGCATCATGCCCTTCTCGTTTTGACACTCCGAAGGATGATGTTGCTGTTCCAGCGCGACGACGTGCACCATCCAGTACACCATCTTGCTCTGATGTTTCGCGCCCCATCAAATGTTAGCGGTTTTGAAGGCTATTTCACCTTTCGCGTAAATATAATGCTGAAGACGCGCGCTTTGTGACCTAATCGCAATAGCCGCTAAACGCAAGTAGATGGTTTTGATTGGGTTTCCAAGCGAGGATTACAAAAACCGACGGCTGTTGGAGTAGACTGATGGCAAGGGTTCTAACCTTGGACAATGTCAACGTCGATGGCAAGACGGTCATCGTTCGCGTTGATATTAACTGCCCTATGGCTCCTGCAACAAACACTTTTCTTGACGATACGAGAATAAAAGCGATTCTTCCGACATTAAATCGTCTTTCAAAAGCAAAAGTCATTATTCTCGCCCACCAATCAAGACCTGGAAAAGATGATTTTACTAGCACATTAGGTCACTCTCGTGAACTTGGCAGATTACTAGGTCGTCAAATCAAGTGGGTAGATGATATCTATGGTTCAAAGGCAATGGATGCAATAGAACAATTACAAGATGGGCAAATATTGATGCTTAACAATGTAAGAATGGATGAGCAAGAACTTACTGTTAGTGGAGATTTTACAATATTGTCTAAGACAAAAATGGTACAAGCACTATCTGGAATTGCAGATATTTTTGTTAACGATGCTTTTGCATGTGCTCATCGTTCCACTGCTTCTATTACTGGATTTACTCATGAAATACCATGTGTTGCTGGTGAATTAATGGGTTATGAAATTCGCAAGCTAGATTATGCATTAGAAAACCCACAGCGCCCATGTTTGGCTATTCTCGGTGGCATCAAGGTCGATGATTCAGTCACTGTCGCTGACAATATGCTGCGTCATGGTATTGCTGATGATGTATGGGTAACCGGTGGTGTTGCCAATATGATGGTTGAATTATCTGGTATTGATATTGGCGACATAAATCATAACTTCCTTGTCAATGAATTAGGTGATAATTATCATTCAACAGTTGAGACTGCAAAATCGCTACTCAATGATTTTCCCGACAAGATTCACTTACCAGTTGATTTAGCAGCCAATATTGAGGATAATCGTGTTGATTTATTCCTTAAAGATTTACCAGTTGAAGCCCCATTAATTGATTTGGGAATTCAATCAACAATGGCTATTTCTGCTGCAATTAAAAATGCTGGAACTGTCATCTTAAACGGTCCTGCTGGAGTGTTTGAAGTTCCAGATTTCTCCTTAGGAACAATAGAGATTCTCAATGCTTGTGCTGAAACAGATGGTTATGCTGTAATGGGCGGCGGCCATACTGCAACGCTGGTAATGAAGTACGGCTTATCTGGCAAGATGGGGCATGTTTCTACCGGTGGTGGTGCTTCATTGGATTATATTGCAGGACGAACTTTACCTGGAATTGCAAGTCTAGAGGCAAGTGCAAAGCAATTCGCTGTTGAAATAACAAAACCTGTCGACCAACAATGAGACAGATTATCATTTATTACCACAATAGTTGAAGGCTAGGATTCTTCAATGACAGGCGCGAGCACCAACCATGTCGCACGATGATAGCATACGCTATCTCAACACCGTTCTCTATGATGAGAAGGGACAGCAATTTGTTGGTGATGTGTTGCTACATAGTGACGGAAGTTGGTCACAGTCAAATGGAGACGAAGACGTTGCACAACAAATTGATGGTTCAAAGCGATTGATTACTCGCAGTTTACAAAATTGGCATACCCATCTTGCAATGCAACTGAATGCTAGAGATTTCAGTGATGGTTATCCTCTTCACCGTTGGTTAAGTGATTCCATTTTTCCAACTGAATCAAGGCTAAATGCAGAATATGTGCGAGTTGGAGCGCAAGCGGCTGCTGCTGAAATGATCCGTACTGGTTCCACATTTGCTGCAGATATGTACTTCCATCCAAGTGTTACAGGCAAAATTATTGATGATGCTGGATTAAGAGGTTTAATCGGTGGACCTGTGAGTGACTTTGCCCTTCCTTCACACGATAGTGCAACTTCAGCACTTGCTGAAATGGACCAATTGCTTCAACAAAACTCTCCTTCAAATCGTATTGATTATGCAATTGCAACTCATTCTGTTTACTTGTGTGAGGAAGAAACTTTGAGAAAAGCATCTGAATTGGCTGCAAAGAGAAAAGCGCGGTTACATATTCATGTCTCTGAAACAAGAAAGGAAGTAGCTGAACATCATGCAAAAACTGGCCTATATCCTATAGAATATTTAGACTCAATCGACTTCTTCCAAGAAGGGACAATCTGTGCCCACGCATCTTGGGTTAAGAAAAATGAAATCAGAATCTTAGCAAAACATGAGGCAACTGCAGTACATTGTCCATCATCAAACATGAAATTGGCCTGTGGTGGAACACTCTCATTACCAGCATACAGAGATGCAGGGGTTGATGTTCGTCTTGGTACCGATGGGGCAGCGAGTTCAGGAAGTGGCCTGGATATTCTAGCTGAAGCAAGACTAGCAAGTTTAGTACAACGACATGATCATTGGGACCCTACATTGCTTCCTGCTGCTGAAGTCTTCTCAATGGCTACCAAAGGCAGTCAAGATTGGGCTGTTTGGAATTTGGATGATATCAGAATGCGCCCAGTTGGAAGACAAAATGATAGACATATTGCAAATTTAGTCTTCAATGGTGCAGATTGCCTTGACTTATGGGTTGATGGTAAGGCTTTGAGACGTGATGGAATTACTCTAAGTGTCGATGAAGCGAATGCTATTGATGAATTGGATGACGCTGTAGAAACCTATTATGAGGGTGTAGGTTCTAATCAATAAGTGGAAGAATTTTGCTTTCTGCTGTGCCCTATCAAGGGTAGCGTTAGCAGCGACCCACTGAATCCCCTTTGTATCGCAAAATAAAAT
>JANXHP010000029.1 GCA_024958795.1 Candidatus Poseidoniaceae archaeon | reverse complement strand
CTTCTCTGTTCATCTATTGCCTTAATAGATTGATGAAATGGAGTACGAATCCACAAATGCTCAGGCTCTCCTTGATCATCCAAATCAGTTCTTGGATCATATCCTGCATGAACCAATCTCCATTTATCAAGAATCACATGTGCAGGAAGACTATTCATCCATTTTTTATCATCAATTATTTCCTGCTCTAATGCAACAGAATCTTCCTTTCCATTATGATTAGTAAATGCTCTAATGTATGAAGCTGCAGTTTCTATTCCACCATTTCTAAGCCATAAATTTGCTTCAAGTTTGTGAGAAATACCTTTTGGAATAAATCCCTCAACCATCATCTGTTCATGATTTCCTTTAGTAGAATAGATTCTTGAGTCTGATTGAACTATTTTTACTACATTGTAACTATCAGGACCTCTATCTATCAAATCACCTAAAACGACAACTCTATCATTTTCTGATAGTTCCAACATTTCGACTAAATTTTCAAAGGTAACTGAAAATCCATGAACATCACCAATTACCCAAACTGATGCGCCATCGTCCAAACTTTTTTGCAAATCCTGTTCCATTTCTTTATTTCTCATAATACCTTATTTTCATTCATTCAACAATTAATAAAGAAAAGAAAACATATTGTAAAACGGGAATCGGTTGCTTGGTTCTAGTTTCTAAATTGACAATCCTTATGATGGTCTTGCAGGTGGACGGTTTGCTTGAAGCAACCCTATGGGCGTGTAGATCAGTTGGAAGATCGCTACCTTGGCATGGTAGAGGCCACGAGTTCAAATCTCGTCACGTCCACCATTCGCTGAATAATGATGACCGTGAGGTTTGTTTTGTCCTCAACAACGAGTTATTAGGACATTTGTTACAAGCGGCTTAATAGCAAGTGGTTTGGGCCATGCAATTGTAAGTCCCTTGTACTAACTGTGTATTGTGATTTTTTTCGGTGATTTTTTTGTCAACTTTCCAAACTCTAGGACTTTCGCCAAATATCCTCAAAGCAATAGAGGATGAAGGATATCAGACGCCTACTCCAATTCAACAACAAGCAATCCCTCCTCTTTTGGATGGGCGCGATGTGTTGGCGATTGCTCAAACTGGAACTGGTAAGACCGCTGCCTTTTCTCTTCCTGTTCTTGAAATAATGAATAATAAAAGACATTCAAATAAGTCAATAAAAGCATTAATTCTAAGCCCTACAAGGGAATTAGCAGCACAAATAGATCAACGTTTTTCTGCATATAGTACACACATGAACATTTCTCATATGGTTATTTTTGGAGGAGTAAAACAAGGACCTCAAGTACGCAAACTTAGCAGAGGTGTGGATATTTTAGTAGCAACACCAGGAAGGCTTCTCGACTTGATTGGACAAGGACATATTGATATCTCAAATGTGGAATTCTTTGTTCTTGATGAAGCGGATAGAATGCTGGACATGGGTTTCATTCGAGATATTCGTAAAGTCCTACAAATATTACCAAAGAAGCGGCAAAATTTGTTATTCAGTGCAACTATGCCTAAGACAATTGCTGAGTTAGCAGATTCTATTCTCAAAAATGCTATCACTATCGATGTTAGTCCAAAACAGAAAACAGTCAAACGTATTACTCAGAAGGTAATGTTTGTAAGAAAGGCTGATAAACGCAGATTATTGGTAAAAATAATCAAAGCTGAAAAGGTTGCTTGTGCAATTGTTTTCACTCGAACAAAGCATGGTGCTAATCGCTTGGTAAAACAATTGGCCCAAAGTGGAATTGATGCCTCAGCAATACATGGAAATAAGAGTCAAGGGGCAAGAACAAGAACTCTTGCTGGATTCAAAAGTGGTGATATCAAAATATTGGTAGCAACCGATATTGCAAGCCGTGGAATAGATGTTGATGATGTGACTCATGTCTTCAATTATGATTTACCAAATGAGCCTGAAAGTTATGTTCATCGCATTGGAAGAACTGCTCGCGCTGGAAAAGACGGAATTGCATATGCATTTTGTGATGAAAGCGAAAGCGGATATTTAGTTGGAATTGAACAAGTAACTGGAAAAGCAATTCCGCGAGATGAATCACATGAATTTCATTACCCTAATGCAATACCTAAGCCAGGACAAAAGGCTGGTAAAATAAAAGAGAAAAAGAATTCAAAACAAAATAATAGAAATAAAAACAATAATTCTAGGAATAATAATTCAAACCGAAGAAATAACAATTCCAACAATAAGAAAAAACCAAGTCAGAAAAATAATCATTCAAGACCAAAAACGAGTAATAAATCTTCACATCATAGGAATAATAGTGGCCGTTCAAGAAATCCATCGCGTAGAGATAGGTCGCAAAATCAGCATAGAGATCATTGATTGAATGATTCTTCAATATTTTGTAATTGCTGCCAATCATCATATTTTGTGATTTTAGGAGGATTCTTCTTTTTTAATGCAAGTAATAAAGCTCCTATTAGGACGCTAAAACCAACAACTCGTAGAATAACATCAAACCAGTTGTCCATTGAAGAAGTATCTGGGAACATATCATAGGCATCTGCTATTCCATCTCCATCACTATCGTATTTTGCCTTTGCATCTGTTGGATAAAGGTCAGCATTATCACCCAAACCATCACCATCACTATCTAGCCATTCAGCAGTATTATCGGGAAACACATCAACATTGTCGCCAATTCCATCATAATCCCTATCTCCACATTCATTAGGGTCATTTGGCCAAACATCAGAATTATCTCCACAGCCATCCCCATCAGTATCATACCATTCTGATGAATCCTCTGGGAAAGCATCTGCATTATCGCCTACGCCATCTCCATCAGTGTCATTCCATTCATTAGGATCGCTTGGGAACACATCTCTATTATCTCCATATGAGTCATTATCGCGGTCTGCCCAATCGGTAGGGTCTGTTGGGAATAAATCTCTATTATCACCTACTGAGTCATTATCCATATCAGCCCAATCCTCAGGGTCATTAGGGAATAAATCAACAATATCAGCAAAGCCATCACCATCTCTATCTGGGCAACCCTGTGGAATATACGAATATCCGCTTTCATTAGGACAGGCATCTCGATTATCACCAAAACCATCACCATCACTATCTAGCCACTCGCTTTCATCATTTGGAAATACGTCAATATTGTCGCCAAATCCATCTTCATCAGTATCCAAACATTCAGAATCATCCAATGGGAATGCATCACCATTATCGCCACAACCATCACCATCAGTATCGGCCCATTCCAATGGGTCTAGCGGGAATGCATCTTGACCATCGACGACCAAATCGTCATCACTATCTGGGTCTCGTGGATCTGTTCCGAGTGAATCTTCTTGTGAATTGCTTAATCCATCTCCATCTTCATCAACATCTTCTAAGTCATGACAGCCATCATTATCTAAATCTGCGGAATGAGGACCGATTAATCCCTTAGGGCAATTGTCCTCATCATCTAGGTGACCATCATTATCATCATCAATATCGACTTCATCTTCACATCCGTCCATATCATGATCTTGTGAAGATTGACTGAAAGGACAAGGGTCAATTGCATCATTCAATCCATCTTCATCCGTATCTCTTTGCTCCGCAGAACATCCATTTGAATCAACTTCTGCACCGAGGTCAGTATTTGGACATAGGTCATTGCCATTATTGACAGAATCTGAATCATCATCTCTTTGCGCCCATGAACATCCATCCAAATCAAGTGTAGACATATCTTCAGTCCATGCACATTTGTCATATAGGTCAATAATTCCATCAGCATCTGTATCTCCTTCCCCTAATGTTTCAATCGCATATTGCCCAATAAAACGATGCATTACTCTAGTCGGATGAGCCTTGTCAAAAAATAAGTATTCATCTGGATTCTGAACCACGGTATCACCTGCATTACAGATTGGTAATGGCAATAGAGAAACACCTCCTGAACAAGCAGGGTCTTGTATATTGGTAAGACCTAATGCTTCCTTATTGAGAACAACATTATTGAATACTGAATATGCATCTACACTATGAAAAGTCAAGGATAATTCTGCACTTAAATTAACCAACATGTTGGCAAGTTTTGTATTATAGACTTGTACTTCATTAGCTATTGCATTTTGTTGAGATTGTGATTTCCCTGATATCTCAGGAGTTGTTTCCAAAGGAGGTATATTTGGTACAATAAATTCAATCGCTCCTGCATTGGCCAATGTCCTAATATGTGATTCCATATTGGTTACAATGACATTTGCATTAGCAGTGCCATAGATGAAATCATTACCACCTGCCCAAAGGGAAATTACTGTATTTGCAGGAATGGTACTTTGTACATTGGCTAGATAATTATTGATTTGTGTGCCAACATTTGGTAGGACTAAATAGGCATATCCTTGCCCTGTTTGAGCACCGCCAAATGCGCGATTATCACCTGGTTGAGTGCCACCCCCAATAGTGGTATTTAACGAATATGCAGCCGATAAATATTCAACCCAAATAGCACCATTAGAAAAACGACCTTGCCAATAAGGTGGCACATCTGGAACATTGAGCCAAGATGCTTTTCCATTACCCATATCGGATAGTGAATCTCCAAAGACTAATAGATTAGATATCTGAGGAAGTTTACTATTTTGAAACATTGTAAATTGAATATCATCTTGCGCGATAACCGTCGCTGTGTTATCAATCAATAATACTTCAAATCTATAAAAATGATAGCCGCTAAAAAAGTGCTTTATCGAGATTTGAATAGAATCGGTTGAACCGATTGCTTGAAATTCAACTGTACCATTCAATACATCAATTCCACTTTCATCATATACAACCCATTGCGCTTGTAATGGCACCCCGTTTGGAGGAGAGTTCATGTCGATGTCCACATCTATAGTCTCATGACTTAACCAATCATATTTCTGTACTGAACATTGCATAGTTGTTGCTCTTCCTTCAGCAATTGCAAACATAGAAAATGATTGCAAAAGCAACAGAGTAACCAGAACAAAACAACTACTGCGCACAAACATACCAATTGATGGAAACATAAAGCAGTTATCTATTATTGCTAATAATAGGATTCAACAACAACCATCTATACGGATAGTCATGGCAAGAGCGATTTTAGGTGGTGGTTGCTTTTGGTGTGTTGAAGGTGCTTTCAAGCAACTAAAGGGAGTTTCTTCTGCTTTACCTGCCTATGCAGGAGGGTCAAATCCAAATCCAACTTACAAGCAGGTTTGTTCAGGAAATACAGGTCATGCAGAAGTTGTTGAGGTAGTTTTTGATCCATCACAAATCGATTACAATACAATTTTAGAAATATTTTTCACAGTCCATGACCCTACTCAACTAAATCGTCAAGGTGGAGATATAGGGACTCAGTATCGTAGTTGCATAATGCCTGTTGAAGAAGGTCAAGAGCAAATTGCAGTTACAGTAATAGAAGCAATGCAGCAATTGTATGAGCAACAAATTGTTACAACAATAGAACCAGCTACCAATTTCATTATTGCTGAAGAATACCACCATGATTACTATGCAAGAAACCCAAATCAAGGTTATTGTTCTGCTGTAGTAAGTCCGAAACTATCCAAGGTTCGTAGTAAATTTTCTCATCTTTACAAAGAATAATTTCAAGCGAGATATTGAAGAAGCGGTTGCACCCCCCTCGTAACATGGTGAACAATGTTCCAAAGCCACCGACCCCGATAAACGAGCCTGTTCTCGGCTATCTTCCTAATTCTCCAGAGCGCGCTGCTTTGAAGGCAGAACTGAAGCGACAAGAAGCAACGATCATTGAAATACCTTGTATTATCAATGGACAAGAAGTATTCACAGGTACCATTGTTGAACAGGTAATGCCACACGACCACAGCCATGTTATCGCAAGAGTTCACATGGCTGGAGAGGAAGAAGTTCATGCAGCAATTGACTCAGCATTAGACGCACACGATATGTGGTCCAACATGCCTTGGGAAGCACGTTGTGCAATCTTCTTGAAAGCAAGCGAATTACTCAAGGGAGAATATCGTGCTCAAATTAATGCAGCAACAATGCTTAACCAATCAAAGACTTGTCATCAAGCAGAAATTGATGCTGCTTGTGAATTGATAGATTTCTGGAGATTTAACTCCGATTATGTTCGTCAAATCTATGAAGACTTACAACCACCTGTTTCACCATCTAGTATGTGGAATTCAAGCGAGGTTAGACCACTAGAAGGATTCGTCTTCTCAGTTACTCCGTTCAACTTTGCAAGTATTGCAGCAAATCTTCCTTCAAGTGCAGCTATGATGGGTAATACTGGTGTATGGAAACCAAGTCGTAATTCATATGTTTCAAACTACTTGTTAATGCGTCTAATGATGGATGCAGGACTTCCTGCTGGAGTCATCAACTTCATTCCTGGACCGGCTGCAGTAGTTGGTGAAATTTGTATGACTCACAACATGTTAGCAGGTATTCACTTTACTGGCTCAACCCCAGTATTCCGCAAGATGTGGAGAACTGTTGCAAACAATTTAGAGAATATGCGTTCATATCCTAGAATCGTTGGAGAAACTGGTGGAAAGGATTTCATTGTCGCTCATCCTGATTGTGATAGAAAGGCGCTTACTGTGGCAATGCTACGTGGTTCCTTTGAGTTCCAAGGACAGAAATGTTCTGCAGCATCAAGAGCATATGTTCCAGAGTCTGTTTGGGCTGCTATCGAAGGGGATTACTGTGCTGAAGTTGCGAAAATTAAGGTTGGAGATCCAAGAGATTTCACTAACTTTATGTCTGCGGTAATAGACAAGAAATCTTTTGACAATATCACCGGATATATTGACCGAGCAAAAGCTGATTCAGGCTGTGATATCGTAACTGGTGGAGGATATGATAGTTCTACTGGATACTTCGTTGAACCTACGACTATCATCTGTTCAGATCCAAAATACGAATCAATGCAAGAAGAAATATTTGGACCGGTCTTATCAGTTCATGTTTACCCTGACGAGGACTTTGATGCAATACTCAAGATCTGTGATGAAACATCTGAATTTGCATTAACTGGCTCGATATTTGCTAAAGACCGCAGACACATTGTATCTGCTATGAAAGCTCTAAGATATAGTGCTGGTAATTTCTACATCAACGATAAGCCAACTGGCGCAGTGGTTGGTCAACAACCATTCGGTGGTGCGAGAGGAAGCGGTACAAATGACAAGGCTGGCTCGCCACTTAATCTATTGAGATGGGTTTCACCTCGCTCTATCAAGGAAACATTTGCTCCACCACATGATTGGACTTATGGTTTCCATTCCGAGCAATGAATTACATCAAAGACTTGATGAAAGGGGAACAAGTGGTTCATTTCCCGCAATGATGAGTGCTTATGCCGACTGCTGATTATTCAGTGACGAGTGATGGGCGAACTGAGCGGGACTTCAATTCTATCATTTCGCTTGCAAATCATTGATAATCCTCTGATTGCATCCATGTATATGCAAGGCACGGGTATTCCTCTTAGCCCTACCCCTGCAGGTTTTGCACTTTGGCACCCATCCTCGCCTTGGAAAACAGTACGCAGTATGCTTGGATTAGTTTTTCTTCTATCATTTATTACTCAATTCACTGCAATATTATTCTCCTCAATATTTGATTCCAACTTTAATGGAATTATTGGCCCTACCGACTCATTTATGGCTCTTGGATCATCAATATGCCTAACTCCTTTATTGCTAATATTAGTATATATTAGAAGGCCAAAACTATTGCAATTAGTAAAAGCAACACCCTCTATAGAAGGAATGACACAACATATTGTTGACCACAACACGGTAGTGACCTCAACAGTGCCAACTACGATTAAACATCACATCGTAAATGATACTACACCGCTTGAAATGCCAAAATCTAGCCATTTGTGGGCATTGTTTTTTGGTGGAGTCATTTTTTCAAGCCTATCACTGATTATTTCAACAATTCTCATTGGAAATATATTGGTGTTAGCATTACTAATCATTTGCATTATGATTCCTGCTTGGATTATTGGATTCTCAACACCTGTCTTTGCTTGGTGGTCTGCATCGACGAGGTTTTTTGGATTCAGATTGACAAGAAGAGAGGGAGAGGCTATGTTGATCGCTGGAATGCTTTCGGCATTACCCGCCATCGTCATCAACAGTACAATATTTCCAATTTCGATAAATATGCTTGGAGTTAGTAACCCAATGAGTAGTAATCTGGGTCTTTTCCTCTCATATGCTGTTTCTGCCCCTGTTGGAGAAGAATTAACAAAAGCATTTGCTGTATTGCTATTATATTCATATATTGATTCTGCAAAGAAGGGTTTCTATGTCGGAACAACTGTTGGACTGGGTTTTGCATTAATTGAAAACCTGATGTACATAATGTCCTCATTGATGGGGGCTTCTGGTGTAGAGTTCGCATTTACATCTATTCTCAGAGGAATAGGTTCTGTTCCAGGACATGCGATGTGGACTGGAATAAGCGGTTATGGAATCGGCTATTACTTGCATAAAAAGAGGGGCTTTCCCAATGTCAACCAAGAGACTTCATGGGTTCTATATGATGAGAACACACGTCAAGTTGTCTCATATTCAAATCAAAGCAAAGCTGTGACTGCTGATTTACCAAATTGGTGGTTGAAGCATGTTGGCTCAGGTTGGAAATTACCAAAATCACCTCTCTATTGTATTGCATTGGCAATTTGTGGACACTCATTTTGGAATGGAAGTTTGTTCCTTGTTGGTTATATTTTTGAAAATTCTCATCCAATAATTTTTGTTCTAGTCATGATAGCATGGTTAGTATTTCTTATCTCGATGCTATGGTATTGTTCATTACGCATATTACCATCCCTATTTACCGCTGAAAACAAGCAACTAAGTTCTACTACTGGTTACTTTTGATTGCTATAGAAAACGCATTATTGTCTATATTTTATACAAAGCACCTTTGAATGATTGTTGAGTCGCAAAATTTGGTGGAGTGAACATGGAGATCTTGCAAGGAGGTTTCACCCAAGGGAATTTGGTGGTTACCTCAGTCATTATTCTTGGCTTAGTAATAGTATCCACTAGGGCAAATATTCTCGATAAAAATGGAATTGTTTCCGCAGCACTTCTAGGATTAGTTGTTGGAGGAATGGGCCACTGGAGTTGGTTATTGATTCTCCTTGGTTTCTTATTGTTAAGTCATAAAGCAACAAAGTGGCGATTTGAAGAAAAAATTAACTTAGGTTTGAGTGAATCAGCGGATGGTCATCGTAGTTGGGGTAATGTAATTGCTAACGGAGGAATGCCGGGATTAGTTGCAGTTTATGCCTTTATCAGTGGTGATTGGAGTAATGGATTATGGCTATTTAGCGCTGCAGTTGCTGTTGCTGCATCTGATACATTTGCCAGTGAAATCGGATGTCTTGATAGCAATGTCAAACTCATCACAACTCTAAAACCATGTGAACAAGGAATCAATGGCGGATATTCTCCTAGTGGGCAAAAAGCAGCTGCTGCAGGCTCAATCATTATCTCAATTCTTTCTTTATGTGCTTGGTTTATTGTGAATATTGATACAGCATCCAGTGAGATATTGTGGGGCATCTCTGCATCATTAGCAATTGCAATCATTGGATTCCTTGGATGTCAAGTTGACAGTTTGTTAGGAGCAGTATTAGAAAACAGAGGATATCTTACCAAAGGTTCTGTAAATGCATTAGCAATTTCATTTGGAATGATTGCAATGGCAACGTTCCTAGAATACTTCCATATTTGAGAAAAAGGAATAATGAGACCCCTATAGGGGTCTAAATCAAAAAATAATCTGATTTGTGGTCAAATCATCAACATTGAGGCATCGGCTTCTTGAACCCTTGACAGTTGCCATGGGTCATGCGCAAGCAAATTGTGGCCTTACTGCTACTCGCACTAGTGAGTACTGTTAGCCTTGCAAGTGCGATAGAAGTACAGAAAGATGTTCGCTACGAGGCTGGATTCGTTGAATGGACAATGGACCAAGAAGAACACCTTTTCGTTGAAGGGTTAAATGCAGGTGATGCAATTCTGCAAAGAGCGCGTCCAGATGCAGCAGTTGGTAGTTTTACATCTGATTTTGGTTCACCAACCAGTGGACTTGTTACCATTTTCAATATTGATAGTGAGCCTCTTCAAAATCCAATTAATAGCAACATTACCATGCAGGTATATTTTTCTGTTACAATTGGACCTGGAACTGCAACTTCTTGTACAAGACAAACATTGACAGATTCTTCAACCACATTGTATTACACTGTTAGCACTGGTGGAAATATAGTCTATGAATCATCAGTAAACCACGTTGTTGATAAGACTACACAAAATTCGGCAATGCCATTCGAGGGTGAAATCAAAAACATAATCCTCAATATGTCAAAGGGCGATGTATTCACATTGGATCTGCAAATTGAACATAAATGTGCTGGAACTAGAGCAACCGTTCACTGGGGTGGATTTGAGCAGAATAGTGGTGGAATAGAAATGATGGGTACGCTTAGCGAGCCTACTGCATCTGTTTATGTTGACCAGCAGCATAGAGCACATATTGAATTTGAACCAACATTAGCATGGGGTTCTTCTGATGTAACTGAAGTCGGATGGGAAATATGGGGTCCTTTGGCTTGGGATGAAAAATATGTCAATGACGTAGACTTACTGGTAGAAACTTCTTCAACAAATGTTCTGATGGAAAGAGATTTGGGAGAAAACCGTACTGTTTGGGTTTGGGCTGCTTCTGAAAGAGTTCCTCTTGGCGATTCTAATGTTCAAATGTGTGTTACTCAAATTGGTGGAGACCCGAATGAAGATTGTCATGCCTATGGCATCATTCGGTTTGAAGTTGAAAAGCCTGACGAAGGTTATGCAAATGCTGCAATATGGCTCTCTCTAACAACATTCGTATCCTTTATTGGATATTTCTTATTCTTATTCCGAAGTGGAATAATTCTGCCTCCTCCAATATTAGGGGCAATGTTTGTCCTAACTTTGTTATTCATTCCAACTGCTTTTGACCAAATTAATTTGGGAGCAGAAAATATTCAGCAGGATTCTAGAATTGTAGATCGTTCTCTGCAAAATCCTGCAGGAGAGGAATATTCAATTGCTCAACTAATGGAAGGAAAAGATGCTGTCATAGTAGGTGTAATATTGCCTGGTTCTGTTAACGCTCAAGACCAAGCTGCTGAATTTAATTACACACATGGGAAGATGCCTGAACGAATCTCAATTGTTCAAATCGTCGCTGGACCAGATGCATCAATGAGCGATGTAGCATTTTATGAAGACCAATTGAATGTATCATGGCCGATATTGTACGATGAAGGTAACTTGTTGACATCCAGTTTCCCTTCAGGCGTAGCAGACGCTGTGTTTGTTATTGACCCATCAATGCACATTGCTTATGCTACAGCATCATCTGCTGGTTCAAAGGAATATACTGATGCAATAAATACGATTGATAATGGTGGAACTCATGGAATTGGTACCTATTTCACCCTGCTCTTTGGACCTGGATTATTCCTATTGCTACTAGCGCTACCAAGAACAAATTGGGAGCCTCCAGAACAAGCGATTGCTCCTGGGTTATTGTGGGGCAGTACAATTGTTTCAAGTGCTGCCGCAATATTGACAATCAACTTAATTCCATTAATTGTAACAATATTACCAATTTCTAGTAATCTAAACTTCTATCTCAATATATTGATGTTTATTTGGATGTTTGAAATGAGTTTCTTTGCTGCAAAGAATGGCAGTCCTTACGAAGTAAAAATAATTGCAAAGCAAATCCACAGATTATTTCCTAAAGGATTTTCTGATTGGAGAGAACTTGAGGATATGGAACG
>JANXHP010000071.1 GCA_024958795.1 Candidatus Poseidoniaceae archaeon | reverse complement strand
CAAGAGACAATCGTTTGGAAAGGTTATCTCGCTTGTGTTGGAGAGGATTCATGCGTAGTACAATCACCATGGCTTTTGGCTGATGAGTGTGTTTTTGGGGCTGATTCTGACCATACTACTCTTGCAGTTGCTGCCATTCAATTATTGCAGAGTAAGGGATGTAATCTAAGTTCAATCAATGCACTACCTGATGTTGAATCTTCAATAATTACAATGAGTACCGGTGTAGAAGTAGTACAAGCATCTGAGGATGATTCTGCTGAACCTAATGCAGATTGGGACTTATGCATTGGAGATGATGCAAGAGTTGTCATTTGCAAAACCAATTCTGATGTAGAATTGTGGGAGCCTGAAGGGGCGATAGAAGTTGATGTTGATTTCCACCAAGAAATCACATCCGCTTGGCAAAAAGAGTGTGCCCCAAATCATGTCTCACAAGGAGCATATGTTTCCCAGCAACAATACGACGAGGGTTCTGCAGCGAGGCTTAATTTAATGGGACAACAATTGGGTGAGGAAATGATTTGGCCACCTAGACAAATGGATGATAATGGCCTTGCAATACCAGAAGCAAGTATTTCCTTACATGGAGCAGCAACAGTTGAATCTTGGACAAAACTTGCAGCAGCTGGTGCGCCTTCTGAATTTTCATATAGAGCACCGATCTTAGGTGGAATCACTACAGTATTTGTCCGTTTTGAACAAGGTCCAAGAGGAGTTTTTCTATTGGTAGATGATGAAGATAATAATCCTAAAATTGGCGATCAAGTTCGATTTGTGACACGACGAATATATGCTCAAGAAGCGTTTATTCGTTATGGACTAAAATGTCAAATTGTCAAAGAGTAATCACTCTTCTTCATATTTTGCTGCGGTTTGTTTGCTGACCAATTTGTTATTACAATGAGGACATCTATCATCAACACTGAGCATATTTGGTCTAATGGCTAATACTGCGAGACAACTGGAACAGGCTGCGAACATTTCTCCTTCCTCTAATTCAATATCCAATGAACTAGTATCAACTTCTGAAAAATATGCTGCTCTATAACCTGGATGGAAATGATATCTCACTCTTCTAATTGAGCCAAGAGTAGCCCAACCAAGTAATAGCGCCATAATCAGACTACCCATGGAACCTTGAATAAATAATAGAATGTCATTGAACGTTAATATTGCAAAGAATACTGCTGCAAGACCAATTATTACTGCTCCTGGCCAATATGCCCATTCATTCTGTCGTCTATATCCAGTCCAAATCAAACCACCTGCAATCGCTGGGATTATGACGATGTATTGGGTTAATGCAGATGCTCCTGCATTGATTTGAATGTTTATTATAGTTGACATTATCAATATTAGAATTACTGTATCTATGGCTAATATTAATGCAGTACCTCGATGGATTCTCTCAAAGGTATTTTGAGTCGAAGAAACTTTTGATGGAGCAATCCCTGCTGGGATTATTTCTCCACTCCTATCTCCCGTCATGATTAGATGGGGACGCAGCACCATATTCAATCATTGGCTTGTTTTGGATTGCAATCGCTGTTGATTAGCGGCGAAGGAGTCTTGAGCAAGTTATGTTTGGCATTGTCATGGCGATGCGGGATACCGATGTCGAGATTCGAGGTTCCAGCCTTGCAGGTCTCCGAATCGTTTTGGGAATATCTGGAGGTATTGCCGCAGTTGATACTGTTCGTCTTGCTAGAGAGTTACGTCGCCATGGTGCTGAATTAACAGTGATAATGACTCCATCAGCACAGAAAATCATTACACCGTTAGCCGTTCGTTGGGCTAGCCAATGTGAAGTCATTACCGATTGGGATGGAGATTTGTCTGCTCTAGATGAAGTAGATGGAATCTTAGTAGCACCTGCAACTAGAAACTTGATGGCCAGTTTTGTACATGGACTCAATAACGGACCACTCTTGATGGCATTATCAGCTGCAAGAGGTCGAGGTACTGCTACTATGTTTGTTCCAAGTATGCATTCTGACTTAGCAGGAGACCCAATAACAGATGACATTGTATTGGATGTTAGAAAGTATGGTGCTGATGTTCTCTGGGGAGAAGAAGTTGAGGGGAAAAGGAAAACTCCACCACATGATGAAATAGTTGCAAAGTTTGCACATTTTATTAACAGAATCAAGCCAAAAAGAAAATCTATTGTAGTTACTTTAGGAGCAACTCGCTCTGCAATTGATGATGTTAGATTTGTTCAAAATACAAGTACTGGCGCTACTGGATTGGCAATAGCAGATCACTTTTATCGATTAGGACATGATGTTACTTGTGTTGCTGGTGTAGTCTCATGTCAAATTCCAAGTTGGTTACCTCTAATCATTTCAACTCCTAATGCTGATGATATGTTGGCTGAATTAAAGGCAATTGCTAAGGATAATATTGATGCTTGGATTCATTGTGCTGCAGTATTGGATTATCTTGTTGCAAATCCTGCACAAGGCAAGGTTGCAAGTCAACAAGGAACATTACAAGTGGAGTTGATTGAAGGAGCAAAACATATTCATCTTCTCAAAGATTTATGTTCCGAATCAGTCAGAATTGGATTCAAACTTGAAAGTGGAATTAAGCAAAATGATTTGATTTATCGGGCTGTTGCTCAAATAGAAAAGTCTGGAATGACTGCAGTAATTGCTAATCGCTTAGAAGACCTTGGTAATCCAGATAAGCCAAGAGGATATTTGGTTGACTCTCATGGAGCGCACTTCATTTTGGAAGATGAAAACAAGATGTGTGATGCTATTCAAACCTTTGTTGAAAGGGGCAATTGATTCTATAGAATGAGTGATTGTAATGAGAAGGTTTGCAATTATTGGCAATAGAGCGATGGCTCAAGGAAAATTGCCATTGAATGATATGGCAGGTGCTGCTGGACGAATGGATGTATTAGTTCGTGCATTGATGTCAGCCCTAATGACAAGCCATGGAATGCGAAGGGATAGTGAAATCGTCCTACATTTGCATGGCGGACCAGGTCCGGCTCGAAGAATAAAATTCATTGGTTCAGAATTGAAAGGAGTTCATGCAGAAGAAAGAGCTGTAGCAGGACAAATTGGCAAAGTGATCCAGTTACCAACACCAGCAAGGGGTCAATGGGTAAAACGTTCTAATGGAATATATGATTGTGGAGGAGATATTGAAAATACAATCAGTGAATGGAAAGGTTCCACGATTATTCGTCTTGATGCTGACGCGCCAAGATTATGGAATGCTGAAAGTGCAATCCCACAACAGAGTAAGCCCCTATCAAAAGCAGTAGGAGAGTGGGATGAAACTGTAATTAGTGGCATTAATATTGCATTTATTTTGAGTGATGATAAGCCGCTTATTGAGTCTGAACTATTGCTTGAAAATACAATCCCTCGTTCATTAGGTGAAGAATGGTTACAGGGTCACTTAGCGATTGCAATTTGTCACTTCTTAATTGATGAAGGAATTTCCTTAAATATTTAGAATATTAATTTAAGGGAATCCCTTATATCTATATCAGTTGTGAGGCATTCATGAAGAAAATACCTGCATTTCTTTTTTGCCTAATAATGTTGACCGCCCC
>JANXHP010000064.1 GCA_024958795.1 Candidatus Poseidoniaceae archaeon | reverse complement strand
TCATGCGCTGCTACTAATATTGACATGAAAGCGCCATAAAATAATATCAATAACAAACCTTCCCAACGCTTAAACTCATATTGTGTCCACATCATGAATATTGCCATCAATGAGCCTGCTATTGTTGCAGGGATGATGAAATTCAGCAACAATGGGGCACCAGAAGTTGTTATCACTAATGGACTAATTACTGCTGCAATACCGATAGACAATAATGGGTCTGTGATATTGGAGCCAATCAAAGTCCCTATCGCTACACCTTCACTTTTTCTAGCGGCCATCAAAGCAATTGTCAATTCTGGAAGTGATGTACCCAATCCAGAAATTGTTGTACCAACGACTGAATGCGGAACATCCATTGAAACTGCTAAATCACTTGCAATTAACACAAGATGATTAGCAGCAAAAACAGCAAAGTAAAGCCCTAAAGTAATCATGACAAAATAAGCCGCAGTACTCCAATTAGAACCGGTTGGCTCAAGTTCTATCGACTTACCTGATAATTCATCCTCTCTAATCTCTTTACGGTGTAGAAGCAACCATGACACATATAGGGAATAAATGAGGATTAGAATTATTCCTTCAATACGATTCAAATCGTTTCCTGTGTAGATAAAGAAACTCAATAGTAATAATGACAATAGCATAATTATTCCATCTCTTTTCAACCATGAAGGACGAATATTGATTCCTCTAAACAATACTACTATACCAAGAATTAAAGTTATTTGAACTAATATTGATCCAAATATTCCACCGATAGCAAAATCAGCAATATCTGGATTTGTGGATGAGTCTATTGCGGCAGTTGTAGTTACTAATATCTCAGGTAATGAAGTTCCTATTGAAACGATAGTAAGACCGATTACAACTTCAGGAATCCCTGCCCTTTGCGCCAACCCCTTAGCACCCTTAATGAAAAAGTCTGCAGATGTTACCAATAACGCCAATGCTAATCCCAATAGAAATAATGTAAGTGGAAGATTATCCAAACCGACCTTATCTTTAAACAACTTGAATCCGATTATTGCAGCAAAAAGAGAACCTGTAATGGCGAGGGTATTGAAATGGACTAATTCAGGTATTCCCATTACCTTTTTCTCCTCTGCCATGAGCAACCGACTTCACCATTCCTTCTTGACGCTTATGTGAGCAATGCATTCAATTGATTCGTTTAGGAAAACCAAATAATACGCCGAAGGTGCGGATAAAATATGTGGAAACGCGCGGGTGCTGAACTTCTCGGGACCGCATTGATGGTCGCAGTAGGGTGTGGAAGCATTGCTTATGGTGCATCTTTACCTATTGTTTGTCTATCATTTGGAATTGGAGTTACAATAGCAATACTGCTTTTTGGACCAATCTCTGGCGCCCACATCAATCCTGCAGTTAGTATTGCATTTTACCGTCATGGCAATTTAGAAAAAAATGCAGTTATTCCATATATTTCTGCACAGATAATTGGTGCTTTGATCGCAGCAATAGCTGTTTCTGGTGCTGGGCCAACAACAATCGCCTCTAGCCATTCTTATGCAAGTGCATTCATTATCGAAGTCTTCATCACTTTTGTACTGATGGCAAACATACTTTGGATTATTAGCAAGAGTGAAAATAGAATTATCGTATCTTCATGGATTGGCGGGTGCGTAGCAATATTGGCATTTATTTTCGGACCTGCTACTGGTGCAAGTATGAATCCTGCACGTACTATTGGTCCAAATATTATCGCTGAACTCTACAGTAGCATCCCATTATATATAATTTCAACAATAATAGGCGCATGGCTTGCTGCTGAATTATTTTTGAAATTAGCCAAAAAGGAAACAATCTCATAATAATTAAGAACAAGTTGTTCGAAGAATTTCTATTACATGTTCAAGTGATGGAAGAGTATGATCTTCTAGTGGAGGCGAAAATGGAACCGGAGTGTCCAATGCACCAATTACTACTGGTACTGATTCCATATTGTAAAAACAGGATTCTAATATCCTAGATTGAATTGTGTGTCCAATCCCACCACTCCATTGACCTTCTTGTAAAATGACAAGTCTGCCAGTACGAGTTACCGATTCAATACATGTTTGAGCATCAAATGGCAATAGAGTACGTAAGTCAATAATCTCAACTTCAATGTCTTCTTGTGCTAATTGTTGTGCTGCCTTTAGTGCAATATGGAGCATTGAACCCCATGTGACCAAAGTGACATCTCGGCCACCTCTAACTACTGCAGCCTTACCAATTTTGAACGGCTGATTATTTTCAATCGATTGTTTTACGGATTCAGTGTCAACTATTTGATTGATATTTTGCCCCCAACCGGTAAGTCCACCTCGCAATCCATACAACCCAATGTGTTCAAGCATCAATACTGGGTCATTTAATTCCGCAGCCTCCATTAGGAGGTCATAAGCATCTTGAGGAGTTGCTGGTGCTAATACAACTAATCCTGGGTCATTAGCAAACCATGATTCTATCATATTAGCATGAAAAGGACCTGAACGAGTTTTCCCTCCAAGTGGAATACGAATAGTCATCGGACATTCCGCTCCCCATCTCCATCGAAGCATAGCTGCATTATTGATTAATGCATTATATCCAAGCGCAGCAAAGCCACCAAATTGAATCTCTACCATCGGCCTCATTCCAGATAATGCAGCACCTACACCAGTATGGACAATTACAGCCTCACAGAGTGGCATGTCAATCAATTTATCAGAATGCCCTGCATTTTTTAATGCCATATTCATTCCAAATGCACCTGCTACTTCCATATCTTCACCAATAAAAACACAGTTATCTTGATGTCGCGTAGCAATATCTGCCATTGCTTGTTGAATAGCACGAGCATATGTCCAACCACCACTTTCAGAATATTCTAAGGTACATTCTCCAACATCAAGAGGTGAATCAAGCAACTGTATTTCTTCACTTCCATTTATTCTTGAAAGGTGGTCTTGATGGGTATCAGCATCATTTAATGAAGTGATTCCCTTGGTTACAGTCTCAGGACTTGGCCATTCCATATCCTCAAGGTCTCCACGTGCATCATCAACAAATTGCTGCTCTTCTTTTGATATTGCATTCAACACATTCTCTTCTACACCAAGTTCAACGAGAAGTTGACGATGTGTTGGAATTGGATCTTTCGCTTCCCAATAAGCAAGTAAGTCTTTGTCAACATAGCCTGGAGGATTTCCAGTCTCACTTCCTAAGTAGAGATCATCATGATGATGAGCATGTCCGCAACCACGCATTGTTTCAACATGTATCATTGTAGGCCCTCCACCCTCCATTGTGAATTCACGCGCACAGGCAGTACTTGCGTGCCAAGATGCTGGGTCAGAGCCATCGATTGTCCAAGACGGGAATCCCATCGCTACTGCTTTATCAGCCCAAACTTCAACTCCGGATTGTTTTGCAGGAGGAGTATCCAAAGCGATTTGGTTATTTTGTAATATATAGCAAATTGGTAATCCTCTAGCACCTGCTAAATTCAATGCCTCCCAATATTCTCCTGATGATGAAGCTCCTTCGCCAATACAAGCAATATGGAACCGTTGTAAATTCTGTCTCCAAGCAGCGAATGCCAACCCAGTCATAGTAACACTCGCAATCGGTAATGGTGCAGTAGGGGGTAAGACGCCAACATGCCATGCTCCAATGTGCAAGTCTCTTCCACCAGCATTTTCCCAACCTCCATTTTGATTAGAGCCAGCTTTTCCAACATTTGCCGCCATAACATCTAGGGGAGTATCTCCCATTGCTAATCCAAGACCCATATCTCTAATCATTGGAGCAACTAAATCTCCATCGTATCCATTACCAGGGGTTGCGTCACGTGGTGCATCAATTTGACGATTCAAAGCAGTAGCAACTGCAACAACTCCTTCTTGCCATGTAGAGCGGAAACCCTTTCCACCAAATTTACTTCCATCTGGTGTTTCTATTCCATCGCTGAAAATTGTCTTCAATTGTTCATCTAATAATCTAGTTCTTTCCATTAACCTTTGCCACTCAAGACGCTGTTCTATAGTTACAGACATATAATGTGCCAAACGCCTTAATATCAAACGCATATCAATAATAAAGTGCGTATTTCGCCTTTCAAGAAATTCATCTAGGGTTCTCCTAGGAATAACTTCAACATCATTTTGATCGTCCATTTTTGCTTTTATTTGTGCATTCATTGCTCTCTCTAATGCCTCCAATAATCGATTGCTGAAATTATGCCATGAAGGCCCTTCAAATTGTTTTGGCTCATTACCAATCATATGATCCCAAACGGTTGCAACAAGGAAAAGGTGACCATCATGACGTTGTGTTACAAAGCGAAGAACCTCTTGCTTAGCTGCATTTGCATGAAGTGGTTGAGTAAATTCAAGAGGTTGCTTTGGACGCCAATCAGCGCCGTGAATTACTGGTAAGTCGCCTTGTTCCATGTTGCTGCCTCATGTTGGGGCAGAAGGGGGCCTCCTTCAAGCCTATGCATTACATGAACAGAACAATAGAAAGATTAAAATTGAATATATCCCCAATAGTGTTCATGGTTGATGGGTCAGTACAAATTGTGGAAGCATTAGCGGAAGGTGTTGCTGATGCCATTAATTTGGAAAGGGTAGAGAAAAAATGGTGGTGGAAACCACTAACTAAATTGATATTGATTATTCCATTTATTGCATTAGCAGTGTATTATTTTAGTTGATAATATCAAAATTACTCTAATTCAATACGAGTATTCATTTCAGTATTATAGCATTCATTGAGAATATCTTGGTTTCTAAATGTCACAATAAAACCAAACAATGCTGGAACACATAGCAGCCCTAAGGAAAGTGGCCAAGAACCTGACAAGTCATACACCGGGCCAACTATTAGCGGCCCGACAATTGTACCCGCAGCCCATGCAGTACCAAATGCTCCAAAAGCCAATCCTGGGTTCCCTGAACCATACGCTTGATTAGCTGCAGCATCTATCATTGTCAACATTGGTATTTGAGTTGCTGCGATGGAAAATTGGTATATTCCAAGCATCAAAATCATCGCAATTATTGCTTGTTTTCCGGTCAATTGGTGCCCTAAGACTCCAACCATTGCCAGTGAAATAGTAACGACCACCCAGCCCATTAGCATATATCTAGTAGGTCCATTTTTGTCAACAAGTTTCCCCCAAAACAATGAACCAATACCTTGAGTGAATACCATTACCAATAATACGCCTCCAATCGCTGCAGGTTTTAGGCCAAGTTCATCATTGAGAAATAATGGCCCTCCTGCCTCCAAAGCACCTGTTGCCAGTGTGGTTATCCCAATCAATATACCAACCCTTAACAATACAGGATTAGTAATGAATACCTTTAGAGAAACATTACCTTGCGCAGGTTCACTTGCATCACCAATTACAGAAGATGAATACCAAACTACTGGAACTGCTGAAAGAGTTGCTATCGATAATACAACGAAAGCTACTGAACCAAAGTATTGAAACAACACTCCTCCAAGAACTGGCCCTAATAATCCACCAATCGCTGCCATTGCTATCAATTTTCCAGCCTGTTCTCCAAATTTATTCGGCCATAATTGTGATGCAGATGCTAGACAAGCGGTCATCACAGCAGCACCAGATGCTCCATGCAATAATCTGGCACCAGCAAGGATGAGAAATGCTTGTGGAAGTAATTCTTCTGTTGCAACAAGGTACATCAATGCTGAAATTGATAAAAGAATTAACGATAACAAAATTGTCTTTCCGCAACCGATCTTATCGGTCAAACGACCTGTTAAGGGGCCCAACAAAAACATCGGAACCGCCCAAATTGAAACTAATAATGTAGCCTGAGTTGCACTGAAGCCAAATTGATGTTGCCATGCAGGTAATATTGGCACGATGAATGCGTATCCGAGATAATCAACAAATAATGCCATAATTAAAGCTGGAAAAGCAAATGCCATCCTTCTTTGTTGATTTTTCACTCCTCTTCCTCCAATTCAGGCAAAGAGTCAAGCACTTCCTTAGTCAATTTTGCAGCGTCTTCAATTTGCGTCATCAAAGTCAAATCAGATAATGCACCTGGCCGACCAAGACTCCACATCAACTCATGTACTATTTCCGTTGTTAATTTGGTCATTTTGAGAACTTGTGGGTCGATTCTAGCCATAGAATCATCTTCATGTATTGCAACAAAATCTGGCTCTTCATCAAGAATTGAATCCATAATATCCGTTATTTCATCCCCAATATCATCCGCTTGATTTTGAAGAATTGTTTCCATTGTGGAACCTTCTTTGAGACTACTGGAAGGCTTTGCTCCACCTCCTAATGTTTTATTGCCCTTACTCATTTGCTTGAAAGATGGTACTGAAGATTTGTCCTTTTGGTTTTCATCACTATCTTCAGCATCGTTTGATTCTTCAGTTGACATTTCACTTGCTTCACCAACCAATCTATTCAGAGCAATTCGTAGCATTGAAGACATCATTGACAAATCTACTTCTTCATCAACTTCTATTCCTTCTTCTCCTAATTGTTGCATTATTTCATTGATAAAATCTGTATTTATTTTTTCTGGACTAACTAAACCTTTCAGCATCGGGAGGGCCCACTTTCCATCCCCCATCATCATTCCAACATCGAAAGTTCCACCACCTCCGCCTCCGCTATCAATATCTGCAGGAGGTGGAACAAATTGCTTTCTTGTATGTTTTCCTATTTGTTCAATTAGGCTTGGCATATCAATGGGTTTTAGCATTACTTCTGCTATTCCTGCCTTAGCAGCAGACATCAGATAATCATCAGTAGAGCTACGAGATAATACCACGATGCGGCATTTGAATGCGAATTCGGGATCACTCATCAAGCGTTGACTAGCATCTATTACATCGCCAGCTTTCCATTCACCTTCCATCAATACCACTTCTGGCATTGTTGCTAATGCTGTACCTTCAGCTTGACGTAGAGTGCTAGCTCTAGTGACATCAAAGCCTTCTCTTTCCAATGAATTTGCGAGGAGATTGCGGCGACCTTCATTTTCATCTGCAACAATGACCTTTGCCATGAAATCACCTCTTCAACCCCATAGGGGTTGGCAACCAGCCTTCAAACTCTTCCCTTCAATTACTGATTCAAAGCAGTTTGTTGAAGGTCTTCAAAGAAGCCAATAACGGCGAATATCCTTGTCAGTATTCTATCTCATCAGGCTTAGCCGCATGCCATGCCATGATTCCACCACTAAGGTTAAACAGCCTAGAAGAATCAAAGCCAGATTGTGTTAGCAGCATTATCGCCATTTCAGATCTAATTCCACCTTTGCAGTGCACCAAAATATCTCTATCTGTAGGTAAATCATTCATTATTGATTGAACAATACTATGGTCAATATTTAGGTCAACTGTTGCAAGTCTCGCTTGGTCGTATTCCATTTCAGAACGAACATCTAAGATAAATGGAGACCAACCATTCTCTTTCTTTTGCAGCACTTCTGACATACTAATTTCTGTATACATTATGTTCTCTGGGTTGGCCTTTCCTTTTTGAACCCCTTGCCCTTTATCAATATCAATTACTACTTCTGGAGTTCTACACCATTGATTAGTTTCAAACATTTCAGTAACCATTTTCAAATCAATTATCGGCTCTCTATCTACATTTTTTGAATATTTCAAAATATTGAAATCCATTCGTTCAGCATCATAAATCAATAGACGCCCAGACAAAGATTCTCCAATTTCCAAGATGATCTTTATCGCCTCCGTAGCTTGTATTGAACCAATAACTCCTGGCAAGACCCCTAGAACGCCTCCTTCTTCGCAATTAGGAACTGCATCTACAGGTGGTGCTTCGGGGAATAAATCGCGGTAGCATGGGCCATCATTATTGTTGAATACAGTAACTTGACCTTCAAAGCGGTGAATTGAACCATATATCCAAGGTATTCCCAAGATTGAACAAGCATCATCTATCAAATAGCGAGTTGGAATATTATCTGTTCCATCAATTAATACATCCCAACCTTGTTGTAATATTTCAATAGCATTATCTGGATTAAGCCTATCTTCTATAGAAATTACTTGGATTGATGGATCAAGTGCATTGATACTTTTCATTGCAGATTTTGACTTTGATTCATTGACTTTATCTGTATCGTGGATGATTTGTCGCTGTAAATTGGAAATGTCAACTACATCATCATCAATAATACCTATTTTTCCTATTCCAGCAGCTGCTAAATAAAGCAAGGCTGGACTACCCAATCCACCTGCTCCTACGACAAGAACGCTAGCATCTGCCAACTTCTGTTGGCCCTTGACACCTACTTGCGGCAATGCGATATGCCGCGCGTGACGTGATAGGTCGACCATATACTGTCCAACATTAACATAGCAATGAATCCGTCGCCGAAGTAATGATTACAAAAAAAGCTCAATGACCTTTTTCTTCAAGCCACTTCTCAGCATCCATTGCCGCTTGACAACCCATTCCAGCCGCAGTAATCGCTTGCTTGTAACGAGTATCGACTACATCACCTGCTGCAAATACACCATCAACAGAAGTCATCGTGTGGTTCTTGTGAAGAATGTACCCCTCATCATCAGTTTCAACTTGTCCATCAAGGAAAGAAGTGATTGGAGTATGTCCGATAGCAATGAAAGCACCTGTCGCTGCAATCGTTTCTGTAGAGCCGTCACGTGGGTCTTCAACAATCGCACCTGTTAGCCCCTTTTCATCACTTAACCACTCTTTTATTTGTCTAAAAGTTTTGATTTCTATCTTGTCATGATTTGCAGCCCGTTGATACATTATTGTTGATGCTTTGAACACATCTCTACGATGAAGTAGTGTAACTTTGCTTGCGAATCTAGTCAAGAAAGTTGCTTCTTCACAAGCAGAGTCTCCTCCTCCAATCACCAATACTTCCTCATCTCTAAAGAAAGCCCCATCACATGTAGCGCATGTTGAGATACCTCGACCCTTCTGTTCTTCCTCTCCCTTAGCACCAAGCCAAATGGATTCTGCACCAGTTGAAACGATTATCGCATGAGTCAAATATGTCTCACCTTCCACCACCACTTTGTATGGTTTCTCAGATAGATCTACAGATTCAACATTTCTATCCTCAACAGATAGACCAAAGCGTTCTGCTTGTTCTCTTAATTCGATCATCATCTCAGGTCCACCGATACCCTGTGGGTAGCCAGGGAAGTTCTCAACATCGCTAGTAAGCATTAACTGACCTCCCGACATATATCCTGCGAACATCAATGGATCTAACATTGCTCTAGCCGCGTATAATCCTGCAGTATATCCGGCTGGACCGGAACCAATAATGATGACATTTCGGATATCAGACATATAATCACCTTGTTAGGGAATGTTCCCAAACATAGGCACTCTTTCAATGTTGACTTTAATTTCGATATCAATATATCATAACATTTCGCTAATACAAGCGATTGCTGCCCTAGCATGAGGTTCAATTCTCGGTTCAATGTGCTGTGGTTTTGCACCAGGGCCAATTATTCCCAAGCCGATTGGTTTGTCATATTTCAATTGTAAATCTACAATTGCTTTAGTGACTGCTTGCCCCATTGCTAAACCATGCTTTGTTTGTCCTTTCTCAATTATTCCCAAACATGCAGCTGCATCAATTTCATCCTTCCTAAGTTGTCTATCGATAGCGAGAGGTATTTCCATTGAACCAGGAACCCAAATAACTTCAGCGATTTCCAAACCTAAGGTTTCGGCTTCTTGCTGTGCGAATTCAAGCATTTTGGAAATATCTTCCTTGTGGAATGAACCGCATATTATTGAGATTTTTGTCATGATATCACTTCTCTGCAAGCATTCTCTCTACCGTGGAGACAATTGTTTGTGTGTTTGAATCTATCTCAATATTCACTGCGTCTCCTTCCTGTTTTGCACCTAATGTTGTCATGCGAAGCGTTTCAGGAATAATATGGAGCGCAAAAACATTTGAGTTTACTACCCCTACTGTTAATGAAATGCCGTCTATGGCGATAAATCCCTTCTCGATGATGTATTTTTGTAATGATGGTGGGGCAATGATTGAGATGTCTTTACCTTCTCCGTTTTCTATTACCGAATGAATCAATCCCGCCGACATTACATGCCCAGATAGTATGTGACCTCCTAACTCATCACCAAAGCGAATCGCACGTTCAAAGTTTACTTCACTTCCAATTTCAAGATCGGAAAGTGTAGTCCTTTGCAATGTTTCCTCGATAATGTCAAAATCAACGATCAGGCCATTTATTGAAGTCACAGTCAAGCAAACTCCATCAAGACTAACGCTTGCACCAATTTGCAAATTCTCTGTTTCTGGTAGTTCGATTGATACTTTTGTAACCGATTCCCCTTGTGAAATAGCAATGACAGATGCAATGCCTTGAACAATTCCTGTGAACATTTATTCACCATCCGAGGATTTCTTCTCTGTAGATAGTTCCAAAATTCTCGCAATTATTTTGCGAGTTCCATCTAAATCATCACTAAGACCTTCAACACGAGTCACTTCTATAGAATCAAAACCTAATTCTAATAATTGTGATTTTATTTTCTCAACTGCGTGTTCTTGGTCATAACCAAGTGCAATAATGTCTGGATTAGCAACCGGCAATATATCAAAAATCGGTACATTGGGAGGATTGCCAATTATTGAATCATCTACTGGTTTTAATCCCTCAACCATTCTTCGGCGCAAATCTTGCCCGGTGACCGGTTCATGCTTTCGCTTTCGCACCGTATCATCATGTGCAACGACTACTGTAAGATGGTCGCCCAGTGCTTTAGCCTGCTCAAGATAGTGCAAATGGCCTGCATGAAGTAAGTCAAAAACCCCAACCGCCATTACTCTCTTCATCGTCTCACCTCAACACTTGCTACAGGTTGCCATTCTTCTCAATATCGGTAAAAATACTCATTTGTTGATTACAATTTTAGAGCCTTGATCAATTGTGCCCCTTCTAAGAATGGAATCTCTCTCTGCATGGCCCAAATCCGTGCATCATCTACCGGTAATGCACCATCGCCATCTGATTGTAACATCTCCGCTCCGATCACTACTGGAGTCATTCCAGCAAGACGTGCCAATCCAACCGCTAATTCAGTATGACCTTGGCGTCGAGATAATCCACCTTCCGATTCCCTACAAACCGGAATATGTCCCGGAGTCCTAAACTCATTTCCAAGTGCCTTTCTAGCTTCTTCTCCTGAGATGCCTGCTTGTTCACATTCTTTGACAAGTTCTGCGAACCGTCGTGTTGTCAAGGCTCTATCATGGTCGGTAATCCCTGTATATGTTTCACGATGATTCAAGGACAATGTGAATGCAGAACGTGAATCGTATCGCAAATCATTGGTAATTAATTCTGCAAGTACTAAATTATCCGAAACTAAAGCCGGATGAGTATGTAAGTCTTGCAAAAATGGTAAGGAAAATAACTCTCCCACTTCATGCCCTATCGCTAAAAATAGTAATCCACCACAATCCTTTCTCAATTGTCGCATCGTCGCTGGCTGTGCAAACTGCCCAGGGAAAAGTAAATCTGTTTCACCTTCCCTGTTTTCAGAGTCAAAAAGGCAAATTGGGTTACCCATTTTGAAGGCGTTAACAGCCATAGATATCGCCTCGTCCATACCCACTCGTCAAAGCCCTACTTCATAGATAGTCGCATGCTCTAATATCATGAAATGGATACAAAAAGAAATGTTTTTGCAAACAGCCTACAGAAAGGGGTTAAGGAGAGACGACCTTTGGGTTGGTTCTGCGGGGGGGTCATGCTATGCCAATCAAGTTAGGTCCAGCCGGAATTCCATTGTCCTGTAAAGGAAGAACAATCGTTGAAGGAATGGATGATATCAT
>JANXHP010000011.1 GCA_024958795.1 Candidatus Poseidoniaceae archaeon | reverse complement strand
CAACCATAGGTTGCGTTTGAACATACGCATAACAAATTGCGGCTTTGGCCAAGTAACATTCAAAGTTAATCAATGGCGGCATTTTCATCAATTGATTGAAGAAGTGAACTCAACTGCAAGACAATATGGTATCTGCACCAGTGTTATTTCAGGTCGCCACATTCTCTGCTCTAATCGGTATGACACTGGGTTGGAGGGGGATGATGACAAAGTATGCTGGATTTTATGATTTACCAACTGCTTGGAATCAAATATTTTGGGGAATTATTGTTGGAATGTTTTATGCAACCTTTTGCGATAGTTCGTTATTCATGCCGTATGTTGAATATGCAAACAATGGTGATGGGGCTAAAATTCCCCATCCAATTTCTTTGCTATTATTAGCGCTAATGCTATCTATTGCAGTCCACTTGCTGCTGCGAAGAGAGAGAGTGAGGAAGGGTGGATCTCACCCTACTAGTGGTTGGGCTCTAGGGCTTGCAATCGGTGGAATGACTGCGATGGTCTTAATTTTTAGATATATTCAACTTGATGATGAGATTTTTTCTTTTAAAATGGTACTAACTATTGCAGCACTTGCAATACTAACCCCAAGATGTGAAGCAATGATTACTGCACATCAGGGATATATGATGTTGAATGGGAAAAAATGGGGGGCTGTTATACGGTCAACTGCATGGAGAATTGCATTGTTAACCACAATATATTATTCAATTTTTGATCCATTTGGATGGATATTTATCGGTTCGATGATGATGATTGTTGACTCAAAAATAGAGGATTGGATTTGGGCATCTATACCAAAACCTGCAAGGCGAAGATTGCGAAGAATTTGGGCCTCAAATGAGAGGGAAAAGCGTTCAAAAGGCACTATTGGAGAAGAAGAGTGAACTAATTATTATTGTAACTAAGTAAGCACTTATTTACAAAGGATACTGTTGATTATTTATCCGATATTTTGTAAATCATAGCAAATAAGCACTTTCGTGGGCTTTCCGCTAGCAATGGTTATACAACTCCCGCATAGCCGGAAATATATGGGTTCTTGCCCTTATTGTAGAGCGACCACTGAATCGGGAGATTCAATCTGCTATTCCTGTGGACGCGTTCTTGCAAATTTGAATTCAAGTAATTTCAGACTTGAGCAACAATTCAATCAAGGATCACTAGCAACTTCCTACAAAATGACTACAAAACCAACCGAGAAAGGGTTTGTACAAACTCATACTGGGAGAACAAAAAACATATTGAAAAGAAAGAAAAATCGTTTTCGTAGTTTTGTAATGTTATCACTGGTGGCCTTCATTATGTTATCTCCACAGGCGAGAGAGCAAGTTATTGCTCAATGGGCAGGCATTCAAGAATACATCCAATCTGCTGTTTCGCCATATCACTTGTACCCGATAGAAGCTTCATACACTCTTGAGAAAACCGTATTTGTCTCGAACTCTGGGCCGAGTGGATACATGATGGAAAATTTGGCAATACCCCCCGCCGTCAGTTCTACACAGGGCTCACCTTATGGATTTGAATATACAAATGGAGATTCTGCGGAAATTCCGACTTCAATCCAAATAACTACTGCGATTAGTATTAGTTTCGGTGGGGAAGAATATGCTGTTCCAACCAGTGGTTTTCCAGTAAGATCTGCTTCTGAAAAATTAGTCACTACAAACGGACATGAAATCTGGTGGCCTGGTATAGGAATTGGTGATGATTATTGTTCTGTCAGTAATTGCGTAAAAGTATTGGTCAATTTAGGCCCTGGTGAATCCAGTAGTTTCACATATTCTGTTGGAGTTCACTCAACATCATATTCATGGCACAATGGAGCGAGAGTTGATTCGAGAATCGCTGGAATGGAAAATGGAATTGGTGTTGATAATAGTGGGAATTTTTCCGACATTCAAAATAGAGATGATGGGCAAAAGTTCTATGAGTTTAATGATGATAAGTGGTATAACAGAGGCTCTCCTGCTGGTTATGCGATAAATTCACAGGCTGACATTGTTATCTCAACTGCTGAAATAATTAGTGCATCTATACCAGAGGGAATGCAAGATAATGCATACGCTTTTTCAAGAGCAGCATTTGATTATCTGCACGAAAAAATTGCTTATGATTCATTTGCTCCAGTTGTTGCTAGAAGTGGCCCCTCATGCCTAAATGATGGTCAAGGAGATTGTGATGAGCAAACCAATGCCTTCCTTAGCCTACTTCGTGTGAAAGGCATACCGGGATGGTTTGTTTTCGGTGCTTTGACCGATATGAACTATGAGACATGGGAGGCACATGCTTGGGGCTATATTCAACTACCGATGAGTGATGAATGGTGTGATGAAAATAATATTGAACGAAATTCTTGTTTTGTTAATGGTGCAGTTGATGTCGTCAACAATAAGTGGTTACTGAATACACCTACTGGCTATATTGATTGGATTGAAGAGTCTGATGAAACTGCAACAAAATTGAATAATTTCTATCATCCAATAACTCAAACTAATGGTATTGAACGAGAACGAAGTTATGCAACTGGTGATTTTGAGTTAACAGGTGGTTCTCCATATCAGGTGAAGAAATACGCAGAAACATTTTGGTGATATCATGAGAGTAATAATAGGTGGAGCGGGAAGAGTTGGTACTGATTTGGCCAAAGCATTGAGGGCTGAAGATTTGGATGTTGTACTAGTTGATTCAGATTCTAGAGCTGTGAAAAATGCTCAAAACCTCGATGCACTTGTGATTCATGGTGATTTTATTTCAAGAGAGAAATTGATTGAGGCTGGAATTGTAGAAGCGGAAGTGTTTATTGCAGTAACTAACTCTGATGAAAGAAATTTGTTAGCATGTACATTAGCAGAACATACCAGCGCTTCTAAGGGCGGCAAAGACTTGTTGTCAATTTGTCGTGTTAGGGACAGCAAGTTTGTTGAGGAACAGAATAATGGATATTTGGTAGAGTGGGCAAAGGTAAACCATGTAGTAAATCCACTTGATGGGGCAATCGATCGCCTTCATCTAGGTTTGAAAACTCCAGGAATTGAAGATGTTATTCCCTTTGGACATGATGCTTTTGTAATTGAATTGGATGTTACAAATGATGCAACGGATGTAATTTTCTTGAGTTTAAAGGAGGCTGCAGACAATATCGATGGTGAGTTACCATTGATTATTGGTGTAAAGCGTGAAGGTGAGAAAAGTATCGTGCCAGATGGAGAATTTGTTCTTGTTCCAAATGACAAAATCGCTGTAGCAACTACAGGAACTTCAAGTTTCAACCATATTTTGAAAATATTTGGACATCAGCCAAAAAATTTCCCATCTTCTCCCAAGGTTGCAATTATTGGCGCTAATAAGATTGGTCAACGAGTTGCAGATAAGTGGCTTTCATCGGGTGCTTCGGTGACAATGATTGAAAGAGATCTACAAAAGGCTAACAATTTTTCAGGAACAAAGACTGGTGCAAATCCGAATATTGAAGTGATTCACGGGGACCATTTAGATAGAGAAATGCTGAAGGAAATTGGTATTTCTGAGCACCATATTGCAATTGCAGCTTTGAAAGATGACCACGCATGTATTGCAGCCGCATTGTTGGCTAGTGACATGGGTGTGCAAAGAACTGGTTTGATGCTATACGATGCAGATTTGGTCAAAGTTACTCAACGTATGGGTATTACCTTTGCAGTTGATAGAAAGCGAGTTGCTGTTGATAATCTATTAGCTCTAATCCACACAAAAACCACGGGTGCATATGCATTATTGTCTACAATTCCTGAAATTATTGGAATCTCATTACCAGTAAAGGATTCTACAAAATTCTGTGGAATGAAAATATCTGAAGCGAATTTCCCTGAGTGGATGCGAATAGCATTTATTCAAAGGCAGGTAGATGTCAATAAGTGGGAAAATATGAGGCCTTCTCCTAATAAATTGATTATTGAAGGTGACCGATTAACTATGTTCTGTAATCCAGAGCGAGTAGCAGAGTTAGAAAAGCGATTCAAGGTGTGATTGCAATGCGTACTGATGTATTGAGCATGATATTGGGGTGGACGCTAATTGCGTTAACGATACCACTTGCTGCATCTGGTATTGCTACAGCTTTTTTGGATTCAATTGAGTTAGCATTGATCTCATTTGCAATACCTAGTATTATTTCTCTAATTCTTGGAATTACCATGTTAACTCTATGGACGAGGACAAATACCAGTGAAAGATTACGTGATAAGGAAGCCTTTGCTGCAGTTGCTCTAGTATGGCCACTTGCTGTTTTTATTGGTAGTTTACCGTTTTGGTTTGGCGGGGTGTTTGTGGGGCCCTTTACTGAAGGTGCTGGATTAGTTGATATTGCGCGTGGAGCTGTCAATTCTTGGTTTGAATCAATGTCAGGATTTACTACTACTGGTGCAACTGTTATTTCTCACAATATGAGTCCTAACTGTGTGCCTGGTCCTATGGATTGTATTAACGCGCAACCTCGAGGTTTGTTACTTTGGCGATCAATAACTCAATGGCTTGGTGGAATGGGAATAATCATGCTTGGAATGATGGTCTTGTCAAGAATTATTGGTGGTGGAATGGCACTAGCGCGGGCTGAATTGACTGGACCATCTCTATCTAGATTGAAGCCTAAATTACAGCAAACTGCATTAGCATTATGGAGTTTGTATATTGTGTTAACAATAGTTGAAATGTTATTGTTGAAATTTTTAGGTGGAATGACATTATTTGATTCCATTAATCATGCACTTACAACAGTTGCTTCTGGTGGATTTTCAACTCGAGATGCGAGCATAGGATATTATGATTCTATGACGATTGAAAGTATTATCATCATCTTTATGTTTATTGCAGGCGTTAATTTTACCCTAATTTGGCTATTTTGTATGAGGGAATTCAAAAGAGCATCTAAAGATGAAGAATTTAATAATTATCTAGTGTATTTGGTAGTTGCTATATGCGCAATGGTATTAGCACTAATGGCTACTGAGATATCCCTTGGTAACTCATTAAGATACAGTATATTCAATGTTATTTCTATCGGAACTTCTACTGGATATTCTTCAACTGATTATGGTGCTTGGCCGATTGTTACACAAATAATATTCCTAACACTCATGATTATTGGCGCCTGTGCTGGTTCTACAAGTGGAGGATTGAAATTACTGAGAATTAATTTAGCTTTCAAGGTAGCAATGCGTGAAATTGTAAGAATTGGACAACCAAGAAGGATAGAACGTATTCGGATGAATGGTGAAGTTGTTGAAAGACAGCAACTTGGTCTGATAGTAGGGATGTTATTTGTATGGATTGGTCTGTTTGCAATATCTTGCATATTGCTAGCGATATGTATGCCTAATGAATCCTTTGAAAGTATAATTTCTGTTGTAGCATCTTCCCTGGGTAATACGGGTCCAGCACTTGGAGAATTTGGCCCGTCTAGTACTTGGTCTGGAATGAATTCTTGGGGATTAATAATCACATCAATATTGATGTGGTTTGGTCGTTTGGAATTGCTAACAGCTGTTATTTTATTACACCCAAGAACTTGGAAGAAAGAAGAAAAAGATTTGACTGAAAGGGCTGCAGTAGTGCTGTGGCGAAGATTGGTTCCATCTAAAGATGAAGAATGAATTTTCAAAATAATTTAGTTTGATTTGGATCTTTTTCTTGAACTATGTCTTCAGTTTCAATTTGTTCTACTGGTTGTTGTTCAACTAGTGGAATTACCTCATCATTCTTACTTTTGCCTAGTAACTCTGTTTGTCTTTCATTGTAATTAGCAATAAGTTCCTTCGTACTTTTCCTTGATAGTGGAAGTCCTGCTAATGACGCATGCTCTTCAGCTGTAAAGCCAAGACTTAGTGAAATGGTAAAGTCGGAAGCATTTCCTATTTTTTCTTCAGCAGATAATAATGCTGAAAGAATCGGCATCATTTCTTCCCGAACTGTCGATTTATTTGTTCCACAAGTGCTTGCCAATCTATCAATAATTGTTGGGCGAGTGTATGAACTACCTCTTCGAAGATAATTTGGATATGAGGGGTAAATACGTCCACTAAGAGGAGTTGGATTGGCTACGCTTGCCGATAGTGCACTCAAATTAGAACACCAATAAGAAGAACGGTGTGCAGTGTTTAGAAATCTACCGTAAAACATCTTATTTGCCTGTGATAATGAACGAGCACCCCTTATGATTCCTTTTACATCAGTAAATAATGACGCATTATTCCAATGTACCCAGTTCATTAAATCATCAGGAGATTTATCTATAGTACGAGAAATTATTGAGGCATCATCAGCAGTTTTACTTCTGTATAGATTATCCAGTCCTGGGAAAACTTCAATCGAAATATCTCTTTGACCTGCTGCAATTAGCATATTGACATTATCCCTCGTTAATTTTATTTTGTTATCAACACAAACAACTTGCAAATCACGAACTAGTGCCCGTAAATCACCTGGATTTGCTTTTACTAACTCTTCAACTGCTGAATCCTCAAATTCAATATTCTCTGAACGTAATACTCGCTTAGCAATTCTTCTAAGCGCTTCATCACTTGCTCTATCAAAAATTATCTTCTGTAAATGTCTTGTGAATCGGTCTCTAGTACTTCTCCAATTAGAGCCCTTACCCCATAATCCCATTTCTTCATTACAGGCTAAAATAACTGGTTGTTTTGTTGAATCTAGTAATCTCAATAGTTCTGCCTTACCTCCAGAATCTCCACTAAAAGTAATTGCCTTACCGCCGACTTCATCACCCATCATTGCTTTTTCTAATCGCTCTTGGCTAACTTCTCTCAATCCACCAGAAAGATGGTCAACTTCATCTAATAATATTAGAGTTCTTTGATTTTTTACATTTGGATCATGGAATAAAGAACGATGTGTTGAACCCTGTGTTGCAGCTTTTCGTATTGCTGCAGCATTACGTGCATCAGAAGCATTCAATTCAATTACACTCCAACCCATATCAGCAGCGATTGCTCTAGCAACACTTGTTTTTCCAACACCTGGTGGACCTACTAGAAGGAGGGCCTTTTTGCTAGGTACACCAGTTTGCCAGTCATCTAGCCACTTGCGTATTTTTCTCCTTTGAACTTCATTACCCTCTAATTGCACTTCAGAGACCGGGCGGTGCCGTTCAGTCCAATCACTCACGTCACCCATAAGTTACAGCCATCACCGATGGTTATTCAACATTCACAATTCCGCGATAGGAACTCTTGATTGTTGACCACTATCTCTGTCTCTTAGAGTAACAGTATTATCTTGTAGTGATTGATGATCTACTGTAATACATATAGGAACTCCAATTTCATCTGCTCTTGCATACCTTCTGCCTATTGAACCACTTGCGTCATAGATTGAAACTGTTGCAGATTTGGAACATAGAGATTTATGAATATCTCTAGCCATTTGTCCCATTCCATCTTTCTCAAAGAGAGGGAATACACAATAATCAACAGGTGCTACAGATTCATTTAATCTCAGGGTAACATATTCTTCTTCACCTTTTGTTGATTCATGATAAGCGTGGTCAAGAAGATGCCAAATGATTCTATCAATACCAAAGGCTGGCTCAACAACATGAGGAATATACCATTCACCTGAAATAGATTCTGTTCTCTGAACACGCTTTACATGTTCTAAGTTAACAGTAACTGACTCACCATTATCCAAAGTTATTTGTGCAGGGAATTGACTAGTGGAAGGTAATTGCTCTACAGCATTTTTTACAGCACCTGCTAACGCTCTAAATGCTGGTCCAACAGTTGCACCATCCGTAGTCCAACCATCAATTTCCACAACCTTGGGTTGAGCAAATTCTCGACGTGCACGTAGTGTTTTTCCTGTTGCGTTTTCATGTGCTTCCAAATCATAGCAACCTCTGTGAGCGATTCCTACGCATTCTACCCATCCGTATGAACCAAGTATTTCCACATCCCAACAATCTGTTGCATAGTGTGCCATCTCATCGCTTTCGTGTTGTCTAAATCTCAATTTAGAACTATCAATTCCAATATTTGTAAGGAAATCAAACGTTTTTGCCATGAAAAATCCAACTGTCGAATGACGGATTATTCCTTTTTCAATCGCACTACTAATTGACATAGTTATTTCGCCATCATTATCAGATAGCAAATTCATCTGTATTGATGACCATTGTGAAAAATCATGATCTGTCTCAACTTCAGGGTCAATGAAATATTCTAACTCAGCCATGTTAAATTCACGAAGTCTAATCATTCCTTGACGTGGACTAATTTCATTTCGATACCCTTTGCCAACTTGTACCGCACCGAATGGTAATCTCTCTCTGTTATGGCGGTATAGAGCAGAAAAGGATGTGAACATTCCTTGAGCTGTCTCGGGGCGAAGGAAACCTGGCCTGCCGGATTTACCTGCTCCAATAGTAGTATTGAACATTAAATTTTGAGCAACAATAGGACTCCAATCATTAGCACCACAGGCAGGACATTGAGGATTAGCATTGCTAAGTAATTGCTGTAAATCATCCTTAGTCAAAGAATCTGGGTTTGGGTGGTGTGGTTCAAGAAGCGTATCTGCCCTACTTGCTTCTTGGCATGAATTACAGTCGGTCAAAAAGTCTGAAAATTCTCCTACATGTCCGCTAGCTTCCAATACAGCATACGGTGTTATTGTTGGGCAAGATATCTCTACAATATTACCCATTGAAATCCAATGATTAAGCCATGCTTGATTGACCTTATTTCTCAGACGACCACCGACAGGACCGAAATCATACAATCCCTTAGCCCCACCATGGATTTCAAAAGCAGGTAAAATTATTCCCCGACGCTTCAGCATCCCAGTTAGGCGTTCTAAACGACCTTCCTCAGCATCTGACATACTTTTCACTAATTGAGCGCTAATGCGTTCAGCCTTTGAACCTCACCTACCATCAATAGAGAAATATATGGTTTTATGACACAAAATTTGTCGCCATTAATGAGTATTGTTTTTGAAAGATGGGCTGCTGGTAGTACTCATGGGCCAGTCAATGGTTGCAATCACGCAGCAAGATTGTACAGGATGTGATCTATGTATTGCTCATTGTCCTTTTGAAGCATTATTACCATTGGCTGAAAATCCAGCACAAAGAAAGCATAGTAGAAGGCCAGTAATTGTAGTTGAAAATAATTGCGTGGGATGTTTATCATGTATTGGCTCGTGTCCAACAGATGCATTATATGAACTCACAATTCCTGATAATGCAAAACAATCGATTTTATTGAATCCAACAATTCAGGAAAAAACAGAAATTGTAAATCGTTGGAAAAAGGGTGGACTGGGAGTCGCTTAATTACAAATAAATGCCCTGTTTTGCTAGTTTTAGCGCTTTATTGCAATATTTGTAGTCTAACTAGATTGCAAAATATTGGCAGTTATTCCAAAATATTGTGATTATTCATTAGCGAAGCATTGATACACTTCATACGACCGAATCGGCTCATCGGGTAAGTGAAAAAAAATGGCTGACATACACTATCTTGAGAATCCTTTGGAAACTGAGGAATTGTTGGAGAAGTTATGTCCACCCGTCCGCAACTGGTTTAAAGATAAATTTGATGACTTTACAAGACCTCAAAAATTAGCAATTCCTGCTATTATGGACAAGGAACATTTGTTGCTATGTTCACCTACAGGTTCAGGAAAAACTTTGACTGCTTTCCTAACTGTAATAGACAACCTAGTTAGATTAGCGCTCAAAGGAAAATTGGAGAAAAAGGTACACTGTGTATATATTTCTCCAATCAAAGCATTGGCGAACGATATTCAAAGAAATCTAATAGGGCCATTAAAGGAAATTTCTGATAATTATCTACCCGATAGAGCTCAAGAAATAAAAGTCGGATTGAGAACTGGCGATACCCCACAAAATGAACGCCAAAAAATGCTTAGAAATCCACCCCATATTCTAATCACTACACCTGAATCGCTGGCTATTGCAATCACATCACCAAGATTCCAGCCAATAGTGAATGCTGTTGAATTTATGATTATTGACGAATTGCATTCATTAGTCCCTTCTAAGCGAGGTGTTCACCTTGCACTAACATTGTCTTACCTAGATACATTACTGACCATTCCTGTTCAAAGAATTGGTATTTCTGCTACAATGGAACCACTTGAAACTGTTGCAGAATACCTCGTCTCTAGCGGTGATGATGAAGATGGTCCAGGAACAAAAATCAATATCGCTAAAATTTCAGGTGCTAGAGAATTAGATTTAGATATTCTAATCACCGATCCTAAATTCAGCGATCTCTCGGTAATGAAGATACTTGATAAGAATATTGAGGCCATTGCAGACTTGATTACAGCCCATACCACCACGCTGGTATTTGCCAATACAAGAAAAATGACTGAGAATATTGTTCTAAAATTGCGACCTCATTTAGGAGACTTAGTCGCAGGCCATCATGGTTCGATGGATAAGAAAATAAGATTGGATGTGGAAAAGAAATTGAAGCATGGACATCTGCGTGCTGTCGTCACTTCTTCTTCTCTTGAAATGGGTATAGATATTGGTTCTGTTGATTTAGTTCTGCAAATTGGAAGCCCTGGTGACATCTCAACTGCATTGCAGCGAATTGGCCGTGCAGGGCACCATGTAGGTGGTATTCCAAGGGCAAGATTCCTACCTTCAAGTGTCGATGATTTGCTTGAATTGGCCGCACTACAAGCAGCAATCCAAACAGGAGAAATGGATCTTCTTGATTTCCCTCAAAACAGTTTAGATGTTGTTGCTCAATTTATGATTGGATTGGTGATAATCAATGAGATTGATATCGATGAGGCGTTTGAAGTAATTACCAATGCATGGTCATACAGAAATTTCCCTTATGATGATTTCATTGATGTCCTTGACATGTTGGAAGAAGAGCGAAGAGTTTGGGTTGATTGGGAAGATAATGTATATGGAAAACGTGGATATTCAAGGATGATTTACTATACCAATGTCGGTACAATTGCAATGGATAATTCATTCCTAGTATTCAATGCTGAAGGTTCAATATTAGGCCAGTTATCTGGTTCATTCGTTTCTAATCTACGTGGTGGAGATGTGATTTTGTTAGGTGGCTCTACATATAGAGTGACAAATATTCAAGGTACAAGAGTAAATGTTCAATCTGTTACAGGATATCGTCCTACTGTACCATCCTGGTCAGGTGAAGCAAGATCTCGCTCTAGAGAATTATCAAAATCTCTACTCGATTTGATTGGGCACTGTTCAGTAGCGCTACGTCGTGAACAAGACCCAAGGGTGTTATTACATGATGCATATGGTCTTGGCTCAGATGCTGCAAATGCAATTGCCCGCCACTTAGAAGAGCATTCTATAGATTCTTTCCAAGTTCCAGACCCGAATAAAATACTGGTTGAGCAAGTTGTCTCTGGAGGGCAACCAACCTATTTGATTACCACTTGTAGAGGACGGGGATTCAATACTGCATTGGGATACTTTATGGCAGGATTAGCTGAATCTAATGGTATTGCAGTTCTAGAATTATCCTATGATGAAAATGGTCTTCTGCTAAAGACATCGAGAGAAGTTGACCCAGGTGAAATGTACAAGGCCTTCCGTTTAAATAATCACGTTGAAGTGATTGAAAGATATATTGTCAATACTCAAATTTTTACTAAGAGATTTAGAGAAGTTGCGGGACGTTCAATGATTATCCCGCGAAGAATAGGGGCTGAAGAAGTAAGTCCACAACAATTTCAACAGAAGGCTGAAGCGCTGCTGAAGAAACATAGAACAATGGACGATAGTTTATTGATGCGTGAAGCTAAGAATGAAATTATGTTTGGAGATATTGACATCACTAGCCTAAACCAATTTTTGGAACTGTGTGTAACAGGTGATGCAAGAATCGTTCACAATAAAGTTACAGTTCCTTCGCGGCTTGGAATGTCATTATTCATGTCTGCATTTGAAGACTTGATGGCTATGAAAACTCGGGCCTTCTTGGTTAAAGATATCGATCCGGAAATTTTACGCCGTCTATTAGGTACTCGTTCTCTTGCAACTGAATTATCCAGTGAACAACTAAACAGATATTATCTAGACAAGGCACCTATTCCAACAAATGCTGAAGAATTATTCAATTTGATGAGTCATGGTGGTGGACTGGATAAGGAATTCCATAATCCTCTGTATAAAGAAAAATTACAAGATGTTGAACTTGATGTTATTCGGAAATGGGTTGAAGAGTTAGCAGGAAATAACAGAATAACAAAAATTGATGGAACTGGTTGTGATATTGATGGTAAATGGTTCAGCCCATATATGGCTGAGATTCATGGAACCCTCGGTTGTTTGTCGACCAATGGTGGAAAAGAAGCAGATGATTTACGCGAAATACATACTAGAGGGATTACTTACAAAATTGTAACTAAATTCGATGGCCGTACACCTGTTGAATGGGAAGAGAGACAACTCAGTGATCCGCATGAAGCACTTAGGGTGAAAATTATTGAAATGCTAGGCTCAGAAGGTCCTCAAACAGGAGATGAAATGGATGCTCGCCTGCCATTCCCAAGAGATATGGTGGACCGAATTATTCATGAATTAGAATCACGAAATGTCATCTCCGTTGGATTCTATCGTCAAACCGATGATGCAGAATATATCCTTAGGGTTGATGAGCATAGACTAACGGGTGGTTCTGAAGATGTCGTTGAATACCGTTGGGTGCAAAATCTGGTTTTGGAAAAATCATTCAAGCAGTATGAAAATTGCTTTGATGCTTTCAATTCTCATGTAATATTCCAAAAGCAGCAGGAGTTGCTGTATAGAGTTAAGGATTTCAATTTCAAAGATTGGAAAGATGTTCAACTTGATTCTGATGTGATAATGGGAAGATTATTGCATAATCGTATAGGTTATACTACAAAGAAAACGATCCCTATGCTTCTAGGATTAAAGCCAGAGCCATGGATTGGACCAATGGAAGAAGAAATATTGAGTAAGGTTCCTGCTAATGAGAATCTTACTAGAATTGAGTTGTTAGATAATTATCCAAAGGGAGAAGATTTCAAAGCATTGCAAAGAGATTTGAAGAATGCAATCTCAAATCTTGAACGTCAAATGATGATGGTAAAGCAATTTGAAGATGTTATTGGAAGGCGTAGAAGGTTATCTCTTTTCCATCGGGTGCATGATGTCTACGAGGCAATGGATTTCGAGGATGCTTTGGTTGATGTCATCAGTAGAATGGGTCCAGTAAAAGCAAACACATTGCGTTTCTATGTTACTCGTTCCTATGAAGATTTAACTGTTGCATTGATGAATTTGGAAAAGTCTGGTCGTATCTCCAAAGTAATGGCATTAGTGCCAGACCCAGAGGCATTCTATTGTATGGCAGAAGAGGTTCAACTGCTAAAGCGGCCAAGAAGAGAAGATAGGCAAATGCGAATATTGACTCAATCCGACCCATATGTTTCACGATTCATTTGGGAGGTTAGAAGTGTTCTTGAGCGAGGGTGGTATCTGCCTGTTTTCAAAGGAGTAGATCCTGTTGGAAAGGTATTGATGTTCAAAGTAAATGATTATCTTGAAATCAAGGATTTGCATGTTCCCACAGCGTACTTAGATGAGTTTTGTGAAGCTTTCGAAGTCTTACTTGAGAACCATTCCGACCAATTAGTAGATGTGGCAGTGTTATCCAATTTTAATAGTGAACCTGTTTCCTCAATCGATGAAAATACAAGAAAATCACTAGAGGCAATTGGTTTCAAAATCGCTGGTGAAAGAATGATTCGCGGAGGAATCGTTGACCCACAGCCGAGAGAAATTGCTGAAAAGGTTCTATTCTATCAGCATAATTTACACCAAGATTCAAGATTAGAAAACGAAATTGCAGCATTAAGAAATGTTCCTGAAGTACGAGATGATTTTGCTTTGAGAGGTAGGGCTTCAGTATATCGTGTTGACCTAAAGAGTATGGCTAGCGCTCACCGTTTACATCAAGGAATCAATATGCGAGGGCATCAAGTTTGGGCCACATTTGAACACTTTAGAGACCTATTGACAATTAGAGGGTTACCACCTGATGAGGAGTTATGGGATATTGTTGAATTCTTCTCAGTAAATTCTGACCCGAAAATTTTCAAGGAAAGGCATGCACTCACTCAATCACAATTTAGAAAATTATTACAACCTCTAATTAAATCTGGCCATATTGTTCAAGACTTTAGAGGTGGATATAGAACAGTGACTCAAAGAGATGATATTGATAGAATTGAACTTCGTAGAGAATATTTACGTAAGTTGGTGGCTGAATACCCGGTAATTACGCTGAAACAATTGTTACGTTTAGCAGGAACACCATTCAAGCCAGAAGAATTGAAGGCAGTACTAAACTCGTTTGAAGAGGATGGTACTTTGATTAAAGGATTCCTAATTGAGGACTTACATGAAGTGTGCTGGGGTCGTAAAGAATTACTAGAAAAATCTGCTGATATTAATCCGATTCGTGATTTCGTTTTACCTCCTAGCGACCCTATTGCACCATACTTCTCTGGAATATTAAAGGAAAAGTTTGGTTTTGGTTCTGCCTATTTAGTATTCAAGAATGCAGAGCCAGTTGCTGCTTTCAAAGCAAATACAAGAAATAAAATTATTGAAGTCAAGGATTATGAAGGCTCTGAAAAAGGATGGAGAATAGTCAAGGAATTTGCATGGGAACAGCAAATGCCATTAAAGACTGAAATTCGAATTGGTGGAAAACGCTTGAAGTGATTTCTAACTTAATCGAATAGATCTTCTAGAACTCCAGAAATCTCATTCAATTTCTGCGGTGGTTGAGTTGAGTCAATTCCTAATAGTTCATTGGAAGCTTCAGATGCTGCAATGTTCTGAGCAGCGGATGTTTGTGGCTCAATACTCGCCAGTTGTTCTTCAACAGGTGTACTAACAACAGTTTCTATTGGTTCTCCGAAAGGATTTACATTCCTATCTAATTCGGGAATCTCTTTGTCAAAAGAATCATTCAGTCCAAGCATCTCATCTTGCATTGCAATATGGCGCTCATCATCCCAATGTTGACTTGAACTTGAGGTCAATCCACTACTGCCCATTCCACCTTTGAGGAAGAATATCAGTAATCCAGCTAGAACTAGTAAGGCAATTCCACCTGTTGTATATAGCAGATCATTAGCAACGCTTGGTGCGATGTCGGCATTATCACCTACTCCATCGCCATCGCTATCGACGGTCTCATTTGGATCATCTGGGAATGCATCCTTTTCATCAACAACTCCATCCCCATCACTATCAAATGCGCTAAATGTAGTGTCACACAATAATGCTGCAATTTCAACCTCTTCAAAGTCAATAAATCCATCATCATTGTTATCCATGATTAGGAAATTGTATTCGTTAAACCATTCAAGTGAACCAAAGTCTTCAATTGAGACTCTAAAGCCACCATCCGCTAACTGCTCAAAATTATTGAATAATTCATTATCACAAGTACACAATTCTTGAACTACTTCAGCAAACTCAATTTCACCATCTGAATTGATATCAATCTCATCAAAGTCAAAATCTCCAGAATTATCATCTATTACTCTAAACTCATTTTCTTGAATTACTCCATCCCTATTTGTGTCAACTTCTCGGAAGGATATTTCGGCTGTTTCCTTACATGATTCCACATTAACTGGTTCCGGAGGCCCCGGTTCAATTGGTGGTAGTTGAGACTCTACCCAAGAGGCAATAATAGATACTTCACTGATATCAGAAACTGCTGTTAAAGTGATATCAAAGCGACCATTTGAAGGATTCCAAATCATTATGCTTTGTGATGTTCCATCTCCACTTGACTCAATTGTAATATCTTGTGAAGTTAATCCATCTCCATTGCCATTTGGTCGACCTTGGCGACCATCGGTAATGCCTTCACCGATTTCAAAATCATCAAAGTCAAAAGAGTAAGTTTGCCCTTCAACTTCAAAATTTAAGATTCCATCTCCGCCATAAGTTGAGATTTCCAAATACTCTCCTGGATTTTCTAATTCAAGGAAGAAAAATAATTCTTCACCTTTTGGCGCTTCAATTCCAGAAATTTCTTCTTTGTTGAATAATTCAATCGGTGTTCCATCATATGACCAAACATATCTTTCTTTGAAATCTGCTACAATGCTAACTCCACTGAAAACATATTCTGAATCTAATAATATATACCAAACTCCGGGAGTTGGATCATTAAATCCAATCTTATCACCAGCTCCAGGTGCGTTAGAACTAATGTCAAAGGTTGTAGGTGTAGGTGCACTTTCATGCCTCATGAATAATTCTGCTTCTCCAACACCATCAAACAAATCAACTTCTAATCTCTCCGTTCCCGCTGGAACATCAATTTTGAAAAACTGGTCCAGGCCATCATATCCACTCATAGGGCCGTATTCAACTCCAGGGAATAATTCAATCGCATCATCGGAATCAATATTTTCTGGAGGATAAGTGAAATCCGCAATAATTGTAAAATCATTAGTTCTAAAATATGTATATGCAATGACATAATATGTACCTACATCTACATTATACAGATGAACTTCCTCATCGTTTCCTTGAGTCGTTGACCAATCTTCTTTACTAGATGATTGACCATTTGAGTCATCATCTGGTATCCCAATTTGTCTTCCATCAGCACTACTTCCTGATTCCATGAATTCAAAATCCATAAATTGATCAAATGGATCTGGAGGTCCTCCATATGAAATTGCTAAATCGGCATTACCACGTCCGCCATATGTTTTTATTCTCAAATCTGATAATGGTTCTGAAACATTTACGTAATAATACAATACTCCATTATCGAAATCATCCCCCTCTCCCTGCCAGAAATTACCTTCTATCGACTGGCCAGTAACAGCGATACCATCGTTCAATTGAATCATTTCATCCAAGGAAGGTGGTGCTTCTGCAACATCCCAATATGGGGAAATACTCAAATCTTCAACATCTTCATTTGCCACTAAAACAAACCACCAAACTCCTTGCTCTGGCCATGACATAGATTCGTACATATAGCCCCATTCAGCGTCAATTTTTGCGTAATTATCCCAAGCGCTCGGAACTGAATCATGTCCGGAATATACAGTGTAGGCTGAAGTTTGGCCATCATCTCTAATGGACCAAGACCACATAGAGAGATCAAAAGACCTTGTATATTCTGGTAAGGTTACAAAATAGAGTAAATGGTCGCCTGCATCTGCATTGATACCATTGAGAGTTTGTCCATTGAACAATTCCTTTGCTTGAGCTACAATTGTTCCATCAGGCATTACCCATGAGGCTCCATGAATTGTTCCATTTCTACTAAGTTGATCAACTGTTAAATCTCCAATACCTTCAGTAAATTCCCAAATAGAAACTGTGTCATCGTTTACTTCTGGAATCAAAAGTGTTTGTGTTACCGTTCCATTATTTGGATCAGTGGTATTGCTTAAACCTGAATAATCAATCTTGTCGACTCTAACATTGTCTATTAAGCCCTCAAAGTAATTACAATCACATCCAGCACCCATTTTTCCAATAATGAATTCATCACAGTCTGAGCCTGATTCAAAGCAAGAGTTTGAACCAAAATCACCTGCTGGAATATTACTTTGTGAAGAATCAAATGAGCCTACTAATTGTCCATCAATGAAAAATGAGCCACCTTCTCCTTCAGTCAATGCAACTGCCACATTTGACCATTGCATTGTTGGTACGGTAACATTAACATCAGTAACTGGATGCTTGGAAAGAGAATATTCATCTGCGTATGCAAGATGTCCATTGTTTAGATACATTCCATAGCCATAGTCACCAAGCATTGCAATAAATTGAGTTCCAGTATTTGAGTATGGATAAATATCTGCGGAAATAGTCAATGAACCATTTAGTTCAAAGTCAGTATCTGTTTCTGCCTCAACATAATCATCAATTCCATCAAAACGAAGTGCATAGTCTGCACCAGGTCCAACCTCTACAACTCCATAAACTGGGAAATACTGTGGTGCATCTTCTAAATCATTCCAGTATCCTGGTTGGATATTCCCCATATTAGTCCCTGTAATATGGACATAATCCTCATCTCCACCTTCTCCTGGTTGACCTTCGCCCCAACTTCTGTAAAAGAATGGAGTTCCATCATGCCAGTGGAATTCTCCTTCAACATCTGTATCTGATAATCCAATCCAAAGATGCCTTGTTTGGTTATCAAATGCTGCGAATGTATCGAAAAGCCAATCGTTTTCTTCAGCATCATCTACGGTGACTAAAAATCCACCTAAACCACGTGCTGCTTCAGCAGAATCAGTCCATGAAGCCTCACTTAACAGGTAATATGTATTGTTATTTGCTGGATTAATTGCAGTATGTAAAATCTCAATTCCTGTAGAGTTCTCAGCACTTGACTGTGCTAATAATGGAGAAAAACTAGAGAAGATTAGAATTACCAATATCGTGGTCGCTGAGAAACGCTTCACTGCATTCATAATTATTGGTCACCTGCAAAACCTATTAATGTATTCCACTACAGGATTATAGCACATTAACACTAATTAGAGTTAGATTTATTGTTGGAAATTCCTAATGGCTTTAGAAGCCGAAGAATGTGTTTATGTAATTCTGGTAAAATATCAAACATGATCAATGCCATCAAAAACATAGCCATCAGAGATACTGCTCTAGCTGCATAAGCATGACCGAAATCAAATACTGAAAGGCCATTAAACTCCCAAGTAGTATAGGTTAAATGCATCCAAATTAATCCAGCATTACGGAAAATATTGAGAATATGAATTGTTGCAACTATTAGGAATAATGCCCTTACACGTCTCTTCCAATCAATGTCCAATACGGAAATAGCACCTATGAATACTACTAACGATTGCAAGGCAGTACAAGCGAGAACGAAATTGATCCCAATCATTGAACCATCGGATAGAATTAATTCAGTATGGATTGGATATTCTCCTATCATATCAGTGGTAAACCAGCGATTACCCTCCCAAGCATCCCAAGTGACAACTCCGGCATCTGTATTGACCCAAGTTTCTCCTAATTGGACATCCTGCCCTCCTGAAAATCGCAACATCCAAGCTGACTGAGAGGCTACTACCCAGATTGCAAGTACATTCAACCAAGGCATATGTGCAATCAATAGATATGGTCCTCCAGCGAATGCCACTGCACCTCTAGCCCAATTCTGAGCATTTCTAGTTCCAGCATTTGTTTCTTGACCCTCCCACCATGCCATTGCTAAGGCCATAGGTAGAGTCAAAGAAGACATTATCACCAAAACCATATCATCATGTTCCAAATATCTAAATGAATCATTAAAGAAATAGATTCCGACAAAAATCCACGCAACTTGAGCAATTCTCGTCATTGATTTATCGCGACCAAACCAACTGATTGCCAATAACGCCATGCCGATGACCCCGAGCAGAGTCGCCGTAGATGGATTCATCAGCATAGAACAGACCTCCATCGCATTGCATTTCAATACTTACACAATCTGAGATAACAAAACACTTGATACAGAACCTTTTGGCAAAACCATGCGAGGTGTTATTGCTCAAATCACACCTCATATTTCAACTCAAAATGAGGATCAATTTCATGGAGGAATTGCATTTTTAGACAGAGATGGAGTTCTAAATATTGGCTATTCAACATATGTCAATTCTCCCCAAGAAGTCAAGATGTTGCCTGGTGCTGGAAAATCTATTGCCACTTTAAGGCAAAAAGGTTGGAAAATCTGTATTGTTACAAATCAATCTCCAATAATGCGTGGTCTATGGAATGAGCAAACACTTCATGAAATAAATGATGAATTGAGAAGACAGTTACTGTATGAGGATGAAGGTGCTCATGTTGATGTTATTCTCGCTTGTCCACATAGGTCTCGAGACAGATGTGCTTGTCGCAAGCCATATCCTGGAATGTTGTTCCTAGGTTCTGAAATACTCCGTAATGGAATTTATGATAATTCTAATCTTGTTGATGGTAAAGGGATTATTCCAATAGATTCCAATATGAGAAATATTGACTGGTGGGGAGTTAAAACAAATCCTCCGCATCGACTTGATTTAATGTTAGGAGACCGTAAGTGTGACCTTGGTGTTGCATGGGCATATGGTGCTAGAAGTTTTAGAGCAAATCCAGAAGTCGGAATAGTAGAACAGATAAGCAGGATGGTAGACGAAGAGGATGAAGGGATATCTTTCAAACCGGTGGGCTGAAGATGGGTTGGTTAGGATTAGATGATACTGACACACTTGCTGGAGGTTGTACTACACTTGTTTTTCATCAATTATTGGAAAATTTACCAGCAAATGTTTCTGTAATAGAAACAAGGTTAGTTCGTTTATGGCCTTTTGCAAAAAAACGTACACGTGGTAATGCTGCAATGGCTGCTGAATTGATTCTAGTTGATGAAAATGAAAATGTAATTGCTGAAGGTGAACAAAAAGAACTTGCCACTCAATCTTTGCTATTGCACCTTGAAAATTGGTGGAATGAACATATTGCTCCATTGAAAGGTGCTGTAGAACAATCAACACATAATGATAGACCGCAAGCACCCACTGAACCAGGTATGGTTTGGTTTGAATCACAGCCTAATGATTCATTCTATAGAATGGCTGTTGCACAGAATGTCGAAATGTCACAAGTGCCAAATGCCGAACGTTCGTGGGGTAGTCATGGTATTATTGGTGCAACTGCCGCAATTTCTTGGCCAGCACAATTGACTACATGGGAGGCGATCGCATGGAGAGAGGATTGTACAACAAATAGAGAAATATGTGAACATACTTTGAGTGTAATTGATTCATGGCAAGGGACATTCATGTCTAGGGATTCTCGTAAAGGGAGAAGTTTGATTGCTCCGAGGGGTAATTGCCCAGTATTATTTGGAGTTCGAGCAAGGGATGAAAAAACTGCCAATAATGCTGCAAAGAAATTATTGCAGGCAGAGGCTACTCAAGCCTCTATTGGAATGAGAGCTTTTCTAACAAATCAAGCAAGTGATGATCACTTATCCGAAATTTATAGTGGCAAAGTAATCTCAACTAAAATACTCAGCCGTGGCCATGTAATCATCAAAGTTAATTCGAATGTTGAAGAAGAGGTTGTGGATGAAAATACTTGGATGGCTTTTGCCCAGTCAGGTGATATCAAAAACTTAGCACAGTGGTTCCAATCCGGTGATTTGATTAAAGGAAAAGGTCTAGTCTCAGAAGATGGTTCTCTACATCTTGAAAAACTAAAATTGATTGAAGCCTCTGAAAGAAATAAACGTAGACCTCCTTGTGAAAGATGTGGCAAGACGGTGAAAAGTCAAGGCAAAAATAACAAGTTACGATGCCCTGCTTGCAAAAACTTGCAAGAAAATATTTGGATATATAATCCACAAAATCCACCACATAGGGGATGGGTTCAACCTCCTACTGACCATCGACGTCATTTGTCTCGGCCATTGAAGTGGGACCAATAATAACTAGACTTCTTGATATAATAGGCGAAAGCATCAATATCAAGCGGTATTCTGTGTATCTTTATGGATGAGCAGACCACCAAAAACATAGCCTACATTATTTCCATAGTAATTTTCGTGTTGATGTTTAGATTTATTTTGAGTAAAGGGTTAGAAAATAGGTCACGAGTTCTTAAGGAAAATGCCCCGAAAATTGCTGGAGATGATGTTTTAGGTGGTGCAGCGATTAATCCGCAGCAGTTCGATGAGCCTGATGATGAAGCCCTTGAAGAGATGGCTAAATTGCTTGGTGAAGAAGAATAATCAAAGGATAGTATAACCAGATTCTTCAAGTTTTATTTTACAACTGTCATCGCCTATTTGTAGAGTTCTAAATGGTCCATCTTTTTCTCTAGTAAGAGTTGCAATAGTAAAACCTGATTTTTGCATTTCGTTGGCAGATCTTGCAATGATTTTGCTACTAGAACTTCTTCCACTTGCATCTATACTTCCTTTTGAAACCAATAACAAGGTGATATCTTCTTTCTTTTGCTCATTAAGTATAGACATTTGAGATAATTCATCTTTGCTTATTCTTCCGCTAGAATCACACCAGTCGTCTAAAATGATCATCGTAACTGAAGGTAATCCATTCATTGCTTGGATAATTATTGACACTGCCAATTCCATATTTCCTGCTAAAATCATTGCATGAAATTTAGAAGATTGAACTAGGGATAAGTGTGAAAATAATTGTGAAAAACGTCCGGCATTTGGCATTTCTTTGCAGGCCCAAATGACTCTGCCGTCGTTTTCTATTTCATTAGCAGCCAGGTGTAATGCTAATGATGTCCCCCCTACAGAACCTTCAACTGCAAGGTGTATTGCTTGCCCACTGGTATCTAGTGAAAACCTTGCCATGGTGTTTCCATTGTGCCTACGGTGTTAATGCCTTGCTATTATTTCAGTTTCAAGAATATTGATAATATCAATCTTTCATGGGGCAATACCAATAACCAAAGCCCCCACCCTACAAACATGAGCGACGAAGTTAGGAAGGGTGAGCGTATCCCACGAAGACCTCTTCCTGAATTTGAAGAGGTTGCTAATTTCGGTGAAGCAATGACAAAGCATGGCTTTTGGGGAACAGCTCTAGAAGATAAAAATCAATATGGTCCAATCTCAATGATGATTCTATTATTGGTGGTCGCGACTGTAACTGGCTCAATATTGAAATTGTTGGCTTGATTTGTCTGACGAAGATTATTTTTTCTTTTCAAAATGGACTTCTTCCAATAGTAAGTTAGGGCAATACTCAAACCCTTTGCTAATTACGAGGGCTCTATGGATGATAATTCGGTCAATGTAGAAAGCCGAACATCTGCGCAAGATAAGCGTTGGACAATCATGGCAGCACTTCTTGGAACAAATACTGCATTTATGCTTTTTCAAGGAATAGCACAGGAAACTAATCCAGAGTTAATTCGTGAGGTCGCCTTAGCTATTATTGCTGCAACTATGCCGTTCCAAGGAATCTATTTCTTAATCTACACATTTTTGCTTGAGCATGATGGTGAATTGAGCAGCAGCCGAATCGATAAATTGAAACTGGCGTCAGCGATTTGTCAAATTATTTCATACATGTCTATTCTAGGATTAGGAATGATGTGGTTCAACATTTCACAGTATGTAGGAATTGCATTTAGTCTATCAATGGTACTTGCCATTATTCTCATTCGTTTAGTAATGAGTCCTGTCACTATTACTGATGTTTAGTGTTAATTTCACTATTCTTGCAGATATTGAAGACAAGGTTTTCAAAGGCAAGGTTGAAGAAGCGGCGGCAAAACCACAACATCATGGCATTCTGTCCGTTGGATTACCGCTATGGCTGTCAAGACTTCAAACACATCTGGTCAGAAGTTGGCCGGCATGAAAGACAATTAGAGGTTGAACGGGCTTTAATTTGGGCTCATATGCAACTTGGCCGTGTTTCTCAATCAGATTATGATATCGTAAAATCAATTGCAAATCCAACTTCTGTTACCAAGGAACGAGTCTCAGAAATTGAAGCAGAAACAAGACATGACATTATGGCATTAACAAAAGCAATGGCTGAGGCAGCTGGTGAAGCCGGTTGGTGTATTCATTTGGGTGCAACTTCAAATGATATTGTAGATACTGCAGTTGCATTACAGTTGAGAGATAGTATTGTATTGCTTAGAGAGCAACTCTGTCTTTTGATTGGAGTTTGTGCAGATGTTGCTGAAAGAGAACGAGATACAGTAATGCTTGGCCGTACTCATGGCCAGGCTGCAGTTCCGATTACATTTGGTCTCAAGGCAGCAGTTTGGCTTGATGAATTACGACGTCAATTGATTCGTTTAGATGAAGCAAGCCCTCGTATTTCGGTTGGGAAGTTCCTCGGAGCCGTTGGCACAGGTGCTGCCCAAGGAGTAAATGCAAGAGAGTTACAACAACTCATTCTAACCCATCTAGGACTTGGAGTACCATTGGCAACTACTCAAGTCGTCGGAAGAGACAGATACATTGAGTATGTATCATGGTTAGCAAATGTTGCTTGTACTTGCGAAAAAATATTGCAAGAGATTAGAAATCTTCAGCGATCAGAAATTGCTGAAGCTGGTGAAGGTTTTGATGTGGAAAAACAAGTTGGTTCTTCTACAATGGCTCACAAAAAGAATCCAATAAAGTCTGAGAACGCAAGTGGATTGGCTAGAATCGTTCGTTCATTTATTATTCCAACTTATGAAAATGCACTATTATGGCATGAAAGAGATTTGGCCAATTCCAGTGCTGAAAGATTTACTCTATCTCATGCCTCCGCATTGTGTGAAGATGTTATGGCAAAAACTCGTCAAGTAATGTCAACGATGTGGGTTGATGCAGAGCGTTGTATGGAGAATATCAAATCTCAACGTGGCCTAGTTATGGCTGAAAAGGTGATGATTGATCTTGTTGACCATGGCATTTCTAGAGATGAAGCACACGAAATTTTACGTGAAGCATCATTTGCTGCAGTTGCTAATAAAGAGGAATTAATCGATGTATGCTCAAGAACTCCGGCAATTGCTGCTGCTTTTTCGGCTGAAGAACTAGAGGAAATGTTTGAACCAGCAAACCACATTGGTGTTGCTGGAGAAATAGTTGATGAAGCGGTTGCTCTTGCAAGAGATGCAATCCAATAATCAATTATTGACTGCTTTGATTTGGGTAAAATCAATATGGCCTCTAACCCCATCCCAATTTGATTGGTATTCAACTTCTAATTTACCATCCATATGTGGACCAGATAACACAAGTGTCTCATATTCTCCCCCTTCACCATCCACATTGAACCTATACTTCTTAGATAGTTGTTCTAACTTTGTAAGTGATTCTTTACTAAGTGTATGTCCAAGCCATTCTTCCCCCATTCCTTCAGTGCTTACACCCGTTAACATTATGCCAAATCCATTGTTAACAAGATCTCTCATATGTTGCTGTGATGATTGATGCCACAACGGTGTCCAACTGATAATGTCTAACTTCTGGCACATCCTCTCCAAACGACTTTTTTGATAATCTGAACGTAATGCACCACTTACTATTCCATCAATATCTAACTTTTCTAATGCAGATTGTAAATCATCAATCTCTTCCTCTTGTATTCCTTCACTTTCCACATTTATCCAAGTTATTCCAGATAATTGCGCTTGGTATTGGACTGCAGCAACTCCTGGAACTTGGAACATATGCGAATCTCCGCCAGTAATTGTTACAGTTACCAAATATGCAACATCCCAACCTTTGCACATCGCCCACCAATATGCAGCAGAGGAATCTTTTCCACCACTTGATAGTACTGCGACTCGCATGACCATTCCAAGCAACCTCAGCAAATTAGCCTACGGGTTGGAAAAATTGAGAGGGTTGATATGGGGTGAGGATTTCAATGACTTGTTAGCGGGAGTCACTTGTGCCGTTGGTTCATCCAAATGAACCATCATCATCATAAAGTGTCGCCTAAAGGCAAATATGAGGTGTCAAGTATGCAACCAAGCGGAAGAGGATATGACCATGGAATTACTACATTTAGCCCAGACGGGAGATTATTTCAAGTTGAGTATGCACGTGAATCTGTAAAGAGAGGAACAACAACTGCAGGACTGAAATTCAAGGATGGAGTAGTATTGGTCTGCGATAAGAGAATTAGTAGTCGTCTAATCATCCCTGAATCAATTGAAAAAATGTTCAAGATTGATGGACATATCGGAGTTGCAACATCTGGATTAGTTGCCGATGCAAGGCAACTTGTTGCTAGAGCTCGTGTTGAATCACAAGTAAATAGAATCACATATGCTGCTTCAATTCCTGTAGATGTATTGGTGAAGCGTATTTGTGATTTTAAGCAATCCTTCACCCAATATGGTGGTTCCCGCCCATTCGGCACCGCACTATTGATCGGTGGTGTTGATGCAAATGGAATTCATCTCTACGAAACAGACCCATCTGGGGCATACCAATCATACCATGCAGGTGCAATTGGCTCGGGAAGAAATTCTGTAGTTGAATTCTTTGAAAGTAATTGGAAGGCTGGTCTAACTCAAAATGCAGCAATGAAACTTGGTCTTGAGGCTTTGCGAAATGCAAATGATGCTGAATTGAACCGTGATGCTGTTGAAGTAACTGTTATTGATTCTGAAGGATATAGAGTATTGAATAGAGAAGATGTCAATAAGCAAATTGACAGACTAAAGCCTCTGGAAGAATAATTCTAAGGAAAATCATACACTAAGCCTTAGTGCTTAGTCTGCATATCCCACACTGAGGGGAACTGATGGTAAGTATGGATGATGCTGTTTTAGCGCGTATGGAGAAGGCTGGTAAACGTTACGAGGTTCTTGTTAATCCAACACTTGTTGACAAATTCAAGGAAGACCCTAGTTCAATTAATATTGATGATTTCTTTGCAATGGATGAAGTTTTTCATGATGCTAAAGGTGGAGAAAGACCAACTGCTGAAGCAATTGAAAATACCTTCTCCACACAAGATATTGTTCAAATTACGCAAATTATCCTAGACAAAGGTAGTATTCAACTGACAACAAACCAAAGAAAGGATATGGTTGAAAAAATGCGCCAGCAAATTGTTCATCATATTCACTCTCAGTCAATTGACCCGAAGACAAAGAGTCCTCATCCAAAAACAAGAATTGAATTAGCATTAGATGAATGTCGATATTCTGTTGACCCGTTTAAACGACTAGAAGATCAAGTAAAGGATGCAGTAGAGAAACTAAAGCCATTGATTCCATTATCATTTGAATCTGTAAAACTAGCATTCAAAATATCAGGTTCAACTATGGGTAAAGTCAACCAAATATTACGTCCTTATCTACAGAAAGAAGGATGGTTGGATGATGGCTCATGGGCATGCGTAATAGAATGTCCAGGTGGAATGAAAGGAGATTTAATCGGTCAAGTTATGCAGCGTTCTTCTGATGCTGAAGTCAAAGAATTGTGATTGCTTTTTTAATCCCCTCCCCTTTGTAAATAAACGCACTACAGTGTGATATTGAATAAGTCGCAAAGGGTTTGCTTTATCATGGGTTGTTGGGTCGGCGGGTCGGAGAGAAACAAATGTCCCAAGGTCAAATCGGCGCCGAGCTGCGCCTCGTGACCCCAGGAATGGCCATAGGGCCGTTATCTGGGAAGCGTGTAGGAAGTGGTGCACTAGCACAAAACGAAGAAATTATTGCAACCCGCTTAGGCTGGGTTCGCGAACTGAACGATACGGTCTCAGTAGACCCGATTAATTCTACATATATGCCACGGAGTGGTGATTTAATTATCGCAATCGTTGCAGAGGTTAGAAATAATCTATGGTTCATGAATGTAAACGGTCCATTCCAAGGACTTCTTCCTATGTCTTTAGCACCTTGGAAGGTTGAGTTTGGTGCAGCCCGCCAACATATGGGAATCGGTGATGTAGTCATGGCAAGAGTTCAGGAAGTGGATGAATGTCACAATGTTGTTCTTACAATGAAAGGCGTAGGATTACGCCGACTTAACGAAGGTTCTATTCTTTCAGTTCCAGTAAATCATGTTGATAGGATTCGTGGAAACAATAACGAAACACTACACAGACTTCGCGAAATATGTGACTGCCGAATAATGGTTGGTGACAATGGTCGAGTTTGGATTGATGGAAATGCAGAAGGGACTTCATGGGCCCGCTCTGCAATTGAATTGGCCAGTAAATCTGGACATAAACTTTCATTCGAAGCAGAATTATCTGCTTTAGAAAATGATGCTCCAAAGAGAGGTGATGCCTGATGGGCGGATATGGTGATGTAAAACTACTACGAGAAGATGGCCTTCGCCTAGATGGTCGAAAAATTGATGAGATGAGACCGATTGAAATTGAAGCAGGTACTCTTCCTGGTGCTGATGGTTCAGCATGGGTTAAGCATGGCCTGAATGTTGCAGTTGCAGCAGTCTATGGACCTATGGAAGCACATCCACGTAAGATTCAACGTCAAGACCGTTGTGTTATTGATGTACGCTACAATATGGCACCTTTCTCAACTTCAGATCGTATCCGTCCTGGATACAATCGCCGTAGTAGAGAAATTTCCAAGGTAACTGCTGAAGCATTAGAATCAGTGGTCATCTGTGAAAGATATCCTAGAAGCAAGATTCGTGTTGAGATTGAAATATTATCTGCTGAAGCAGGAACTCGTTGTGTTGGTATTACCGCTGCAGCAGTTGCATTAGCAGATGCTGGTATTCCAATGCGTGACCTACTGGTCGGTGTTGCAAGTGGTAAGGTTGAGGATACAGTAGTTCTTGACTTGGATAAGGCAGAAGACAACTATGGTCAAGCAGACCTTCCTGTCGGAATTTTGCCAAACACTGGTGAAATCGCATTCTTGCAAATGGATGGTGACTTATCACCTGATGAATTCAATTTAGCAATGGAATATAATTTCAAAGCAGCAGCAGAAATCCATGATATCATGGTCGATGCTCTGAAGCGCAGATATGAAGGAGGTGAGAACTGATGGTAGCTTTAGTTCCAACTCTACTCCGACAAGAACTCGCTCGTCTTGCTGAAAACGATGCTCGCATCGATGGACGTGGGCGCTGGGAAGCACGTGATATTACTCTTGAAACTGATTGTTTATACAATGGTGAAGGTTCAGCAAAGGTAGTTTGGGGAGATACAATAATCTATGCTGGTGTTAAATTTGAAATGAGAACTCCTTGGCCGGATAGACCAAATCAAGGTTCACTAATGTGTAGTGCAGAATTACGCCCAATTGCTGGAAGAAAGTATGAGCCGGGTCCACCATCGCCAGAATCTATTGAATTAGGTCGCGTTGTTGACCGTGGAATTCGTGAATCTGGATGTATTGATATGGAGAAACTATGTATTGTTCCTGGAGAGAAGGTGTGGGGTGTAATGATTGACATCCATGTATTATCTGACCAAGGAAATATGTTTGATGCTTGTGCTCTTGCAGCAATCGCTGCATTGAGAACTGCAATCGTTCCTGCGGAACGGTTTGATGTTGGCGAAGATTACACTCTAAAGGTAAAGAGTACACCGATTATGGCGTCCTTTACTCGTGTTGGCGGACGCTATGTGTTTGACCCATCAGCGGAAGAAGAATTAGGTGGAGATGAGCGCATTCACATCACACTTGGAGATGAAGGTCATCTCCACTCCTTACAGAAGGGGCTAAAAGGGGTATTCACTCCGGACGAATTTGCAGAGATATTCGATGTGGCACAGTCTCGCTGTGTTGAACTTCGTAAACTCGTAGCAAACCAGGAGGGGAACTGATTGGCAAAGAGAACACAAAAAGCAGGCGCAACCGCAAGATTCGGAGCACGATATGGTGTTTCCGTTCGACGTAATGCAGGTACTGCTTTAGCAAAGAAGAATGCAAAGTACACTTGCCCAGTTTGTCAATACCGCAAGGTTTCTCGTAAGTCTGTAGGAATTTGGTCTTGTTCAAAGTGTAAACATACATTCGCTGGCGGTGCTTGGGAACCATTCACTCGTGCTTCTGATGCAAATAGTCGTATCCTTCGACGCTCTGTTGAAGGTGCAACTACTGCTGATATGGCTTATATCGCACAACAAGCTGCTCTTGATTACGAGCGTCGTCTTGCTAAGGGCGAACTTGACGAAGAGGAGTGATCTTTACCCTACGGGGTTACGGCAGGTGGATTTATGGCACCGGCTTGGAAACTGATATTGACCGTTGAGTCACGTAGTTTACAAGAAACTCAAGCCTTAGCCGATTGCTTGACAACTGATGAGGAAACCACCTTCACTGAAGATGGAGTAAAGTTCTCCTTTGAATTGAATAATTTAGTTGCAAAGGACCTCAGAGCAATGTGGAATACTAGAATTAGAGGTCTAATCGCTGTAGATAATGTTCTCAAAGTAATTGACGAGCATTCATCAACCCCAAGCGCCTGAGATAATATGGTGAGAGCAATGGAGACAATGGAACAACTTCAGATGGTAGTCAATAATATGCAGGCTGCTCGCAGTCAAGTGGCTTCATTAAATGCACAGGTTCAAGAATTGGAAATGACGATTAGTGCTGTCAATGACCAACCAAGTGAACTTGCCTTACACAAGCAATTGAGTGGAGTTCTTATTGAAGTTGCAGATAGAGATTTATTGGTGAGTGAATTAAAGACGAACTTAACAACTCTGAAGGAACATCTTCTAAGATTTTCCGAAAGAGAAAAACAGTTGGTAGAAACTTATCAAGAACTCAAGAAGGTCCTAGAGGGAGAGTCGTGAGTGAAGATAATCAATCCAAAGTGGAGCAATTAGTTGCATTACACGAGTGGTTGAATGATGCTTGTTCTCGTGGTGCTGTACCAGTATTAACTGGAAAAAACGGTGATATGGATACAATCGGTTCCGCTATTGCACTTTCATCCATTAACTCAAACATGATGGCTGGTGGACTACACTTAGGAAGAGTTGCAAAAAAAATAGTAACCAAATTGCAAGCACCATTTAGGAAAATGTCTGCACAAAATCCTGCTTGGCCAGTGAATCTGGGAGGCATTGTTGTAGTCGATGCAGCATCACAAGGACAAGTGGGAATAGATTTACCAGAAGGTATCCCTCTATGTATTTTGGACCATCATTCTACTAATGATTGGAATTTGAATGAGTCCGATATTTATTTGCAATGGAATGTTAGAGCTACTACACAAATAGTCAGTGATTATCTGCATAAATTTCATTCAGAATCACTAACTGTTCCAGTACGGAAAATGCTTCTCGCAGGATTGATTACAGATACTGCAAGATTCAAGCACGCTGATTTAGGCGCCTTTCAAACAACTGTTGACCTTCTTGCTGATGAATCGATTGATTATGCTTCTTTCTTACAATTTGTTGAAACTGAAATTACTACTCCAAGTGAGCGAGGCTCTCTAATTCGTGGGTTATCTCGTTGCAATAGTATTGAAGCAGGACCTTGGAATCTAGTTCACACAACTTCAGGAACATTAGAAGGAAGATTAGCAAGCCTAATTTTAGGAACTGGTGCAGAAGTTTCCTTGGTTTCAAGATTCCGTGAGGGTACTACACGCCTTACGGCTAGAGCACCGAGATCTAGTACCGAACTTGGTGTTCACTTAGGAAATATTATGCAAAAAGTTGCTGAGCAAATTGGTGGTGAAGGTGGAGGACATGATGGAGCTGCTGGATGGAGTGGCAAATCAGATATCGTTCGCGCTGAGACTGCATTTATTTCTCACTTAACTCAAACAAAACGTCTGGAGGATTAAAAATGAGTGATATTGCTGTTTCACAAGCACCTGGATTATTTATCTCAAAATGGAGAAAGCAGGGGCCTGTTGACCTTGAAACTGCAACGATTTGGCGGGATGAGATGGGCTTTGATAATTGGCTTAACATCGCTGAGGCTGCGCTATTTTTGGATGCTGCAGAATTGATTGAATTAATTACACCTCAATTAACTCCTGCACAGGCAGCAACCTTTTCGTTGGTTAGACGACGTATGTTAGGAGATACTCACTTACTACCTTCTATTGAAGAAGCGATAACAATCTGCCAAACTGCAGAAACACGTGACTTAGTATTGGAAGGACGATTAAGAATGGAAAAGGGATTAGTTTGTTTTGAAATGGGTGATATTGAGACTGCTAAAGATGATTTGGATTGGGCTGAAGTAAGGTTAAAGAGCGTTGCAAAGGCTGGCAGAGAGCATGATTTATCACTTCTCAATAAAGCTGCATTTCACATGGCACTTGGACAGCAATTAATGGCACTACAAGTGTATGGGGATATTTCCAGAAGTGGAGGACATGCCCATGAAACAATAGCTATTTCTCGCTTAGGTGCAAGTAGAATAAAAGCTTCTATTGGACAAATGTTCGATGCTGCTCGTCATGCTTGGAATGCACATGAACATGCAATAATTGCACAACAGATTGGTATGGCACTTGAAGCCGGTTCACTATTTCTTGAATTATCTCTTGCAAGCCAAAAGGAAGATGCTGAGAGGATGGCAGTTCAAGTTGAGAATTCAAAACCAATTGATCTAAACGAAGATGCACCGGTTTTGGAAGTCAATCCATTAGATATTGAAGGTGTCTTCAACTGGTGTATTGATAACCTGCCTAAAGAGACTCTTGGAGAAGATAGACCAGATATTCGTGCACTAATTTCTATTGCTGTAAAACTTGATAAAATCGCTGATGTAGAATTATTTGTTAGATTATTGGATGACCCCCATTCCGTTGAAGACCCAATATTAGCGGCTATTTGCCATGCAATATGTCAAGACGAGGGAAATAAAAGCAAGTGGTCATCTCGTCTTGCAGAATTAACTCTACTAACTGAATAAGGTTATTTTATTCTATAGAGAAGAAGCCCATTCAGATAAATCTTCAAATTCTTGTACTGTCCACTGTATTACAGGTGGTGTAGTTTTCCACCATTTTACGCGTTGTACATTTTTGTCTTCTACATTCCAAGATTGCTGTAACTTCTCATCGACTAATACATGACCCACCCAACCATTCGGATAATAATCACAATTCCATGACATCAATTGCCCACTCAATCCAGTTTCTTCTAGTAATTCTCGCATCAATGCTTCTTCAGCAGTTTCTCCCTGCTCCAAATGTCCACCAGGGATTTCCCAACCTCTTGATGGATGTTCAACGAATAAGACACTACCACCAAGTCCCATTTTAGTAATTGAATCACCTTTTTTAGTCACCCAGGCCAAAACAAAAGTAGGCCTAAGTACATCGTTCTCCATATCCGGACAACCCACATCTCCACCTCAGAATTGTTGTTGTGCCTTGTTAAGCCACTCTTCTGCCCAGTCTTCACCACTAGCCACAAGTCTTCTTGCAAGGAAAAATGCTTCACTGGTATTTCCAGAATCCAATAATTCGCGTAACTTTTTCAAATCAGGATGCTCTTTTTCAACTAATTCTGGCTCAGGCATAGTATCTTGTTGCGAAGGTGTTTGAATTGATTCTTTAGATATTCTTTTGGAAAGTGTTTCCATTTGTTGTAAGAATGTAGAGCGTTTGGTGATATCGGGACCTGACCAAGGTTGTTTTTCTTCCCCATCCATCGCACCTTTGAGTCGAGAAAGGAAATCATCTCTTGGAGATTGATGAGGTAATATCGTTTGAACATGGTCATAACAAGACCACGCCTCATCTATCTCTCCCCTTCTCTCATGTAGCCTACCTAATTCCATCCATAACTCATGATTATTTGGTCGATGGGCCAATAAATGTCGTGAAAGTTCAATGAATAGTTCAGTATGTCCGTACTCTCTTAACCTCTCCAATCTCCTTCCATAGATGATATTGGCTCTTTGGTCACTAAAATCTAATCTCCTACATCGTTGAGCAAATTCAAGTATTCTCTGCTCAACCAATTCGGGATTATCATCATTGTTAGAAATTACTTCCCACCATAAATCTGGATCTAATGGGTCTCGAGTAAATGCTGCTATTAGTAATTCAACTCCGACCAATAGGAAATCAATATCTTTTAGTTGTTCAACCAATTCTGGGTCACGTCCAAGGATGATGAAAGCGTCTTCTAATACTGCATTTAGTCCTTCACCATCACCATTGATTAGTTTGATATCGGCCAAACATTGCCAATTTCTTTGATCTGTGAAATCATGTAATATCGCCTGTCTAGCATTTTGCTCAGCCCATGCCATATTCTCTTCAGCTCTTGAAGTATCCTTTGCTGCCAAACGAGCAAATTTTTGGGCTTGAGTTCTATATCTATTACCTAGATTACGGCGAGGGTGCTGTAAAAGGTCTCCACTTTCACTCGCCATGTTTCCGTTTGAAACACTATTAGCACTTCAAACAACTGCCTTAATGTACCAACTTTTCGCTATTCGCAAATGGAACTACTATTGCGGCATTTCACATTACTGAATGGAAATCATCAGGATTCTTGTCTAAAGAGATTGTCGCATCAAAGCCAACTTTAGATGTGGTTGCATCTTCATTTCTTGAAGGGTCTAAGGATGACCCCTTCTGGTTTGAAAGGATTACAGTATCTACATCTGGCTGCCAACGAGTGACCATAGCCCATTCTACTCTAACTGGGTCAGTAATGTCAATATCTTCATCGACAATTGTAACCATCTTCATTGAACGATGTCCTGCTAAAGCAGCATTAATTGCTTTAATCGGATCATCTTGGTGGACCTTCTTTATTTTTACAACAGCAGATAACCAACCGCAGCCACCTTCAGTCATGTGTACATCTATACATTCAACTACTTCGTTAACCGCTGATTTTATTGTAGGAGAACGAGGTAATCCCATCAGAGTCTTATGTTCTGCTTCTCCTGGAATTAATGCATGGAATATTGGATTATTTCTATGCGCTACCCCTTCAATTTCAATCACCGGTTCTTGGCGAACATCATCTACTGTTCCAGTAATATCAACATAAGGACCTTCATCATCATTCTCTAAAGTAATATTTCCCCACATTACATATTCCGAGTTAGCAGGTGCAACAACTCCATTTGGCATCGTTGTTAACTTGAGTGGAGTTCCATACAGTTTCTGATGTAGAGCAGCGGCGATAGTTAATTCATCAATATTATCATCAAATGACATGGCTGCGGCCAATAATACTACAGGATCAGGTGCATTTACGATTGCAATTTTTACTTGACGACCTTGTTCCCTTGCAGCCATTGTCATAGTCCTTAGATGACGAGGGACCAATCTAACTACCAAGTGATTTTCATCGCGAACGAATTGGCGATGGAATGACATATTTCGAATTCCATTATCCTCAGCAATTATTACGCTTGCAGAAACATATCTTCCTCTATCTTGAGGCCAATGATGTGGAATTGGTAACTTTGTAATATCTACAACATCTTGAATGTTTTCAAAGCAAGGAGAATCATTTGGTTCTATTATCTGCGGTTGTAACGGGTTGGACATTGCCCACCCTAAAGTGTCAATATAGTCCTCCGGCGAAATTCCAATAGCTGCACATAATCTCTCTCTTGTCAATAAATTGATAGCTGCTCTTTGACCTGGGCATTCACTAATGTTTTCAAAAATTGTAAGTGGATGACCATTGTTTCTAGAATGCTCAAACATCCCATGAATTACACTCACTGCATCCTTTTCTGTAGTGGCTGCAGAGAGGTGGTCGCGAAAGGCCATACCCATCCCACCTCTAGGAGAGGTTTCAACTTTCTTCATCAATAGAGATAGAATATTACTTGAAAAGGCATGACGCTATGCGTTCTCAACAGCCTTCAATATCCGTTTAGTTGATATATGGGAGGAAAGTCGGCGAACTGCTTCAATGCGGTGATTATGATGGGTAGAGGATTATTCGCAGGTGCAAAAATGGCCAAAGACCGTCAAAAATTCAGATGGTCAGATCGTAGATACAAGAAGCGCATGCTGAAACTTCGCGCTAAGCACGACCCTCTTGCAGGTTCTACTCAAGCAAAGGGTATCGTTATTGAAAAAGTCGGTATTGAAGCAAAACAACCTAACTCTGGTATCAGAAAGGCTGTCAAGATAACTCTTATCAAAAACGGAAACAAACTTACTGCATTCGCACCGGGTGACGGCGCTATCAACTTCATTGATGAACACGATGAGGTAATGGTCGAAGGTATCGGTGGACGTATGGGTCGTTCCTACGGAGATATTCCTGGAGTTCGTTACAAGGTTATCCAAGTTAACGGAGTTTCTCTTGACGAAATGGTTCGTGGACGCAAGGAGAAGCCAATCCGCTGAGGTGAATTATCATGTCTGAAGATGCAGAAATCGTTGAAGAAGCAGTTGAAGAAACTGTTGAAGAAACTGTTGAAGAAGTTGTTGAGGACGTTCGTCCGATTGCAGGTATTGGAACTTTGGTTTTCGGTAAGTGGGATGCTTCTGAAATCACTTGTAAAGACCCAGCACTTGCACCATACATCAATCTCTCAACTGTGGGTGTCCCTCATACTGGTGGACGTCATGCAAATGCTTGGTTTGGAAAAGCAAAGCTCAGTGTTGTTGAAAGATATATCAACAAATTGATGCGAACTGGACCATACACTGGAAAGAAGCAAGGTGCTATGAAAGCATTTGAGTCTGCATTAGATCAAATTGCATCAAAATCTAATTCTAACCCATTGCAAACTTTTGTTGACGCAATTTGTAATGCTGCACCAATGGAAGAAATCACTCGAATTAAGTTCGGTGCAGTTTCTCAACCAAAGGCTGTTGATTCTTCTCCTTCTCGCCGCCTAGATGTCGCACTTCGCAATCTTGCACAAGGAGCACAACAAGGCACTCACAAATCTAAGAGAAC
>JANXHP010000139.1 GCA_024958795.1 Candidatus Poseidoniaceae archaeon | reverse complement strand
CAGATATACTGGATGGTTACCATCCATCGCATTTCCACCTTGAATGCAGTAATACAGTGTTTGACCTGCACCTGCTGTTTCAGAACATCCACTAGTGTGAGAATAGTTTAGACCTCCAGTTGGTTCTCCCAAACCATCTAAAACTGAATCTGAAACCCAATACATCTGATTCATTTGAATGGGGTCCATTCCCTCAATAGCGCTTGAAATTCCATCTGCAATGCTACCTATTGGAAATTGGTCAGCGACTCCATCTAACTCCACCAACCCATTGTGATATGCCATTCTGATACCATCAGAAGTGATGACTGGAACTTCCGCGTGGTCGCCAGCAGCAACCATAGAAAGTCCCCAATCTTCGAGTGTTTGGTTATCCAAATAATGTAATGCTACAACAAAGTCAAGAGTTGCACTTGATTCGTCTCTAACATCTAATGTCAACTTAATATCGAGAGCTTTATCATTTGGTTCGATAACGACTGTAGGGGTTTGTACACTATCCCTATGCGCCAAGGTCATTGATATCGGTTGACCAATGGAAGAACCACCTATTGGTGCTGCACGATTATCCATTGACCATTGACCAGCCCAAAATGCTGGAGGGCCAGCATAAGCAACTTTAGTCCCATTAGAATCTACATCATCTATTGTCGCGTAAGAAGGTGGATTAATTGCAAATGTTGCTTTATGACCTGGTTGTGCTGTCAATTCAAAATTAGTAGTTACCTTTGTACCCATAACAAGTAGACCTTGATAGGCTCTTTCCAAATCTAATTCAGGATTTGGAATTAAGTTAAATGATGAATGAGATAATTGCACATTTGCAGTTGTAGTGAAACAAATTGGTGGTTCAAAGGCATTATTTTCACTTGCCCCTTCACTCAAAGCATCTGTGCTTGGATCTACTGAACAATCGGTGGTAACGCTTGATTCAGTATAAGTAGAAACATAATCTGTTGTTATCGATGAAACTGTCCCAAATCCAGATTGAAGTGCATCTTCAACTGCATCATTTACTTCCATTTTCAGTTTTTGTCTCACTGTAGGAGTTCCTGTGCCTGCTGTTTCTTCATCGAAATAAGAACGAATTAAATCAGCCGGAGCCCCATCCTGCGCATCCAATCCATCCGCTGCCAAAGCTGCGTTTAACATAGGGTCAGCATCAAATCCAAGCGCACTTCTATTGAATTCTCTAATTGCCCATGTTAATTGCACCTGTAATGAAGATGTGCTCTCTAAATCAAAAACATAGACTCCTTCAACCCAATCTTGTTGGTCAGCCGTCGCATCATGAGCGCTTGAATAATCATCACATGTTTCACCATTAGCAGTACAAGTAGTCATGCCAGCAGCAGAAACAAATGGAACAAATAATTGAATCAAAAAACACCCCATCAACAGAATTGAAGTTATTCTTTTGCTGTTTGTGCTATACCGTTCCGGCTCCGCCATGAACTCCTTATGTTCCACGACATTGAAAGGAGTTACCCTTCACAGGTTTGTTCATGGAAGGTGAGAAAGTCATGGAATTGTCCCCTGCACTTATCATCAAAAAAGGACACGGAGAGGCTGCATACCATTTCTTAAAGCAAAATAGTTGGTTAGATTCTAAAAAACAACTAAATGAAATTGAAAATGGCATTTTAGCAATTCCGATTAATGAAAACTGCCCTTTAGCAAAAGAAAAAATAAATATCTTTGACAATGAAAAGAGAATTGATGTTAGAATTGAAAATGTTGAGATGAGTTCAAATCCTCCATCGGTTGAACCTCATGCAAGATTACACGAATCTATTACTCAATGGCTTCAATCAAACCTTGAAATTGATGATTCATTATCGCAACAATCACGAGTAATATTAATGGATGATTTGCTATCAAAAATACCAAAAAAGTGGGAAAAATTAGGTGACCTTATCCTTCTTCCCCAAACAACATTTAGTAGCAATAAATGGACTTCAATCATCTCTGAAGAAAATCAATTATCATTGTGGAAGTGTATTGCTGAAGCCCTAAAAATTGAGCGTATTGGGATACAGAAACACATTAATGATGATATTGAACGTTCATCACAGGCACAATTACTACTTGGAAATTCATCATGGGTTGAACTACTGGATTTTGGAGTGAAATTTGGTTTTGATGCTTGTAAGGTAATGTATTCTTCTGGAAATGTTACAGAGCGCCATCGTATCGGAAATATGGATATGAATGGAGAAACAATCATTGATTGTTATGCAGGAATTGGATATTACACACTCCCTATGCTGGTACGAGGAGATGCTGCATTGGTTCATGCTTGTGAATTAAATCAACATTCTATTACTGCATTAGAATGGGGTGCTAAGGCGAATAATGTTTCTAATAGATTGATTATTCATCAGGGTGATAATGCTCTTACGATGACAAAATTGGAAGGTATTGCTGACAGGTGTCATTTGGGATTTTTGCCAAGTTCTCAACCAACTTGGAAATTAGCAATTGCTTGTCTAAAGGAAAAAGGAGGAATCTTACATATCCATATGAATGTTGAAGAAGAGAAAATTGAACAGTGGATTGATTCTACTATTCATTCATTACAACAATATGTAATTGAATTGAAACGAAATTACAAAGTTGAAGTATTGCACTTAGAGAAAGTCAAATGGTTTGCCCCAAGGGTAAGACATGTAGTATTAGATGTCGAATTTATTCACTATGACTAGCATGCTCTTCACTAATTGCTCGCATTAATGCAAGTGCATGTCCAAAGATTGCCATTGCTACAACTGCGTGAATTAAACTGACCCATGACATTTTAGCGAACATCTCGCCTAATCCGTACTGAAGAATCCAAGCGGTAGCAAGTCCAAATGACATTCCTTTGAGTTTCTTATTTTCACTCTTTGACATTACCACCAAAGCCACTACTGCAATACAAGCAAGCAATCCTAATTGAGCTGAATAAGCGTGGGAGGAAGCTACGTCATAATCACTGAATCTCGCTAATCCTGTTGAGGCTTGCCCTAGAGTTAATACAATTACCAAAATTGTTGCAAATTTAGCAAATTTTAGCATATCCGGCTTGACTACATTACTTTCTGTCATAAATTAAGATACTATCACTGCCCATATGAGTCTATTGTATCAATAGCACTTTGGCCGCACTATTCTTGAGGGAAGATGCTTTCAGCATGACATGGTTGGGCGCTGGGTCATTCTGATTACTCTCAATTTGCTTATGTTTTCAAGCATTCCAATTATGACAATAGCCGATGCAGAAGAACAACCGATTTGGAGAACTGTAGGTATTGATCCCCTCACATGGACTGATGGTCCTGTTGAGGAGGATACACCGATGAAAGATTCCTATTATGGAAATGCTGTGTTTGAGATTGAAGTCTCTTATGTTCCTGGACATTTTGAAGATCGAGTTGATGGTATAGTAACTTTGGAATTGTTTGAACAATGGGCTCCAATCACAACTCAGAACATGATTGAGCACATTGAAATGGGACTTTATGATGGAATATTTTTTCACAGAGTAATCGACGATTTTGTTACTCAATCAGGAGACCCTGAATGTAAAGCAATAGGCGCATATCCAATCACTTCATTACAATGTGGCGAAGGTGGTACTGGAGAAACAATTCCATTAGAACACAACGAAAACCTATCCCATGTTGATGGTGCAATTGGAATGGCTCGTTCATTAGATCCTGATTCTGCTGATGCACAATGGTATATTGCAGAAACTGAAGCGCATAACTTAGACCCTGAAAATAGAGATGATGATGGTTATGCAACATTTGGTATCGTTCGAGATGGTATGACCCACATTAAAGCCATAGCAGCCACTCCAACTTCTGATGACCCTACTGGAGACGAGGACATCCAAAATCCTGCATCTTCTGCAGGAAGGCCTGTTTATCAAGCAAAAATAATTTCAATAGAAATGGTAGGAGTAGCAGATCCTGATGGAATTCTTTGGGGCGATTTTGTTCCTGAAACTGAAGAAGCCAATTTCTGGGTTACTGTTATGGGTAATACAATTGGACTCGGAATATTGATTGCAATACCCGTTACCATATTCATTATGACTTATGCAGCAATAGATAGGCCAAAATTACTCAATCAAGAAGAATTTGTTTTAGATGCGTTAATCGATGATGAAAAATAACAGTTCTAGACTCTATAAGGCGCTATCCTCTTGAGAGAGACACAGTTGGCCTTTACATGGCAATTGGTGATGAGGCCGATGATTCAGTCCTTGAGGCTGAGATTCTCGAATTACCAACTTTGCCTGCAATACCAAGTATCATGATGGGAAAGATATCTGATAATTCATCAAATGATGCTGGATTGATGTTAGAAAAGGGAACTTCTCAACGCCAATTAACAATTCCAACTGCGATGACTGTTGCGGTTTCCATCGTATTTTTGATGCTCGCAATGACAATCGGAGATGCTGTAATTCAGAATTCAAGTGAAGATGATTTTTCCGGTGATTGGTGGAACACTCCATTGCATTTACGTTACAAGATGGATTTGCCAATGGATACAATGCGTGCGCAACTTCCAGTTAATGGAACATATGAAGCACTACCATATTCCGAACACTTTGTGTCTGTTGATTTACCTGCAAGTGAACAAGATGTTGGATTTCCTGAACCACCAGTAATGCATGTCTCACTTTGGTTACCAGATGTTCCTGATGGCACAGTAGTGCCAGTAATTTTGACAATACATCCATACTATGATTTTGGAGGAGAGGGGATGCCTGGAATCGGTGAAGATTCCTCACCCAATACAGTTCCTGACGGTGGAGTTGGAAAGTGGGTATACGACACATTTGTACCTCATGGCTATGCTCTTGCTCAAGCCTCCACTTTTGGAACTGGTCAATCAACTCATTGTCAAGATGTAAAGGGTCTAGGTGAACAAACTGGAATTCAAGCTGTTGTTGATTGGCTAGGGGTTCAGGAATGGTCAAATGGCAATGTGGGCCTTATGGGTAAATCATATGCTGGTACAACAAATTGGGAGGCTGCACAACAACCATCTGAACACTTGAAGACAATCGTACCGATTTCCGGCTCTATAGGAGTCCAAGAAATGTTTTACAGAAATGGTTCTAGTGAAGCCAGAGCAATGGGTTATGATATCGCTTACCAAGGTGCTACAAGTGACCCTACAACCGATGATATGCGTATGTGTTCAGATGATGTAATTGGACCTTTGAATCCTCTATCAACTTGGGGCTTTGCTGAGTTTGGAGGTGCTGAATGGAATGACTATTGGGATGAGCGAAGACATCTACCAGATGTCTTGGAAAACTATCGTGGCTCAGTGTATTTGGTATGGGGTATGCAGGATTGGAATGTTGATCCATATCATGCATATCCAACATATCAGAAATTGATAGATGCAGGAATTAATGCTCGTGCAATTTCAGGACAATGGGGGCATAACTACCCAGACCAACCAGATAGACATGGCCAATTAGGAAGTGGATATGGTAGCGAAGCTTATCCAAATATGAGTCGGATGGATTGGGCTGTTGAATTATATGCTTGGTTTAATTATTATCTTAAAGATATAGGACAAGAACCTGAGCCAATGGTACAGATGCAAACTAATGATGGAAGATGGCATGTTGAAGAAACATGGCCGCCTCAAGATATTGAATGGCAACCAATTACTCTAGATAATGCACAGAGTCAAGGGCAATGGGTTACTTCAACATCTACTGCTAGTTTCACGATTACAGCCTTTGAAGAGGAAGTACATATCTCGGGATTACCAACTCTTCATCTTACTGTTAGCGCTGGAGTTTGTAATGGTGGACAAATATTTGCCACAATGTATGATGATACTACCAATTTGCGACTTGGGCATGCAACTATGGATTTGCGCTACCGCGATGGCGGATATGATGCTAAACCAGTGCTTCCATTAGTTGAATATTTGATGAAGATGGAGTTCAACCCGATGGATGTAGTATTACCTGCCGGCCATCAGGTTAGAGTTGAATTAACCGAAAGTGGGGAAGATTACTTGCCTAGCCCATGTGCAGCTATTGGAATTAATGTTAATTTGGATGATTCATCTACCTTCAGTCTGCCATTGATTGAGAGGGGTGAAGGGCATGAAAATTGGTTTGAAGCACCTCACTGGTGGGAACATCAGCCAATTCCGTGATAGTTGTTGGTGAGAAGTAAT
>JANXHP010000044.1 GCA_024958795.1 Candidatus Poseidoniaceae archaeon | reverse complement strand
AACTCCAGTATGCTGTTGAAATGCAATCTGTAAATCTCTTAGGGTTTGAACTTTTGACATATGTGGTACGAATTTTGGATTGTGGTGGGCATAGAGCAAATGGTCTTCAAAGACAGCAAATTTGCTTGGATTTGGTAAACTATAATCTTCACCATATTCTTCGATAAGGAAATTATGAACTTGAGCAGTTGTGAATTCATGTGAATATCCACCTTGCACTTGAGCGATTACAGGGTCGTTTGCTTTGACACATTGACCCTCATCTTGTCCAACTAGATTGCGAGCGATTATCTTCTCTGCCATCGTCATAGGACGAGAAGGAGTATTGATTGCAGGAAGGGTAAATTCCCCCGCTTTAAGTGATTTAGCAAAAGCAAATAATCCCCCACGTTCAAGTATTATTTTTGTTACTGGGTCGTATCTACCGGTGAATTCTGATAGAGCGATTTCTTCACCGTTCTGCAAACGTGTTAGCATTTCATGGTCGCCCATTAACTGACCAAGATTGATATTATTTTGTTCATGAATAGGTGCAAAAGATGCAGCGATTACAATTTTTATTCCAGACCAGCGCTCACATTGCGGTGCAGTTTCTCTACTGGAACCAGTTCCTTTACGGTGTCCAGAAACAATGACTTCAAAATTTCCATTTTTCAATGCATTTTCATTAAACACTCTCAAACCATTATGCATCAATCCTGCATATGCATTCTTAGCGATCTCAGCTGGAGAATGGTCAAAACAAACCCATGCAGGAGTCATAACATCAGTGTTGATATCATCGAGTAAATCTTCAACACTCAAGTCTTCCATTTTCAAATTTAAACCATCGTATAATTGCTTACGAATTAGATCTAAATCCTTAGTCAAAAAAAGCACTCTTTTTCCTTCGCTAAGGGAGATTTCATTTCTTGGCCACTCCCCTCGCATAATACTCCCTCAAACTATCTCAAGAGTCGGGTAGGTATAACGGGTTCGGCACTTGCCTAAACACTGACCTCGCCGCTTATATTATATTGTGATTTTGCCCAAAAACGGTTATTTTTGACCTCATCGTGTTTTTTTTGATTATTTGCAGCAAAAAATATGTTTGAAGTCGGCGAAATAACAATAATAATTTTCACTTTTGATATTTTTCAGTGTAATTCGGGCAACTGCGTGACATTTCTAGATAACGACTATTAGACTATACCGGCGGAGGGTTTAAATATCCCACTTTGGGGGGTTGAACTACTATTCCCCTGAGAGTTGGACATTGTGTCCGGCGAGGGGAGGTGGGATGAAAATGGATGAGCAACAAGTAGAAGACACCGTAAAATGCAGCGACTGTGGAAGTAGAGAATTAACTCGAGATGAAACTCGAGGGGAAGTCGTCTGTGACGATTGTGGATTGGTATTAGAAGACAATGTAATTGACCAAGGCGCAGAGTGGAGAGTTTTCTCTCCAGAACAAGGAGATCAACGTGCCCGTACTGGTGCACCGATGACTGTAATGTTACACGACAAAGGTCTGTCAACAGATATCGATTGGCAGAATAAGGATTATTCTGGAAAAACTATCAATTCAAGATACCGTTCACAATTCTATCGTATGAGAAAATGGCAAAAGAGAAGCAGAGTTTCCAACGCTACAGAGAGAAATTTAGCAATGGCTTTGGCTGAACTTGACCGTATGGCAAGCCGTTTGGAATTGCCAAAGTCAGTGAGGGAAGCAGCAGCGGTCAATTACAAGAAAGCAGTCGATAAGAGATTGATTCGTGGACGTTCAATTGAAGGAGTTGCAGCAGCATCTCTTTACGCAGCATGCCGGCAATGTGGTGTACCTCGTACACTTGATGAAATCGGACAAGCATCTCGTACTGGTCGTAAGGAAATCGGCCGTACATACCGTTTCATGGTTCGTGAATTAAAGATGAAGATAATGCCAACAGGTCCTGAAGATTATATCTCAAGGTTCTGTTCAGGACTTGGCTTAGATGCAGAAGTTGAAGCAAAGGCTTACGAATTGATCAAGGCAGCTCAAGAAAAGGAATTGACCAGCGGACGAGGACCTACTGGAATTGCGGCTTCAATTATTTACATCGCTTCAGTTCTTTGTGGTAAGAGGCGCACTCAACGTGAAGTTGCAGAAGTTGCAGGTGTAACTGAAGTTACTATCCGTAACCGCTACAAGGAATTGATTCAAAACCTCAATATCGAATTAGATATTTGAGGAATTACGATGTCAAAAGCTCGGAACAAACTTTCCGATTTGGCCTACGAGGCAGTCGCGACAGGTTTGGTAGAAGCCCTAGAGAGGGGCACAACCTCTTGGCCCTTACCATCACCTCCAATTTCAGATCCAGATTTTCCTGTAATAATGCCAATATCTCCGAATGATGTTGTTGAATTAGGCTTGGGTATGATGTCTGTTGATAGAGGGATGTTTGAATCTAATTTGAATTCAGTAGTTGACCAAATAGTTCCACATAGAATGAATCTATCAGATGATCCATTTGAAACACATAACAAATGGCTTGAGCGTAGAATTGACAAGGTTGCTGAAAGATTATTATTTTCTATCGCGCTAAATTGGCTTAGCCAGGCATTTGATCCAGTAGCACCTAATGTTGACCGGTGGTGGCTCGCTATCGCTTTGATTGACGGCTTATCCACAGTTCCAAGAGGTCAACCGGTGCATCAAGGATATCACTTGATTGAGTCTATTGCTTTAGCAGAACGTCCTGGAACTTGGCATACACAACCAGAAGCAGGGCCACAGAATTTGGATTGGAATCCAAATGCAATAATTCCGCGCTCAACTACAGTGGTTGCTCATCAACAAGGAGTTGAAGCGGCTAAGTGGTTACTAACGAGATTGGAGGATGGAAATGATGACCGCCGACTATTGGTAATCGAATGGACGCGCCTTCTAATACAAAGGGCAGAATTGATTGAACCATTAGGATTATCAACCATTTTGTTGCGTAGAGCCAGTGATTCAAATGAAGAAGTAGCGGTAAAAACTTCACTATGCATTGCTAGATTATTAGAAGTTGATAAGGAAGCAGGAATTGCATTGGCTAAAAGATTGCACAGTAGGGAAGAAGTATTGGTCAAAAGAGCAATGGCTGATGTATTGACAAGATTGTTCCGAAGAATTGGCCATGATGCAATACCGTTCTTGGAAGATATGTTACAAGATGATGATGAGATTGTATTAGCAGTTGCAGCATCTACAGTTTCTGATTTAAGATTCCTAGATACAGCAATGTGGGCGGACAAAGTGGCGATTTTAACCAAGCATAATTTGCCAATTGTACGGCGTAATTTAGTTGTAAATCTTCGCGATTACATTAGTGAATTTCCAGATGATGAGAGAGGTATTTTGACAACGCTATGGCACGATGGTGATGAGGTGGTTCGAACTAGATTACGCGAGTTATTATTGCGCATGGAAGAAGTAGATCCACAAAATTTCTCAATTAGAATTACTCACTTCATAGCCAATGGTGTGGATTTAGAAGACCTATGGGCGCCATTGAAAATAAGAAGAGAAAACCGCTATTTACAATGGATTGTTTGGCTGGAAGGAGATGGTGAAATGCCTAGTAATCCCCTTCCACCAAGTCCACATCAAAGTTCACTTCAAGAATCTGATGAATCACCAGAATTAAGTGATGCAATAGATATTCTTGACCAAGAACTTGGCTTCATTGACTGATTATTCTTCTTCATTCATTGATAATGGGCCTGCACTAATTAGCCAAACATAGGCGCCATTACTGATTGCCAGTAATCCGATTAGAGTAATAATTAATCCAGATGGTTGTGGAAAAGTATCTCCAATACTTGAGTTAACGATGAACTTTGTAAAGACTAAACAAATTAATCCAAACACAATTACATTTGTTGAAGTAGACTTTGGGTTTTCCCAAAGAGTTACGACTGGAGCAATACCTTTTCTATCAAAGGTAAATCTAAACCAAGAAATGTATAGTAGTATTAAACCAGATAATCCAAAGACTCCTCTGCTAAATGAGCGAGAATCCCATGGCCCTGCAGGAGCCAAATCAAGGAATGTTTGTGCAACTAATAAAAATCCGATAATGCCGAATATCTTCGCCTCTTGTTTTGGCTGCATAACCCCGCTGAAGGGCTTAGGCTTGAAAGCCTGTGGCATCATAGTGGTGTTATGGCGGAGATTTTGGATGCGGTATTGGTTGCCGGCGGCCTAGGAACCCGAATGTTGCCTGCAAGTGCAAGCATTGCCAAGGAAGCCCTACCATTGGTAGATATTCCAGTTCTAACACATCTTGCTAGAGAAGCGGTTGCAGCAGGAGCAAAGAGATTGCATATAATTAGTTCACCGCGTAAGGACTTGTCATCACTTCTCGCTGACAATTCATGGTTGCTTGAGAAAAGAAGTGACTTAGATCCAACAATTCTCTCACCCTTTGCTGATGTTGAAGTATTAGTCCACATCCAGCAACAAGCACTTGGCTTGGCCAATGCGATTTCAACTGCTACTGCATCAATAAACGGTCCATTTTTAGTTCTATTAGGTGATAACCTATTGATGAATAATCATTCTACTCCTAACGATTATCTCGCATCGAATGCCAGTGCTGAATTGGTTAGTTGTTTTGCTGCTAATAATTTACCATGCGTAGGGCTAGTAAGCGTTGAAGATGATGAAGTATGCAATTATGGGGTTGTTGAATTAGATGGACAACGAATTACTTCAATCGTCGAAAAACCGGATAAAGTAGATGCACCATCAAATCTAGTATTATGTGGCAGATATATTTTCACAGAAGATTTTTCAGATTTGCTCAATCAATATGAACTAGCAAGCCATGGAGAATTACAATCTATCGCAATCCAACAACATTGGATGGATAATGATGGACTAGTTGGGGTTATTCTTGATGGATATCAATGGTATGATTCCGGCTCACCTTTGCCTTGGTTAAAAGCACAGATTGACCACGCATTACGTCGTTCTGATATGAATCAAGAATTGAAAGATTGGCTGAATGAAAGATTGGATTGAATCATCTTTGTCCCGGTTTCCAAAAACTCAGAGGGGCAGGGGTTTCTTGATTAGCACAGCGTAATGCCAAGTGATCTGCTCTTTCATTCCAACGATGACCACGATGAGCTCTTACATGACTCCACGACAACTCTCGTAGTTCAGAAACCTCCATCCAAAGTTTCTGAACATTTGCTACAAGTTCTCGATTTGCTTTTGCTTTCCAAACACCTGCAGCCAAATTTCCAGCATATTGAGAATCCGCCCTAATTATTGCAGGCTGATTTCCACCTTCCACCAATAACCACTTCAAGGCAGCAGCAAATCCAGATAATTCAGCAGTATTATTCGAGCCAACTTCAGCTCCGATAAAATCTACATCATGCTTGTCTGTAATAACCATTGCAGAAGTTTCATCAATAATTTCCCCACTACCTTTGCCTAGACCAGTATCGCCCTTGACAACAACTAATCCCCAAGCAGCAGGAGTATTTTCGTCAACATTTTGGTTACCCAAACAAGACCCATCAACATAGAGGCTCAATAAGTCCTCTTGACTCAAAAATCTCACTCGCCAATCTCTGCTTTGTAAGCAGCTGCATCCATCAATGTGGACACCGCCTCAGGATTGCTTAAACGCATTCGAATAATCCACCCAGAGCCATATGGCTGCTCGTTTATTAATTCAGGCGTATCATCTAATTCTTCGTTTACTGCAGTGATTTGGCCTGCTAAAGGTGCGTAAATCGGTGAAGCGGATTTTACAGATTCAACAATTGCGAATTCTTCCATTTCTTCAAGTTCTTCTCCATCACCAGGTAGCTCAATATAGACGATATCAGTTAATGCATTTTGTGCATGATCAGTAATGCCGATGACAATTTCATCACCCTCAACTCTAATCCATTCATGTTCTTTTGTGTAGTACATTCCTTCTGGGACTTCACTCATTTCATCGCCTCTTATTGTTGGCGATGGGCAGTCATTTGATGAATGCACCGATTAGTCACTCTTGCTCCGAGATATCCTGTTCAAGCACAGTCGCTTCTAATTTTGCCCAAGCATTACTCATGGATGAATCCTTTTCAACTTCTTCAACATCTTCCTTTACACGGCTTGCCATTTCGACATCACTTTCTAGAGGAAATGATTTGGCAAGCGGACCATCTCCTTTCGCTACCAAGGTAGAAAGCCCGATTAGAAGTAGGCCAGATATTCCAATTACCCAGCCAACTCCAATCTTATCCAAATTAAGCATTTGTTGTTGCAAACCAAATCCTGTAGCCAATATTAGCCCTAAGCCAGTAGCCATCAAGAGGCGAGATGCAGCATCAGCCGGTCTTTGCATATTGTCACCCAGTTAGGGTCATGGCATGAACCCAACGGAGAAATCAGTAGGTTTCTCGCATTAGTTTGTGAATCTTGTAAGGTAGAAGGGCGCGATTTACTGGAGTGACTTCTAGAATACGTCCATCATCCCTTCTACGAATATCTTGCAAAAGCGGGTGGCGGCTTTTCTTGTGAAGAGTTAGTAGGGTTGGTTTGTCAATTTGGAGTGCACTTCGAACCATGTTGACAAAGTTTTCAGATTCAACGGTAAACTTCCCAATTTCATCAATAACAATCACTTCGCATTCGTCCCTAGCATATTCAATAGCAGGAATAGCAACGGTTTCCAAAGCTTCAATATCAATTCCATAACCAAGAACTCTAAGTCTTGAATCAATAGATTTGTGAGCCATTATAGCCTCTTCTCCAGAGACGATATCAATTACCTTGTAGCCTAGACGTTCCCCGCCTTCAAGGATTGGTTCAGTCCTCATGCCACCAACAATTGCAACATCTTGACCCCCTCGTAACGAGATCTCTCTAGTACGTTCATCAACCAGCATTGAAAGTACTTTTTCCATCACTGCAGATTTACCACTTCGCGGTAAACCAGTAATTCCTATTTTTGGATGTACTCCCATATCACGCACTCCAAAGTTCTTCGGCGAGCCATACTAAACACCTATCACTAATAAAGGGTGTTGGTTGTCATCTGAGGACAATTCAAGACTGTAAACTGGAAAATCAACGCAGCCCGATTCCGAATTACACGCTCAAAGTACCGATTTCCGGCGCAACTTCAATTGCTAGTGGAAGCATTTCCAACTCATAATTATTGACATTATTATTAGCACTCCAAGCACGAGCCCACTCATCTAATGAATTCTCATTTAGTAATCCACATAACCAATGTAATGCAGTTTCTAATGACCCATGCTTTTCAGTTAGGAATTGTTTGATATCTGGATGCAATTCAATGTGGTTAACACTGTTACCAAGAACACAACCATCTGAGATAACAGCCCAACGTAAGCGTCGGTCTTGGTGTGCATTGACAATTGCTTGGCACGCGATACGAACGCCATAACGCGGGTTTGATTCACCAATCCACATTGCTAATTGACGTTCGTTCGCCCGTGAGGGGATGTCAGTTCTAAACGCAGGATGGCGGATAAAAATTGAACCAACTTCATCTTCGCTAAAATGAACACCTCTAATGAATGGTCGGTTTCTTCTTCCCTTTACCCATGTATCTATTTTTTGTGAATGAGAAGTTTGGTCAATTTCTCCAACTCTTACTCTAACACAATGTCCATTAGTTGCAAGATAGTGTTCTTCGTCACCAAGACGTGGTAGTTTTGCCAAACGGTCTAGAATTTTTAGAGTGTGTCTTCTTTCAATTCTATCGCGAGGCAATCTTGGAATAGCCCAAGTTCCTCTTGCCCAATTCTTCCATCGCTGTGTTTCCATTTCAAAGGATGGAACACGGTTGGATAATCCTTGACTATCGCGCCTTAAGTCAGAACGGCTAATCGGTCCTCTAACCACAAGTCTTTCTTCAGATTGCTTTGCAGTTATTCCCAAAACAACAACTCCTTGAGTCATTCCAGGGAATAAGTGGTTTGCTTCTTCGACAGCCCAAACATCACTCCATCCATGCTTTTCAACTAATAATTGGCGCAATGGATGTGAAGATTGTTCTCTCAACAAACTATCTGGTGCGATTAATCTCAGACGACCTCCATCTTCAAGAACCTGTAAACTGCGTTCAATGAATAAGCGGTACAAATTCACATTCCCCCTCATGGTTGAGAACCTTGGACCATTTTCATCACAGATTGAACGAAGTTTTTCACCAAGTTCTTTTCTTAATTGTGAACCATCATCCATTCCTCTAAATCTGTCTTTTATTCGAAGCCAAGGCGGATTGGTGACCACTAACTTAGGTGGAGTTTGCCAAGGCCATTCCCCTTGTAGTGTATCTCCTTGTTTTACAGAGGTCTCAAGAATCTGTTCAGCCTCTAAACGAGTCAAACAACCTTCGCGCTCCCCTTCAAGGCAGACCAGATTGAATCGGATTGCTTCTAGTAGAAGTCTGCGTCGTGTTGAGGCAACTACCAATTCATTGATATCAATAATTTGAAAAGAGGAGAGTAGTGTTCGAGTATCATCTATTTTGACTTGCGGAATACCATCTTCATGAGCTTCTGCATGCCGCCTAATTACTCGTGCATGGAATATTCCTCCACCACAAGCAGTATCGGCTATTGGAAGCGGAACACCACTAAGAGTTCTCAATCCATTTGAAACCGCATCTAATTCAGCTTCATCATCAACTTCATTTTCTTGCGAATGTTGTGGTAGATTGAGTTGTTCAATGTGTTGCCTAAATCCAGGAGGCAAGTTATTGATCTGCATACTTGCAGATTTAACAGGAGCCTTTGGCCGAGTCAATGTTTCAAATAATTCCGAAGCGATTACTGCATCAGCAAGACGTGGCGGCGTGGGGTGTGCTCCTCTGGGAGAACGCCCATCAGATTCAGCATCATGTCTTGCCAAAAGATGGTCTAAAACATGACCAGGATCGGTTAGTAAATTTGCAGGAAGTGTGGGCCAGTCCTTCGGTAAGATAGCAGCAATTGGCTGATGATTACGAAGAGACTCCTCCCACGCATTCAACCAAATCTCAACTTGGGCAGGTCTCTCGGATAGACACCTGTCCAATCTCGCGTACCAGCCGCTCACACCGCTCTGCATGACCTCACCGAGCCAGCGGGCTGGCTTGTCCCGTTTCAATGTGACTCATAAAAAAAAGGCTCATTTCCATTGGAGAAACGGCGAAAACAACAATATTATAATTCAAGAATTGCCAAACTTTGATTGTGCCAAATCAATCCGGAGTTGACCCAGTCAAAGATTTCTTTGAGCGTCTCATCATCAACCTCAGCGGCGCTTGCGAGTTGGTTTATCAATTCCAATTCGGTTTCATCATATTCCCCATCAATGGCGGCGACTAAAGCAGCATCTCTTAATGCGAATTTGATTAGACTCGGGTCGATTGCAATAAGTAATTCATCCATATCCGGAGGATCGGTTAGAAGATTGCGAATATCTACACGTACTTCAGGATGAATTAATATTCGACCCATCAATGCTTCTATTGCACAAAATTCTTCTCGGACTAATTCCCCATCAGCGGAAGCGATTAATACCAAAATTGATGCATATATTATTTTGTCATTAGGTGAACAATCGCCTAATGGGTCAGTAAACAAATACTTCACTCCGAGAGATCGTTAAGCAACTCATATCCAGCAGCCATCCAAGCATACCCATCTACAGTCCATCGTAATAATCTATCAACAGCATCATCGGCTAAACCAAAGTGAGCAGATATTTCTTCCAATACTTCTCTTTCATCTTCATCGACTGTACCATCAGCAGCAGCCATCAGAACCGAATCGCGCAATGCAAGCCTTCCAGCCTCATCGCCCATGCCTTCTAGGCAGGATTCTAATGATGGGGGTGTCTTCAATGCACCACGAATCATCTCACGTTGTTTTGGAGAAAGTAATGCAGTTCCGAGTCTTTGCTCAAACATTGCCATTTCATCAACTGATAATTCATTATCAACTCTCGTCATAAATGCAAGTAATCGAGCATAGGCAAAGCGTTCTTCGCGTGGTAATTTGTGAATAGTATCCGGTAGCATCGCATCCTCCGTAATCGTTCTCCCCCATCAAACCCTCGCTTGTTTACATACGGAAAAACACTACATTGAAGGGTAATAGCAATTGCCGGAGGCACATGGTGAAACAACAATCTCCTGAAGTGGTGATTTGGACAAATAGGGGCTGTCCAGCCTGTGTTAGGGCCAAAAGTTTTTTTGATTCTAAGAAAATTAATTATAATGAGAAAAAATTAAGTTCAAGCCCTTCAATACAAAGAGCCTTTGCCATAGCAACAAAAGGTGCGAAATCAATTCCCCAAATATTCATTGATGGAGAGCATATTGGCGGTTTTGACGATTTACAAAATCTACAAAAGCGTGGTGAATTAGATTACAAACTTGGATTGGTTTCTGAATTACCAAAGTTGAGTATTGGTGATAAAATAAAACGCGTATTTGGAATTATATGATCACTCACTTTCCTCAATATCAGAATATCCAAACACCATCCACTTCATCATTCCCCAAGTGAATATGCCCCAACAACAAACATTGATAAAGAAAATTAATCTAATCGGCAAATCACTAAGAATTAGCAATGAATCAAAAGTCAATGTTGAGCCCACAAGTCCAAAGGCATAAACCGATAATGCACCAATAGTTGTGTGACGAACATCTTTCCGTCCATCAAATGTGAAATAGCGATGAACAAAGTGTGCAGATATACTTGAAATAGTCCATCCTAGTGCCCATGCAAATGTATTAGAAATTCCAATTAATGGGGAAATGAATACCAATATTTCCCACAAAATCCAAAATAATAGAGTGTTAAATCCTCCAAAAATTGAGAATCTACGAATCGTTCCGCGAGGCACAACCCGCTGAGCCACCTGCCTCTCCATAACCACTCAGTATCACAAGATTGTTTCAAGTTGTTGAATCAATCGTCAAGGGTAACAACATCACTTTCTTTCCCAGTGATGATGCTACGAAGTCTAGAATTATCGGTTTGAATAGCATCCATCAAATCATATTTGACACCAAGACTTTCGGCTAACACACCCAACGCCAGTGTGTCCTTTGGCAGACATTTGCCACCGAATCCTCTGTTTAAACCGAATATAGGATCGAGATGAGACGGACCTATTGGTTGTGCTTGCTCTGCAGTGATTATGTCACGAATCTTGTACCAATCTTCGCCCATACCTTGGCAGATATCATACAATTGATTTGCAAAAATAACCTTTACAGCATAGAAACTGTTCTTTGTATATTTTACTAATTCTGCTTGAGTAGGAGTGACCTGAAATGTATTATCTCTTCGCAGAACACCTGCTTCTCGGTGTTGCTGAAACACCATTTGAGCAACATCTTCATGATGAGTTCCACAAACCAAAATATCTTGATTTGCAAAATCTTCAAGTCTTTGTCTTTCGACCAAGAATTCGGGAGAATATGCAATTTTTAGATTGCCATAACGTTCGTGATATTGTTGAGTAGTTCCAGGAACAACAGAACTTTTGATAACCGCTGTGAATCCATCTGGAAGTTCATCTAATATCCCTTCAACAATTGAAGTGTCACAAGCTCCAGTAACAGGGTGAGGTGGTGTTGGAACTGCGATATAAGCCATGTTTACATTATCTGTTACATCTGATAGAGAAGTGCCCCTTACAGGGTCGTGAATGAATAATTCATGGGCGTTTTTGAAACAGTGTTCAATAGCGCCACCGACCATTCCGGCTCCGATAATTCCGACTTTCATGGACAAGGGTGAGAGTCCATCTTTGATTAAGATGCCTTAGAAATCAAACTCAATCTCTGACAACTTCAATCACGATGTGGTTTAGGATTTAACTTACCATCTCTAGCCATAATAGATGCTTGAAGTAATGATTCAGCAGTTCCACAATCAACCCAAGTTTCTTCTCCAACGGCTAACAGTGCCGCACTACCATCCTTTACATAACGGCGAGTTACATCAGAAATTGAGAAATCATCTCCTCTCTCTGCAACACCCTCATCAAGGAATTGCCAAAATCTTTCATCAAAGAGGTATATTCCACCAATCGCTAAATTTGAAGGAGGATTTGTTGGCTTTTCAACAATGTCGATTACCTTGTTATTATCGCCTAATACAGCGACTCCGAATGCTTCAGGGTTCTTTTCTTCCCTTGCCAATAGAACGCACCCGGGATTCCCTTCTGATGAATTAAATTGTTCAACAACTTCTTCCATTTCCACAGTAGTGATATTATCGGAGAAATATATTAACAACCTACAATCTTCATTGTGGGGTCTTGCCAAATTCAATGCCCCAGCAATTCCTGTAGGCGTTTCTTCCATAACATAATGGATCTTTTCACCTTTGAAACCAGCACCAACATGCTTTGCAATTTGACCGATAAATTGGTTTGAAATAATGGTGATATCCTTAACTCCAGATCTCCTAATGGTTCCGAGTGCATAATCGATTACTGGTCTTTCAAAAAGGGGCAACATAGTTTTTTGAGTATATTTGGTGAAAGGAAATAACCGACTGCCATAACCACCTGCCACCAGAATTGCTTTGACCTTCATGAATTAATGCAAATGATTTCCCCTTTTGGCCTTGCCTATTCAAAGGACGCCTCATTCGGAGTTTTCCCCCATTAATTCCTCAACTGCACCATCCTTTGAATTCTTTTCAAAATAATCAGTAGTCACTAATTCTGCAAGAGTTTCAACACCAGCCTCAATCAAATCTGAATCATTACTCTGTGAAGTTTCCCAGCGTTGTTGTGCCATTTCGGAATATTTTTCATCAGCATTTCTAAGCATCTTTTCAGCGTCAGATAGTTCGCCTTCAAGTCCTTCGAATTTCTTTCCTTGTTCAACAGCATCCCTATAGTCGGCGACTTCGCCCAATTCACCATCTTGCCTACCCCATGTAGGTCCTTTTTCATCTCCACCTCTAGTTCTAGCCATTTCAGCATTTGAGGTGATGCGGTGAGGGATATTGCCAAATAATTTAGTCAATTTTCTTTCAACAACATCTCGCGTACTAGTATCTTCAAATTGGGATAAGGAAAAATCCATTCTGTGTAATATTTCAGCTATTTTATTTTCAGTAGATATTTGAATTGAAATAAGATAGAGTGATAAACAAAACAAAGTGAGTGAAATAATCAGAACTTGTGAGTCTTGTAACAATCCGATGGCCAATGTTGCTAATGTCAACAATATAACAACAACAACCCTACGATTCAAAGATTTTTGCCTATCCAGCAATTGTTCCAATGAAAAAGCATCACGATACATATTACTCCCTCATTATTATTGAATTATTTTGTTTAACTTTTCAATTAAATCATCATTCTCTATATCCTCTACTTTCCATCCTAGTGATGCGAATGCAGCCGCTTTGCTTTCTTCAATATTCTTGCCCATTCTTTCATGGCTATATTGGATAAGAGCTAGCAGTAATAGTAAGCAGCCAATGGCAACTTGATAAGAATAATATATTGCAATTGCAGCAGATGAAAGTAGTGCAGGTGCTATTGAAATAATTGTACGATTTTTCCTACGAGACTCGCTTTCAATAGAGTCCAAGATTCTTTGAGCGGCTTGTTTCTTTGTCATCGCCATAACACTGGCAGAGTGCACATGGTTGTCAATTTTTTTATT
>JANXHP010000092.1 GCA_024958795.1 Candidatus Poseidoniaceae archaeon | reverse complement strand
GCATCGGAATGTAAGTTTAGAGTTAGTGTTTCTCCATCTGCAATACCTTCAGTAGCACTATCTAATTCAATTAGTGTATATTCTCCAGTGACATGATAATTTCCAACACTTCCCAAGGTACCGCTTGATGAAACATTGCTTGATGCATAACTGAAGTATGCTGGGAATACTATCATGAAAAATATGATCAATGCAACTGTGATTTGTGTATCACGGTCAGATTTCAAGTTTTCACTAAATTCACTTAGGTTGACCATTTCAATCTCCCCTAATGTTACTGAGGCAAGGCATTGACCCTATCACTTTCGGTTGAATTATTAATGATTATTTATTCATTCTTCACCACTTTTTAGGCCAAACCAAGGTTCTTCTGCCTCAATTGGCCACTGTTTTGATTTCACATCAAAACCCAATTTTATGAATTTATTCTTGGATTTTCTCCATACTGGTAGCAAAAATCCGATTTTAGATTTCTCTCCGAATGTCCACTTCCATGGGCATCTTGGAAGCAATGCAACCCAATTATGCATCAAATTTCTCGTAAGAGGATGGTCGTGCCCACCCGGTAGCATCCAACTTGCAATATTTATTGCACCACTTGAGCCTCTAGTTTCAGACCAGCATACCAGTTCAAGACCTCGAAGAGGCCCATCTTTGACAACTAAACCCAAAGTTCTAGCCGATTGTGCCATAGGCATAATAATTGCAAAACGATCTACTAATCTAGAACCTTCATGCCTTTCCAATTGCCAACCTGCAGATTCTGCTAACTGTCGCAATGCTTTGATGCATTCTACTGGCGATGGAGAGACTTCCAAATCTAAGGTCGCCCTCTTCACCATGAACTATGCTGTAGCCAATAGTGCATCAATAAACCGGATGATAGTTCTCACTAAGAATATCAATAAACAAGTAAAACAAAAGTTAGCTCTCTCAAAATCCGCAGATAATGAGAGAGCGAAATCCCAAAGTTGGGATATCTATTGCCGCAGCAATAGATGTTCTTGAATGCACGGTTGACCGTCTGATCCACGCCTAATGGCGAGGTATTCCGTCAGTCTGGACCGGGGCGTTTACCGTGCAATCACACACTAGACCTTGCGGTCAAGCGAGAGAGCTCGGCGGCGCTCGTTGTCCAATTCAACCGAATAGGGAGCCAAGACCGTCGAAACCAGCTTCTTCTTCCTCTTCTTCCTCTGCTTCAGCAGCAGGGGCGTCAGAGGATGAAGCTGCAGCTGCGGGAGCAGCAGCAGCAGCCGGTGCAGCGACAGCTTGTGTCATAGCATCAGCGATGTCAACACCAGCGAGAGAAGCACAAAGTGCCTTCACGCGAGCAGCGTCTACATCTACACCAGCACCAGCCAAAGTGGCGGTGACAGCGTCTTCAGTCATGTCTTTTCCAGCAGCGTGCAGTAGCATAGCAGCGTATACGTATTCCATTATTTTTCACCTCAATATTTTCGTTCAGCCGAACAAGGATCCAAGGCCGTCGAAACCGGCTTCCTCTTCTTCCTCTTCTTCTTCTTCTACAGCCTCGGCAGGGGCTGATGAAGCACTCTCAGCGACAGCAGTAGATGTAGACGCAGCAGCATCAGCTGCAGCACCTAGCATAACCGCTAGTTCATCGTCGAGAGCGTCAGTGTCGAGAGTTCCTGCGACGGCCATTGCGCCACGGTGTGCTCTTCCGACAAGATGCGGCATGGTGTCAGCAGTTGTGACAGCCGCTTCCAATGCAACTGCAAGAGCCTCGCGGCTCGCCTTTGCAAGGAGTGTTGGCATTGTCTGGGTTGTAAACCAGGTAATGTTGCAAGCAAGGTTGAATGCACCTGCTGCTGAAGAAATTAAATCACTCTCGAATTGCTCGAAGTTGATATCCAATGTGCTAGGAGCGAATACAGTTCCACCTTCTAGTGTACCACACAAACGTAGACCTGCTACAATCGGGTTGATGCCTAACTTAGATAGCATCATGCCGAGTTCGCCTTCGAATACATCTCCTTCCTTGAGAATAACAGTTCTCTTCTGGATTTGAACAGAGCCTTTCATAATCTTAGCAGGAATTCCTACGGAGTTCAAGTCACCTACGATTGGACCTGGAGGCATACCGGTGTCCTGCTTCTCAACAACAATGTCGTGAGGTGCGATATCACCAGGCTTTGCAGCACGTCCTGCTTGAGTTGCTTTTAGTGCTGTGAAAATTTCAAAAGAATTCAATTCACTTGATGAAACAAGTGCAGGTTGTACTGCTCCATCAAATAATTCATCAAGATTGTCTTCCTTTAGACCTGCACGTTCCCATGCAATACGCATCAAACGCTTCTTAGCGACGCGGATTGCTAGTGTCTCACGTAGTGAAGCACGCATTCCAATCATGGAATCCGCTGGAACACCGTGTATGTCAATAACAGCAACAGTGTCACCGCTTTCAATAACATTGACAAGATCTGCAACGGTATCTTTCTTCCAAGATACTACCTTTGGAATCAATTAATCACCTCAATTTGTTGTGCAGGACCCATTGTAGTCTTGATGTAAAGTGAGCGAATGTTTCCAATACCACGTTCTAACTTTGATATTACACGGTTGTAAACTGCCATAGCATTTTGATGTAGTTCTTCTTCACTTTGATTTGCTGTTCCAAATGCAACGTGGAAAGTAGTTTTGTCACCAGACTTGACAACAACTGTCGACATTAATCCAGCTGCGAGTACACCTGGGTCTAATGTTGGTGGTACAGGTCGTGGCATTTTACCACGAGGACCTAGAACGACACCGAGGTATCTTCCGATAAGCCCCATGTGAGGAACTTCGGATAGGAAGTAGTCGTAAGAGTTTGCAATCTTCTTTGCTTTACCCTTGTTACCACCTAAATCCTCAATCTCTTGAGGTGTGAAAACAGTAAGTCCTGCTGCCTTAGCCTTTGTTGCAGCTTCACTTGCAGCGAACATTGCGATTTTTAATTCTCGTCCACGACCAGAAGGAAGACGGATTTCTTCCTTGATACGGTTAGTAGGGTTCTTCAAATCAACATCCTTGATTGTGAAAGTAATATCCATAGATTCAACGAACTTACGCTTAGGTGCATTACTCAATGCATCTTTGATTGCTTGGTTTATTTTTTCTTCCATAATAGTCACCTCTGCGGTCGGCGAAGCATGTTACTGCCTCTCCCGCGGTTCGTGAATTTCAATTAAATCGCTCGTCCCATTCTCCATTGCTAATGATCTCTAGCGCTTCATTTGCCCAATGACCGTCAATCTTTACACGCATAGATACGCATGTTCCGATAATTTCTCTTGTTTGTGCCTTCAAGTCAGCACCAGTCAAATGTCCCAAGTCAGCCTTCTCTTTTGCAACTTCCATTGCTTTCTCGAGAGGAAGACTTTCTGTAGCAGCATCAAGACTACCATTGCACTTCTTAACTCCAAGAGCTTTGATTATCAGCTTTGATGTCCAAGGTTTCGGCATATGTGTCAACTCCATTACTCACAGACGTGGGCATTTCGCCGACTAAACTCCCCTATTTAACCGCGCCGTGACTCAAATAATGATTCAACTAGCGAAGATTTAGCTTTGAAGTAAAGATATATTGGCAATAGATGCCTGATAGCATCATTCTTACACGAATATTATTCGCCAACTCTTTCAACCACGCGGACGTGGTCGCCACGCATGTTCAAAGTCATTGGAATAGGTTGTTCATACAACTCCATGCTAACTTCTTCTTTCAATTCTGCAACGCTGATAACACGAGCTTTTTCGCCTTTGAATGCACCTGTGACGATTTCAACGATACAGCCGACTTCAATTCCAGAAGTTACTGCCTTCGGTTCTAGGTATGGAAGAATATCTTGCAATGGTGCTTCACCAGGAAGTACAGTCTTTGCATTCTTTAGAGGTGTTTGATTTAGACCACGGCGTGCTTTAGGATCTCTTCCACCAGAGCGCCCAATCAATTTCTCAACATGGTGCAATGCACTAGATTCAACGAATACATATCCTCGCATACTCGGCGGATGTAGAATAGACATAACATCACCTTGAAGTGCGGTCAATGAACCACTACCATGCAAACGTGCATACATTTCATCTGCGACTCTTTGCTCTGAACCAATAGCGGTTTTAACAATGAATAGGAAAGAACCGACTGAACCGTACATTTCCTTGAACAATCCATTAGCATTTTCCATATCAATATTTGAGAAAATACAAGGATATTCTTGCAATTGACCAGGGTCAACCCAGCGACCTTCAGTATATCGGCCTGTGACATTTATCTCATCACTACTAGAAATAACAAGAATCGGCATTACATCAACTAAGTTACGGCCCATGTCAATACCACGTTCAGGTCCTGTACATTCATAATGTAAATCTTCAACAGAAATCCCTGTTGAATCTGAAACACGCTGAATTACTTCTTCTGGAGAATCTGCGATACCCCATACCCCATCCCAAAGTCCAGGGAAATCTCCATCCGATTCTCCTCTCTTTAGAAGTAGGAGTTTTTCTTCAAATCTAACAAATACTACAAATGCGCCTGTCATAATATCCCCTCGTTTCAGTTACCGATGTTGAAAACATCATGGATTAAGTATGGTATGAAATTGTCCATCAATACAAGCATTGCAAAACCAATAGCCCCTAAGACGAATAGTCCAATTCCACAAATGATTACTGTTTGCTTAAACTCTTGAGGAGTTGGCTTTCTAGCCATTCGAATAATACGAGCCCATGAGCCTCTTGATATCTTGCGGAATTGGGATTCAATCCAATCTTGTTTATCTTGTACTTTGCTCTCAAATGATTGAGAATCGCTGTTTTCAGTAGACATGGTATAACCTCGGACAACCTGCCCAATTGCCAACCCAATATAACCGCTTTGATAGGAAAAACAGCGCTAAGGTGGTAAAGGTTTCACTGAATTGGCCTATTATTTAGCAAAATATTGTTACTTTGAAATCCGAGCATTGATGAAGGTCCTACATTGACAGGAACGATATGGCAGAACGCGACCCATATTCCGTATTAGGTGTTGGCAAAGGGGCAAGTGATGCTGAAATCAAACGATCTTTTCGTAAAAAAGCTCGCCAATTTCATCCTGATCGTAATCCTGGAGATGCTGCCGCAGAGGCGAAATTCAAAGAAGTTCAAGCTGCATATGATAAAATTGGAACTGCTGAATCACGCAGAGAATTTGACCAAAAACAACAGATGTCGAATATGTTCGGCGGTGGAGGAAATCCATTCGGCGGAAGAGGTGGTAATCCATTCGGCGGCTCTCAATTCAATTTCAGCGGAAGTGGTGGTGGAATGGAAGATATGCTCGGCCAAATGTTTGGCGGTGGTGGTATGCGCGGTGGTGCTAGACAACGAAACCCGGCCGCACAGGAAAGGCGTCCAAAAGGTGCTGACATTAATGTTGGAATTGATATCACAATGGATGAAGCAAAGAAGGGTGGTAAATTTCCATTTACTTTCAAACGGTTTAGAAAGAATGGTAATGAGATGGAAACCAAGACAATAACGCTGAAAATTAATGTTGCTGCGGGTGCAAGTCATGGTCAAGTAAAACGCCTAAAGGAGCAAGGTCATGACCATCCACAAGGAGATACTGGAGATGTCTTGGTTACGATTAGAATCGATGCTGGAGAAGGCACTTATTGGGAAGATGGGGTGCTAGTGCAAGAAGTATCAACTCCATATTCAACACTGGTATTAGGTGGAAAAATCAAAGTTAAACTACCCTCTGGAAAATCTGGAAATCTAAGTGTTGCTGCTAATACTCAAATTGGTGACAGAAGAAGAATGGCTGGGGCGGGATTTGATGGAGGAGATTTAGACCTTGAATTTGTTTTGCAAGAAAATGAACAATTGACTAAACAGCAACTCAAGGCTTTGAAATTGTTACAAGAAAGTGGATTGTAATATTATTGATGTAAACAATACTTCATCACCTGTAACCTTGACGTGACAATATGGCGAGAGGACGTGGTGGGGGGAGAGGGCGTGGCCCAAACTCAAATCGCGGTGGTAAACATCAAAACAAAAAAGGTCCGCAAGTACCTGAAGATGAAAAGTTATGGCGTCGCTTATCACAGCAGTTTTCTGATAATGAGGAATTATGGGGGCGTTCTTGGAATAATCAGCAAATTGCTGACCTCATTATCGATGGTGAAAACTTGCAACAACGGTTTTCAATCGATGCTAAGGCTGAGAGGTCCTTTCGCAGTGGAATAGACGAAGCACTTGCAATTGGTCGTAAAAAGAATGAACGATTTACATCATTAGAAGATAAGATGGTTAGATTGGTCAAACCCGCTGATGTTGAAATTATTGAATCTGAGGTGTCGGATTGGAGGGCATTCTCTTCAAGGCATGCAAAAAAAGGTGGTACATCTCTTTGGGGAAGGCCTCCGCTAAGGGTTGGAGACGAATTGCCAAATAATGACAATAGTGAACAATTCAGTTATGTTAGTGAAGAAGATGCGCAGCGATACTCCTTACTGGAAAGTGTATGGCTTGCTGATTTAATGGGTCTAGATTATCCAGAAGAATTTACTCTAATACCTGGAAAAGAAATCATGACATGGGGTAAATTTTCACTACTCAAAGAAAGTCGCTTTATCGCAAAAAGAAGAGGAGGGACGAGATTTCCAGATGCAGAACCCTCAATGGCTTTGTTATTATTATCAGCAAAGCATTGGAATGCAAAACAACTTCTAGATTCTCGATTATTAGCTAGAAGGAGAGCCAATGCAAACCCATTTCCAAGAGAGTATGATCAATCCCTTTGTGCAAAAGCAGACCTGTTGAAAGAAGTTGATGCTGAAATGGCAATAAAAGATGGTAGAACTGATTTACGACATCTTGACTTCGTTACTATTGACCCACATGATGCAAAGGATTTCGATGATGCTGTTTGTTTAGTTGAAGAGAATGGAATTCAAACTCTTTGGGTTGCGATTGCAGATGTTGCTCATTATGTCACACCAAATACTAGTCTTGATGCTGCAGCAAGAGCGCGTGCCACTTCGGTTTATTTGCCTCATGCCGTACTTCCAATGTTGCCTCCACGACTTGCTGATGACCTTTGTTCATTGAGAGAAAAAATCCCAAGATATGCAATGGTTGTCGCAATGAAACTTGATGCTGAAGGTGAAATTGATGATGTTGCCGCTTATGAGGCTATCATTGAAGTTAAACAAAATATGGCTTATGAAGATGCATTAGATAATCCTCAATTCACTCAAATGTTTGCTCTTGCCAAAAAATGGCAACAAAAAGAATTACGACTAAATATCTCTAATGCTGAATTACGCCCTCGCATTATTGGTGATGATCAGTTAACTGTTGAAGTCAAGTGGCCAAATGATGCTACTCGTATGATAGAGTCCCTTATGGTTGCAACAAATTCTGCAATTGGACACTTGTTAGGAAAGGCTGATGCACCTCTCCCTTGGAGATGTCACGCACCGCCAGATACACCTGAAGTTGAAGGTTTGAATGCTAAATTAGAAGCATTAGGTGTCAATATTCGCCTTCCATTACCGAGTAGTCGAACTCAAGGTGAATCTGATACCGACCATCTGTCAAACCTTCTAGGCGCATGGGCTGATAGTTCTGGAGGAAGTATCGAAATATCCAATGAAGATAATAATGAGAGTGATGTTGATGAATACTTGCAAGGTGTGTTGAATCCTGAAGCGAGAAACAATATTTTGGATTCACTTGCAGATGCTCAAAAAGAAGCTAGTGAATTAGATGATGTAGTTCGTAGAGTTGTTGACCAGGGGCTATTCCAGTTAATGCAAAGAGCCACATATAGTGAAGTCAATCTTGGACATTTTGGTCTCAATTTAGATGCTTATGTTCATTTTACATCTCCAATTAGAAGATATCCTGATTTGATGGCTCATCGCCAACTGAAGTCCTACTTGCGTGGAACTGATTGGGCTCATTCGCTTGAAGAAACTGAAGATTTAGCAGTTCATTGTAGTGATCAGGGATACAAAGCAAAACGGTTGGAATGGGAACTTGTTGCCAATGCCTACCATTTGCACCTATTGAGGGGAGGAGAAATTGGAGATGACCAACAATCTGATAGTGATTCCACTCCATTAGAAAGTAAATCTTGGCCAGCGAGAATTGTAGGTCTGCGTACTCCTTGGGTTTTCTTAGATTTAGCCGATGACGGTTCTATTCAAGGACGCATGCACCTAAGGCAGATTTCTGGAAAAATCAGAACTGTAATCGATGAACATGGATTAGAAGTGGTTCCAGCAGAACCGGATGAACGGGGACAGCAAAATGCAATTGTCACATTAGGTCAAAAATTCCCTTGCCGTTTGCGCGGCCTTGACATCTGGTCCGGTTCTCTTGACTTGGCCCCAATAAGATAAATTTCTAATAATTATTTTTTGTAGTCAATAATAGGTATTTATTAATGACTACAATAACCTAGTGCTATGGCGAGAGTCAAGGCTAACCTATGTGCTTGCGATTGTAAGATGAAACGCCTCTATACTAGAGCAGATGGTGGCAAAGGTTGGGATGGAGTCGGCTGGATGTGCACTTGTGGCTGCGGTTGTATTTGCTTTGATGAAGGAGAATGGTCGATGATTGGATGTAGTTCTGACAAATGCCAACATGATGGAGCAAATTCAAAATCTCAGAGTGGAGATGTGCAAAATGGATGCTGCTAATACAATCACTCTTAGAGTGAAGGGGATGACCTGCGGTGCTTGTGTTGCATCTGTTGAAAATGTAGTTTCAAAGGTTGATGGTATTACCCAAGTATCGGTTAATTTACCTCTAGAAAAGGCAACGATAATCGCTCAATCTACCAATCAACTTCAAGATTTGAAAACTGCTGTAATTGCAGCGATTGAGCGTGGAGGTTTTGCTGCAAGTGATGTTATGCCTGCCTTACAAGTGCGTAATGATGCTATTGAAGATGCGCGGCTCCGTGGACAGAAAGTGATTGTAGCATTTGCATTAACAATCCCTATTTTCATCCTAACGATGTTCGTTGAAGATTTTGGTGAAATTGGGGGAATGAACAAGCGTCTGTTTATTGCAATGTTGAGTATTTTACCTGTTTATTTGTGGTCTGGGTGGGAGTTTCATTCCGGTGCATGGAAAACGCTACGTCAAGGTAGTGCAAACATGGATGTCTTAGTACACTTAGGAACAACAGTAGCAGTAATATGGTCAAGTGCAGTGACGATTGCTCCAGTGATAGATTTCGCTCCGGATCTCCTCCTAAGAGCAGATCATGTGTTCTTTGATGGTGCTGCATTTATCATTACATTTGTTTTACTTGGAAATTATATTGAGGCTCAAGCAAAACTTAGAGCAACCGATGCTATTCATTCATTAATGCGCTTACAACCAAAGCAAGCGCGAGTAATTACAGATGAAAAGTTAGGACATACGCAAATGGCAGATGTTGATGAAATCTCCAAAGGAACTCTAATCAAAATTTTAGCAGGAGAAACTATTCCATTAGATGGAGAACTGGTTGAGTGCAAAGCTAGCATAGATGAATCGATGATGAGTGGTGAGCCATATCCAATAAGGAAAAAATCTGGTCAAATCGCTAATGCTGGAACTATTGTCTTAGATGGAACAATCATTCTGCGCGTTACTGCTTTGTCTAGTGATACCATGTTGGCAAATGTCATCCAGTTGGTAGAGGATGCTCAAATGGGCAAGGCACCAATCCAAAGATTGGTTGATAGAGTTGCAGCAATTTTCGTACCTATTGTAACAATATTAGCAATTATTGCTTCTCTTTATTGGTGGCAATTTGGTGATTCAACCGCTGCTCAATTTTCAATGACATCAGCGGAATTAGCAGTGATGGTATTGGTTTCCACTTTGGTAATCGCTTGTCCTTGTGCCTTAGGATTAGCAACGCCAACCGCATTGGTTGTTGGTACTGGAATCGGAGCTAGATATGGATTATTGATTAAAGGAATAGAGGCGCTGGAAAAATCACACAAAACTGATACCTTAGTCGTTGACAAAACTGGAACGATTACTTCTGGAAGGCCACGCGTATCTCATATTGAATTATTGGATACTGAGGTTAAGGAAATCCTCTCAATCGCTGCTGCATTAGAACGTGAATCAACACATCCGTTATCACAAGCAATCCAAACATCTTGGTCTAATATCACTTCGAATAAACCAAATATTTCAGATATTCAAACTATTGCTGGTTCAGGTTTAGTTGGAGATATGCAAGGAGAATTAGTTGCCATCGGAAATATTTCATTGATGGAAGAAGTTGGAGTTGCAATCGATGAGGAATTGAGCAACAGATTGGCAACTGCTGCAGCAAAAGGCGTGACTATTGTGCTGGTTAGTTGTGGAACTCGTCTACTTGGATGGATCGAAGCTAGTGATAGAATCCGTTCAACATCGGCTATGGCTGTGAAGAGAGCAAAGCAAATGGGAATGGAAGTAATAATGCTGACTGGTGATAGGGCTGAGGCTGCACAAAATATTGCAGATACTGTAGCAATAGACCAAGTTATTGCAGGTGTAAAGCCTGATGAAAAGGCAGACCATATCAAACGATTACAAAGTCAAGGCAAGACTGTTGCAATGATTGGTGATGGTATCAATGATGCTGCCGCGCTTACAGTTGCAGATGTTGGTCTTGCAATGGGTGCAGGTTCGCAAATTGCTCTTGAGAGTGCTGATATTGTATTAGTTCGTGATGATTTGGTTGATGCGGTATCAGCCTTACAATTAGGTCAAGCAACTATGTCAAGAATTAGAGGGAATCTAATGTGGGCATTTGGCTACAATGTAATCGGAATACCTCTTGCTATGGGGCTTCTCCTTCCATGGACTGGATGGCTTCTTCCACCTGCTTTTGCTGCTGCTGCAATGTCTATGTCTTCGGTCAGTGTTGTTTCAAATTCACTTCTCCTGAAGTGGTGGAAGCCTTTACAGAATTAAATTCATAACGCCACTTAGTTAAAATGGAGAGGGTTTGTGGCTTTACACATGAGCGAAGTTGTTCACAATTTGACTATTACCGGCATGACTTGCGGTGGTTGCTCTGGAAGAGTTACACGCGTTCTTGAAGCAACACCTGGTGTGATCAGCGCAAATATTAGTCATCAAGATGATGCGGGAATTATTACTACTACATCCCAATTATCAACTGAAGATATTGTAAATATTGTAAATGATACTGGATTCAATGCATCTGCTTAGCACTGATTTTGAATGAAATGGGTTCGAAGTTGATTTTCATTTTCGTCATGTGACGATATATGTTGATTGATTTGTTAAGATTAATGAACGGGTGTAAAGTTAAATATTGGAGCAGTGAATTATAATTTGATGGACGCGGAAACACTTGTCTTGTATGTCATGCTATATGTCCTGCTCCCTCTTTGGGGAATTGCAGGAATACTAGATTGGTGGTGTCACCGAAACACGAATATTGAAGCGACTTCAGGCCTTCATGAAGCAACAATTCATTGTGTAATGGGCATCCAAATCGGACTGCCTGTGATATTATCTCTGTTGTTTGAAGTAAATGTATTAATTTTGATTTTATGCTTCCTAGTACTAATTACGCATGAATTAGTTGCTCACTACGATGTTCATTTTGCAACGGGAAAGCGGGAAATCAGCATATGGGAAGTTCACGCACACAATTATCTAGCCACTTTACCATTGTTCCTAGTACTGATGATTATTGTTCGCAAATGGGATGTTTTCATGAAATTGATCACATTTGATTTCGCAGGTGAATTTGGACTAGAATGGCGCAAGGAACCTCTTGGAGCAACAGGTAATTACGCAGCGATATACATGATTGTCATGTCGATTTTTGTCGTATTCCCATACATGCAAGAATGGTGGAGATGTTACACTTATGAACGGGAACAAAAGAAGGAAATGGTCTGATGTCAGTTTACATTACAAGTACTGGATGTTTTCTTCCAGGTCCACCAATCAATTGTGAGCAAGTTGAGAATGTTCTAGGGGCGGTAAATGGTCAAGCATCATTCTTACGCGTTCAAATCCAAAAGGCGAATCAAATTGAACCCCGCCATTATGCAATTGACGAGAATCAACAAACAACTCATAGCAATGTTGAGATGGCAACAAATGCTGCTGAACAGTGCCTTGATAGGGCATTTGTCGCAAGAGAGAATATTGGAATGTTAGCTGTTGCATCAACACAAGGTGATCATCCCGCCCCTGGGATGGCAAGCATGGTTCAAGCTGAATTAGAATTGCCTACTATAGAAATAATATCAACACATGGTATATGTTCTTCATCAACAATGGCTTTGAAAGCCGCATGGAATAGTTTACGATTAGAAGAGCATGAATCTGCGTTGGTTGTTTCGAGTGAGTTGGCAAGCCGTCTATTGAAAAAGCAGCGATATGAAGCTGCTACTGAATCTACTTTTGCTGAAAAGAAAATTGATTTCAATACAGAGTTTTTACGATGGATGTTGTCTGATGGCGCTGGAGCATTATTATTGCAAAATAAACCATCTCCGAAAGGATTGAGTCTTCGCATTGATTGGATGAAAGGGTTTTCTCATGCTCATGCATTTCCAACATGCATGAGTGTTGGTTCATCTGGAAGAATAGGTGAAACCAAAACATGGCAAGATTACGATAGTTACGCTGAAGCTGAAAGGAAAGGTGCTCTACTGTTGAGGCAAGATGTTAGATTACTGGATAACATTGTACGAATGGGAGTAGATGGATATCTTAGGCTGGTTGAAGAAGGAATAAACAAGCCAAACGAAGTAGATCATTTCTTGTGCCATTATTCAAGTCATCATTTTAAAAATAAAATTCTAGAAATGCTTGAAGCAGCAGGTGTGGCAATTCCTCAAGAGCGGTGGTGGACAAACCTCTATACAAGAGGGAATACTGGTGCAGCATCAATGTTCATTATGATTGACGAATTTATGCGCTCAAGTGATGTCCAAATAAAGGAAGGGGATAGAATCCTCTGCTTTGTTCCTGAAAGCGGGAGATTCAATACAACTTATTTTCATTTAACGGCGGTGAGTGCATGAGTGATAGTGAAATTGCGATTAGTGATGGCCCTAAGAGTGGAGGGGTTGAAAATAAAGAAATTGTTTCACTAAATCCTCATGCTCAAGTATGTCTTCAACAATTATTACGAGTATGGTTAGGTTTTGAAAGAGATTTATCAACAGTACCTCTAATTCGTCGAATTGATTTAGGAACTTATACTGTTGAAGACCATCTATGCTTTTTGCGAAATTTAAGACAGCAAGTGATTGAAGGGTCGCGATGGATTACTCGTACTGCTAGTAGTTTTGATAGCGAGCATAGTGAGATACGTTCTGCGATAATACAACATGCAATGGATGAACATAAAGATTATGAATTAATTGAAAAAGACTACATCGCTACTGGTGGAAGCATTGAAGACATTCAAGACATGTCAAGAAATATTGGTTCAGAAGCATTACATGGTTTCCTAATGTATCGCTCTTCTCGCCCGAATCCAATCGACTTACTTGGAGCGATGTGGATTATTGAAGGTCTAGGTGAAAAAATGGCCACCTCTTGGGCAGAAAGAATCCAAGAATTGACTGGTTTGAATGATGATTCTACCCGATTTATGAGATATCATGGTCATAATGACGGCGATCATATGCAACAATTCTATGACATGCTTGAGGAAGTTTGTCTAACTCAAGAATCTGTGGAACTAATTGTCAAAACTGCAAAGGTTGTTGCGCGGCTATATCGATTACAATTGGAGGAAATTGAATATGAAATCAGATGAAAACCTTTCACGGAAAGAAAAACGAATTTTACGCAAACAACGTAAAGAAATGTCAAGAAATCATGGTAGGATGCCTGCATCGTTATCTGATGCGCTTTCTGGAGACCAGAGTCTTCCATTAGACCCTAAAGCGAAGGAATACTGGATTAAAGATTTACAAAATCCCCTTAGAATAATCGTATTACCTACATTGAAGATAATGCTTACTATCACCCTTCATATTACTTATTACATCAAGCGATTATTACCAATTCAGTGGCGCGCACATCGTTTCCTTCAATGGCAAATTTGCTTTTTCATGAAATATTTTGTTCGCCCAGAAGCCAATATTTTAATTCTAAGACACTTCCAAGCTGAAAGTAATTTGTTAAATTTCGTAATCGATAACTCTGGACAAGATGAGGTAGAACCAGTATTAATCTATCCAAAGATGATTCGTGATTTAATGGTTCAAACATTTGTTCACCATGACCAAGGAGTATTAATGACAATGCGAGACTTACAGAATCCAAGTAGAGAACTTTGGCCTATAGAGGACGAAAAATTATCTTGGAATAATTGGAATCCTGTTCGAGTTGAATATGGTATGCATCGCAAGAAATGGACTCAGATTCTTGATTTTGAGACCGCTCATGAATTGTTTAAGACTTCATTTTGTTTATGGCTAACTTCTAAGGAATATGAGGCTGCAATTAATTCATTCCAATTCGATCATTCTGTTGGCCTATTGATTGATGATATCGTCGGAGCAACGCATTTCGCTGATATTGCATACAATCGTTTTCCTATGATATTAGTTGGTCCAACAGGCCTCTCATACAGATTTTTGATGCATGGATTCTTTGTTGAACATGTACATGCACATCTTGAAAATATTCGTACTGAGTTGGGAATGGAGAACTGAGTATGCTTCTGCGCAAAGCAGACTTACAATCACTACTCTACATGGTTGTATATCCTGCATTAATTGCATGGCAATGGATTCACGGAATCCAGTGGTATATCTATGCCATCGTATTGTTACTATCGGTTGGATTAGCAGTTACTCAACATAATCATACTCACCTAAGAATGTGGCGTTGGAAGCCTCTAAACAGAATTACTGACTTGTATCTTAGCATCATACAAGCCACCCCTTCATACGTATTTTTCCCATCACATATTGGCAATCATCATCGTTACAATCATGGCCCTCAGGACGAAACAAGAACATACCGATTTGGAGGAAATCATAACCACATTGTAGGTTATATTTTGCACCCTTTTCAAGCCCTTTTAGTACTTATCCCAACACTATCAAAATATGCAAAAAAACGCTTATCTCAAAGTGATTTTTGGCCTCTTATTGAATTCATTTCTATTATTTTAGTATCTTCCATACTTGCAATTATTGATCTCAACTCTTGGCTTATTCTCGTTATTATTCCTCAAATGTTTGGTTTACATTGGCTATTGGCTGCAAATTATCTACAGCACGCAGGTGCTCAACCTGGAACTGGCCCTGATGCTCCTACTGATGATACGCTTGTATTCTCACGCAACTTTACGGGAATGGTAAATCTCATCTGGCTCAATATTGGATACCATACAGCGCATCATGAAGAACCTCGAGCGCATTGGAGTGATTTACCTAAACTTCACGAAAAATATGTCCATAGAGTTCCTTCTAAACTAAATGAACAAAGTCTGTTTGCGTATATGATTCGAGTTCTAATATTACGTAGACCAAAAATATTGTAGAACCGGTATTGAAAATGTTAGGAGGAAATAGAAATTCCGCTTAACAATACGCAGAAATTATTGAAGCGCTTTATTCAAAAGTGATTGGCTACCGCATTGAGATTGCGCGGGGGTCGCCCAGCTTGGTCAACGGCGGTGGGTTTAGGTCCCATTTCTTATTGATTCGCAGGTTCGAATCCTGCCTCCCGCACCTATATTTTCATTTCATTCTTCTTCATCTACGCAAATCATTGCTTGTAGGTAGTTTCCCGCACCAAATGAAACTCCGCCCATTGGTTTCCATCCTTGTGCAATAAATTTTGATACCTTGGCAATTAACCCAGTGTTTTCATCCAATATTGCCATGTTTACAATTCCAAGATCTCTTGGCTCTAATCTCTCATCACTAATTACTGTGTATTTCATCCAAGAACAATTAATTCTACAATGTATAAACAATCTAAAGGCACAGCTGTTAGCAATGCCGGCAACATCGATCGCAGTTCTGAATTTCAGTCCTTACGACGGGTTGAAATCATCGCTGCACCAAGTAGCGCGGTTATTGCTAGAACGCTGGTGAATCCAGGAAGTCCGCCACCGGTTCCAACAATTTCATCATCAGGGTCTGCTGATGCATTGCTAGCGAAATCAAAAGTGATTGTTCCGTTGCTTCCGAAACTTGTGGAGTCCCACTCATAATCAATATCCATTGTTCCAGTAACACCATCAGGGATAGTGAATTGAACCCATCCAAATACAGTTCCATTTCCAGTTTCAGAAGCACTTAGAGTTCCATCAGCATTTGACCATGCTGCATTGATTACATCATTTTCAGCATCTGTACATTGAACGGCAATCATGTAACTACCTGGTTCAAAGGTCATTGTTTCATCACCATCAGGACCCAATGTGATTCCAGTCTCAGTTTCCCAAGAGGTATCGGTCGCTGCAGTCCAAGTGTATGCACAAGTTGGTTCTGTGTCAACAGGATCTCCTCCAACTGAGTCAAATACCATGGTCGCAGTTTCTGGCCTACTATCACATTCTCCAGTAACAGAATCAGGTATTTCTTCAACTTCCCAATTTCCACTTCCATCATCAGTAATTGTAAATTGAGTTGCAGGTGTTAATACTATTGAAGTTGGCACAAAATCACTATTGGATACTGCCTGTCCAATCATACACTCATCATCTGGATTATCATCAACATAATCGGAATCTTCTACGAACATTACTGTGTGGGAACCGGATGTACCATCCCAAGGAATTGATTCTGTACTCATTGTCATAGACATTGAAATTGGTACGGATGGATCTGCTAGACCTATGTAGGTTACAGTTTCAGTCATTTCAACCAATGTTCCATCAATGGTCCAATCTCCATCCTCCTCGCTTTCCTCCTCGCTTGCTTGCGATGCTGCTGAATCGTACATCATCATATCAATGGCACTATCTGCCTCAGATTCGTTAAGAACTCCATCACCATTGCCAATATACATGTCAAACATGTCACGCATAGTAGAAGAATCAGCTGCACTTAAAGTACAGGCATTATCTATCTCAAAGTATATGCCACCTGCGCCATCAGATTTCAGTTGCATATTCATACTTGATGGAATACAATCTGGTTCGAACTCTTCTTCGCCACCTTCACCTTCATCTTCACCGTCAGGACAATCCCAAGTTCCGTCATTAACAACATCCATGGAAACTGTTGTACCATCTGCGCAATCAAACCAATTATCGGTTTCGCCATCGGAATCGAAATCCTGAGGTTCATCAGAACCATCGGCACAATCTTCCGTACCGTCATTAACCAATTCAAATGGAATTTCTGTGCCATCGCCACAAACGAAGGTAATGTCCCCGTTATCTTCCATCAACTCAAAGAAATATCCTAGTTCGTCAACGTCTAGGAATCCATTTCCGTCAGTATCTGATTCATTGAATGCAATCCCAATGTATCCTTCATCTTCTTCGGAAAGTGGTGGCTCACCATCTTCGGCGTTGAAGCCATTAATACCATCAATTAGTTCTTCAAGACTTAGAACCCCATCGCCATCTGTGTCAAGCATATCCATTAAATCTTGAACAGAAGGGCCTTCGCCGCCGAACTCAATAAGTGTGAAATCGACATCGGCAACAGTTGTACCATTGGTCAAGTTAACAGTAGGTGGGTTTTCATGGACATCTCCAAATTGCCCACCTGCAGCGCGAGGTACACCCGCGTCATCCTCACAGCCTAATCCTGCAGTAACTACCCACTCGCCTTCTGGAGCATTTTCAGTATAATATGAACCAGCACCAGTCAGTCCAATTGACCACGAGGTGTAATTATGTGGATCATATTCTCCCGATGCTATGAAATTATTCCAATCGGAAGGTGTAACTAGAGAAAGGCCACCGTTACAAATCCATGAAGCATTCCAAGCATCATCTTGCCAAGTCAATGTTCCACTGAGTATGGCTGTTCCATTGGCTATGTCGCCACCATGCTCAAATTTAACTAGGGCATTCGGTTGCAATTCATTTGTATTGTTCAAGAGCGGCGAGGTTGCCATAATCATCATTGTTAAGGCAACGAGAGCCGCGGTTATCATCTTAGTATTCATTATTCCACCATGTTCCCATAAGTGGTTCAGTTCAAAATAGTTCCGACGACAAAAAAACTACTGGGATTTAGAAAGTAAGGACTTTTTCACTATCCCTAACCCATTCTGAACATTCAGCCATTGTAGAGTAATTGGCTTCTTCATAATATGGCTGTCCAACAGCAATACCGCATCGTTGCTGACAAGTTCCGCAGACCTTGACAACTACGCCACTGGCAATCAAATCCTTAGTCATTTGAACCATGTCTTCAACTCCGGCAGGAGGTTCAATTCCATCACGTGCTAAATCGACACTGTCATTCATCAAAAATAACCTAACCTCTTCACCATCACTAACTAATTGCTTAGCAAGTCGTAAAGCGTTCCAAGTTACATCTGTTCCATCATATGGTTGTTGATTGAGAATAATCATTATTGCCATGTTGGCGGCTGTCCTGCATTTGATTTTAATTCACTGGTTGTAAATATTTCTTCAATAACATGGTTTGAAGAATGAGAGAGGATGCCCACCGGTTATGGGCATCACCTTTGACGAGGTTTCTCAATGGCTAATACCTCGTCGCCGTAAGGTCCACATTGCCGTATTCCTGCTTACGGTACTGATGATACCTGGGGCATTAACTGCATTACAACCAATAGATATGGAATCATATGAAATGGATTCACCTGAATTAACTGCTCAAGAGATTATCAATGAGGAATTTAGTAATGCTGAAATTATACTAGGATTCATGGTTTCTGCCAGAGACCCACAATACATTCCTCCAATAGATGAATGGCAATCTGTTCCGTTATTATCTGATGGAACACCAGATTATTCCGCCCTTCCATCTGTACAACAAATGGTCGCTGCTGGTGATGAATGGCAAGGGATTGATCAGCCATCTGCTGGCATCCTAAATCTTGAACTATTGAGAGAAATTGATGCCAAAAGACAAGTGATTGAATCTCATCCTCTAGCACCTGCACTAAAGCCATTCATCAGCGATGTAACCGGTTTACAGACCAATGGTAGTATGTCTTTACCGGACCACTTTAGAGGTTTTATGAATGGAACTTCAATACTTACTCAAGAAGCGCTTTCACCATTTGGAGCATCAATTCCTGCAGCTACTAATTGGAGCGATTGTGGAGACTTAGAATGTCTCTTATTCGATGATGCAAATATAACTCAAGAACATATAGATTTAGCTTCTGCAAGAATGGCTGAAGTTAGTCAAAATTATTTCTTGAGATGGTTGTCATTAGACAGAGGGTTTGTTGCTGATTCAACATCAAATATCACAGGCCCAATAGGTGGCCAATTATCTGAAAATGGAGAATGGGAGTCACATCAATTCGGTAAAGGAAGATGGTCTGCAAGCGCTACATGGTTATTGATTCAATTTGATAGAGGAATTCTTGAAGAGATGGGTTGGGAATTAACATGGAAGGATTCCCACCAAGAAAAAGACATCGAATTCTCTGATGAAGGAGTGATAATTGGCGGTTATAGAGTCGCAAATGGCAACCTCGTTCTCAATCCCCCTCAATATGATTCTGAGACTTGTATAGAGATGACTGAAGCGGGTGCTGGCTGTTCTACCGAATGGTCTTACATGGATTTAGAAGGGCAATTAAGAAGCCATGATAGAACTACTATCACCCTATTAGTAGGACAAGGAGTAAATGTTGAAGTTAATCGAGAATTACAAGAAAGTGGTGGCTTAATTCTGTTGATGGGTTTGGTAATTGCTGGATTATTGTTCATCAGTTTGAGAAGATGGTCTGATGTATTGATCGTCTTGTTTTCATTAGGTGCTGCACTGCTGTGGATGCAAGGTCTAATTGGGCACTTTGCCGCATTTACACAGATGTTTGGCTGGACAATAATAGCCCGTTCACAATTTTCTAATCTGCTGCCAATATTGGTTCTTGCTTTGGGAATTGATGATTCACTGCACGCCTTACATCGTTACAAAGAGGAGAGAAATGCTGGCAGATCTGCTGAATCAGCAGCGACAACAACTCTGACAAGAGTGGGGCGTGCAATCATGCTAACTTCACTAACGACAATGGCTGCTTTTGCAGCTAATCTATTCAGTGATATTGCCGCATTACGTTCATTTGGAATTGAAGCAGCATTGGGAATATTTGCTGCATTCCTATTGACTGGAATTTGGGTTCCATTAATTCGTCTTAGCCTAGATGAATGGATGGAAAGGCGCGGTGTTGATACAAGCACTGTACACTCACGCAAAAATAAATCCACTGAGAAGATTTTAAAATTGGTCGCTTCGGGAAGTGGTGTTCGGAAAAATGCTGTTGTAATCGCCTTTTTAGCACTCTTAGTAACAATTCCAGCTGCAGTTGGAATGACTAATTTAGAAGGAGATTTTGCTGTTGAAGATTTCCTAGATGAAAGTTCTGATTTTGCCTTTGGAGTCAATGAATTGACAATTAGATTTGCAGACGAAGGTGAACCTGCCGTATTATTACTTGAGGGAGATGTGGCAGACCCTACAGTTTTCGCTGCAATAGATGAATTTAGAAATGAAATGAACATTCATGCTGAGAATGTACCTGATAAAATAACAAGACAACCTGATGGTAATATTGACATTCTTGCCCTAGATGAAATGCTATATTATGCACAAGCTAGTATGAGATATAATACAACTCCATTTGAACAAGCAGGATGGGTGGTTGAAGAAGATGGGCATGGAATGAATTGTAGTTCAAGTGGAAATAATGATATTGCTGATTTTGATGATAGAGATTGTTTGATATTCTTCTATGGTTATTCCTATCTATACGGTGTTCCAGGTGCTGGACCTATTCCTTCAATCCCAGCATCAATAGTGCGTCTGTATATCTCCCCTACTGTTGAATTAAACCAAACTCACCCTTGGCTTGACATCAATGGTCAACCTGCACAATAT
>JANXHP010000087.1 GCA_024958795.1 Candidatus Poseidoniaceae archaeon | reverse complement strand
GGAATAATTGACGATAATGAGATTGTAATCCTAGATTTCTGGGCAGAATGGTGTGGTCCTTGTAAGGCATATGCACCAGTCTTCAAGCGTGTATCAGAAGATCACCCAGATGTTGTTTTTGCAAAAATTGATACTGAACAAGAACAAGCATTATCACAATCATTTTCAATCCGTTCTATTCCAACCACTATCGCATTCAAGGAAGGTATCGGTGTTTTCATGATGCCTGGTGCACTACCTGAGAAGGATTTGAGAGAATTAGTAGTTAAGTTAGGCGAGATTGACATGGATGAAGTTCGTGCGCAAATTGAAGCTGAAGATAATGCTGCAAAATCGGTTGGACTCTCTGAATAATCGTTGGTCCAACCAACCCACTAATTCAAAACTGATTGAAGATGCCCGAAGGGCATGGACAAGCGACCATTGCTCATCACATTGCTATTTATTAGCAGCATGTTCGCTGGTTGTTTTGGCAATGATGTTGTTGAAAATGAGGAAATTGAGAGTGAATACGATGAATATCCTGAACCTTGGCAACGCTCTGATATTGAATATTCAGTCAATGCAGATTTTTCAAGAGTAACCGTCAATGGAACACTTGAAATCGATGAAGTTCGTTCAGTATTTGTACCAGTTCCCTCAATCAATTTGGCTGATGGTGGTGCCGGTGTTACAGGTTCTGCAGAAGTTCATTTAGGGCTTTGGCTACCTGTTATCGAAGGCTGTGATTGGGAAAGTGATGAACTTCCTGATGATTGTCATGTTCCAGTTATTTCAGAGATTGGACCATATTATTCAGATGGTGATGTCGATGCATTAACGCCTGCTGATAGATTGGGTAGATTCCTAATTGAGAATTATGTTCCACATGGATATGGTGTAGCCCAAGTTTCTGTTTTTGGTACAGGTGAATCAAATCATTGTATGGACCTAATGGGAACTGATGAGCAACGTGGAATTGATGCTGCTGTTACTTGGCTAGGTTCTCAACCTTGGTCAAATGGTAAAGTTGGAATTATTGGAAAGTCGTATGATGGTTCAACTCCTTGGCAAGCAGCAACCTTTGAGAATGAATATCTAGCAACCATTGTTCCTATGTCTGGATTGATTGGAGTTCACGATTTAATGTGGAGAAATGGAAGCATGGAAGCACGTGGAATGATAATGCACAATGGTGTTTATGGCTCATTTGGAGTTGATGGAGATACTGAAGATTCACAAAATATGTGTGAGGGCTATATGCAAGGATATGCAATGGGCCCAGCGGCATATTTGAGTGGAGGAATGGTCGATTATGCTGGTAATACCTATTGGACTGAACGTTCATTCTTAGATCGTGTATTAGAAAATTACAACGGTTCAGTATACATTATACAGGGAATGCAGGATTGGAATGTTGACCCACATATGGCATTCCCAACCCATCAAATTGTTGAAGAAGCAGGAATTGAAATCAAAACTCTAGCCGGTCAATGGAATCATAATTATCCTGACCGTCCTGACCATGCAGACCTTTCACCAGGTGAAGGAGCAGAAGCTTATCCATACACATTAAGATGGGATTGGGCTGATGAAATGCTATATTGGTTTGATTGGTATTTGAAAGGTGAAGGAAGAGCACCGACTTTAGGTGTTGAGATGCAAGATAACCGCGGTGGATGGAGATTTGAGACATCCTATCCAGCAGCAGATACCGAATATCTTGAGATTGCTGCTGAAGACTTATCACCATCAGGCGCATCTATTACAGGAACTAATTCAATCATGATGACATATGGTCCATTTGAAAATGACACATATATCGCCGGAATGCCTACTTTCCATATGGCTGTAGCACCACATACAACAAATGGTGCACATGGTTATTTGGAAATGACTGATGATTCAGGAATGCATCTTGGTCATGCGGTAATGGATTATAGATTCCATGCTGGAGGACGTGATGGACAAGAACATCTGATACCATTTGTTCCAGTCACCGGTCTAATGGAATTCATGCCAATGGATATTTTCTTAGAAGCAGGAGAATCAATTCACATTACGATGACTCAAACCGGTTCAGACTATGTTCCAAGTCCTTCCAGTGTAGGTTCATACTCAATAGATTGGTCAACTGCAACATTGACTCTTCCGATAGTAGACAGAACTTGTGAACAGTTATTCCAAGCGCCAATACACGAATATGGTGAAGAAGGGCAGCGAACTTGTTAGTCCTCTTTGGAACCCCCAGACTCTGTTCAAATTATTCACAGTCTTGACACTCACAGTCGCCTTCCATATAGAGGAGTAAATTATCGACCTGATGGGTATTTTCATCATCTAGTGCAACCCAGTTCCATTTACCATTTTTCTTTATTCGCCAATATAACTTAGCCATGCTTTCTCCAAGCGTGCACGTAGTATGATATTTTCCATTCCCAGACTCTGTTCATAGTTCAGTTTGCGTTTATTGCAGTTTACTGTGCGCTATTCTCTTAAACGGTTGGCAAACCATGATGAGTATGGTCTTGAGTACTCTACCAGGCGTAGGAAAAAACTTAGCTCAAAAATTAACCGATCATTTTGGTTCTGAAGAATTGGCATTTGCATCTCTTAAAGGTGGAGATTTAGCAAGGATTGCAGAGATTGATGGACTATCTCCTAAACGTGCATTGTCGCTTGCTCGAGCAGTTTCAGGAGATAGTGGAACATTTCTTGCTACCAAAGAATCAATTCGTATTCACAAACAATTGCTGGCCAGCATCAGCACTTATGCTTCTTGCCAAGCAAGCAGAGATAGAATGCAATTGCTAACCCCAGTTGCAGACCCAAGCGAACGCAGAAAGAAATCGCTTCTTTCTCTTGATTTCGCATCAACCCACCCCGAACTGGTTGAGACATTCTCTCAGTCATGGAAATCACTTGCTATTACACGTACTCCTAACAATAGATATGAGCGCGTAGTGGTCTCAAAGCAACCGCTTGAACATCTAAAGAAATGGTGTAGGGTTCTAACACCGAGTGCAGAAGAAACTTGGAAGGATTATACTGTATTCAAATCAATAACATGGATTGGAGGAGGCGCCCCTGCAGATACGCCAGATGGTTGGCTGGTCCTTGCCAATAATCCAGATGAGGAATTGATAATTCCTGAAAAAACTCTCGATTGGTTTCAACACAATAAACGGGCACTACAAGTTGTTAGAGAAATTGTTGAATTACAGTCAATAGATGAAGACTTCCATCCATTCATAGATGCACTTTTCTCTTCTGTCGAAGGTCTTAATGTATTACCAGATTTGCTTGATGAAATAGATAATGAAGGCGACATTGAAAAGATAGCTGAGGTCAAAGATTTGCTTTGGGGTGAAGTAAAATCATTATGTGAAAAGGTCAATTTAGAAGTTGAGACTTCAATGAATGACGCAAAAATGGCTCTCTCTGGTGCAGAATTGCTAGAGGCGCTATCGGATGGTTCAGCATTTCAAAGAAAGATTCGTGATGCGACCAGCATGGTGATTTCTGATGCAATGGAAAAAGCAAAGACAGAATTGAATGAATTTCTTGAGGGGACAGGATGTCGCAGTCCAATAGATTTGTTCAACAAGGATTGGCCTGCAAAAATCAATCGTTCCGCAATTGATAAAATCGATGGACAATTAGAATCAAGATTAGTTACTGATAAAGCACAGCATATCTACAATTTAGCTTCTAAATTAGGTCCTCTAAAGAGTCACTGTGAAGATGCAATACGCGAACTGATTGAGTTTGACCAATGGTTGGCAATAGCTAAGTGGGCGCAAAATAATGATTGTACAATTGCAGAAATTGTTGACAATGGAATCTATATTGAGGAAGGCCGTCATCTTCTATTGGGTTGTCAAGCAGATCCAGTGACATATGGGCTTGGTCATGCGGCTGACGATTTAGACAAGCAATCTTTAGCATTACTAACCGGTGCAAATTCAGGTGGCAAAACTACTCTGTTAGAATTGCTCGCTCATGTTAGTATTCTCACACATATGGGACTACCAGTTCCAGCCAAGAGTGCTAGAGTTGGTCTTGTTGAGTCTCTTCACATCTTAGCCAAGGCTGGTGGAACACAAAGTGCAGGTGCTCTTGAACAGACTTTGGTTGAATTAGCGGAAGTTGTTTCAAATCCTTCTGCAAAACTGATTCTTGCTGATGAATTAGAAGCGATAACCGAGCCAGGAGCAGGTGCTAGAATTATCGCTGGAATGCTATTGGCTGCAGAATCACAACCACAAACTACCATGATGCTGGTAACACATCTTGCACCATCAATAATCAAAGCCAGTGGCCGAGATGATTTACGAGTTGATGGAATTGAAGCGAGTGGATTAGATGAGGACATGGAATTAATCGTTGATAGGACTCCAAAAAGAAATCACTTGGCCCGCTCAACACCAGAATTAATTGTCAAGAGATTGGTTCAACGCTCACAAGGAAATGCTCGTGACCTATTTTCCGATATTTTACAAATGTTCGATTGAAGATGGCTAATTTGTTATTTTGGCCATTGATACATTGGTGGTAAATGGCACAATTGCGATGTCTCCCGTAGGGAGAAGTTCAAGTCAAAAACCAAAGTGGCCCAAGCATGGCTCAACCAAATGCTGCTGGTGATTTGGATGCCGTCGCGCTTGAAACAGCACTATTGGAAACTTGGAAACAAGAAAAAGCATTTCAATCCAGCATTGACTCTCGTCGCTCTGGTGCACCTTTCATTTTCTTAGAAGGTCCACCAACTGCAAATGGGAAACCAGGAATACATCACGTAGTCGCTCGAACTTTCAAGGATTTAGTATGCCGTTGGAAGGCAATGGAAGGTTTTCTTGTTGAAAGAAAAGGTGGATGGGATACTCATGGGCTACCAGTTGAAATTGAAGTTCAAAAAAGATTAGATTTGTTGAGTAATGAACAGATTGAAGAGTTTGGAATGAAAGAATTTAATCAGGCTTGTCGTGAATCTGTTTGGACTTACGAAGAATCGTGGAGAGAGATGACTGAGCGTATGGCATATTGGGTTGACTTAGATAATCCATATGTGACACTGGATAACAATTATGTTGAATCCTGCTGGTGGGCATTAAAGCAAATGTTCAGTAAGGATTTGCTTTATCGAGGACACAAAGTTTTGCCTTATTGTCCTCAAACAGGAACTTCTTATTCTTCCCACGAAGTCGCTCAAGGATACAAAGAAGTTGAGGAACCTTCAGTTTATATTAAGTTCAAATTGGTTGATGAAGATGCATCAATTCTTGCTTGGACTACAACACCATGGACTCTTCCAGGAAATGTAGGATTGGCAGTTGGGCCAGAAGTAACCTATGTTCGTGTCAAGATTACAGCAGATGCTGAAAACTGGCAGGGTGCTGGTGGTGCTGCAATTGGAGAAGAGTTGATTTTGGCTAAAGATTTGATGAAAGAAGTACTACGCCATCATGCGGATATCATAGAGGAATCCCCGGGCAGTGAATTGGTCGGTAAGGCTTACGAGCCATTATTCCCACAAGCTGTTCCACGCGGTGATTCAAAAACTGCATGGACTGTTTTA
>JANXHP010000053.1 GCA_024958795.1 Candidatus Poseidoniaceae archaeon | reverse complement strand
ATAGTCTTAGAAAGATGTACCCATTTCCTCCCACCAGGATGGATACCACCTTCGAGGTGGATGTCTAGTTCATCACGGGATACCGGATAGTACAATAATTCCGGAATATTGTCTGTTGGCAAGTCAAGTTCAATTTCAACGGTGTGTGCATAAGTTGCTCTTACATTACCTCCTCTTATCTCGTAACGACCTTTAGGGTCAGTGTCAACTATTGCTTGAATGTGGCGGTCTCTTAGCCAATGCTTCCGTTTATCTTTCCGTGCAATAGCATTAGATAAATCTCGAATGCTAACCCACCCATTTATGTCCATTTCTAAATCGAATTTTTCAGGAAAATGACGTAGAATCCCAGCCATTCTACGAGCTATTTGGTCTCTCTCGTTTCCATTCATAATGAATTTTCCCTCGCTATTGCAGGCAGGGCAAAGTTCTCCTTCAAAGGTACCATGTAGTTCACACTCTCGTAGCATCAAACGGGCCGACTCGCGCCTTATTGATAACCGCGCCGGTTTGGAACAACACATTGTTCTACCAGCGTTCCTTTCAACTATACAACACAACCCATATCACCCATGGGGTTTCACAAGGTTTTGATGGCATTCCGCAAGAAGCCTGTCAAAGGGACCAAAGGGCTAGGTGAAGCTAAGGAAAATTTGACTTCAATAGAAGATGGGGATTGCCCTCGTTGTGGTGGCGGCAGTACTTCTTCATCAATCCCAGGATATTTGAGTTGTGACCGATGTCAATATGAGTGGGCGGATCCGAATAATCAATCATCTAGAAAAACCCGCACTCATGACTCGGTCAGAACCGAAGCTAAATTGATTGAAGAATTTAAACAAGAAATGGAATCAGGTACAGGATTATCTAGAGTATTAGGTATTGATGAAGACTTAACGAGGGAACAAGAACAAGGTTTAACACGTTTGCAAGATAAATGGATTGAAGGAATGCACGGTCATTTTAATGTTGCAGAAGAAGAACGTAAACCACTTATTGTTAGTTTTGATGAAGATGACAATATTCTAGACACAGAAGTTGGTAAATTGACTCTAATGAGTAACGATTTTGACGGTGGTGAGGAGGTCAGAATTGAATACCCTGGAAAAGGGACAGAATTTTACTTACTAAACGAAGATTCCGAGAATGGATGGAGACGTGGAAGAACAATTGCTGACACTGCACGTAACATCGCATCAATAATAAATAAAGAAAGTAAGTTTGTATATGCTAATAATGATGATAATGTGGTAACTTTTGAATTGAGAGATAGCAGTCTAAATCCTTCTTCCCTTGTGCTCTTTATAGACGACCCTGGTGGGAAAGATATGGTTGCTGAAAAAGATGGTGTTGTCCTTGACCCTACATCAGTTGGCATAGAATCAGATTACCAAACCGCGGTTGAATTAGTTCTTTCAGATGGTGTTATCACACCGAGTGAAGACCAACTCCTTTGGGCAATGAGGCAACATCTAGGAATTACAGAAGATAGACATATTGAGATTATCATCACATTATTTGGTGAGGGTGTAACCAAAGAGTGCACAGGTTGTGGTAAAGGTGCACCCCTCTATACTCAACATAGTGCTTGGTATTGTGATGGCTGTGAGATGTGGCTATAAATCAACAGGATTTATCAACAAATGATAGGGATTATTGATATACCGTCCCCTGCGGAGCAGGGATAACGGTAGTTACAATGGCGAAAGATACTCTATACATCGGTGTTGACTTAGGTACGTTTAGGTCGGTCATGGTTTCGAATGATAAACACAAAGAACAGGTTCTAACTGTGATAGGAACGCCAAAGGATTCAATTGCAAAGAATTTCCTTCGGAGGGATGTTCTATTTGGAGAAGAGGCACTCAAAAATCGGTTGGCATTAGACCTTTATCGACCCCTTGAACACGGAGTAATCAAGGATACACCTGAAGACAAGAAATTCATTGCCCACTTCATTAACCATATGATGAATCTTGCAGACCCGGAAGATTATGACAGAGTTGTTGCGGTAATAGGAGCGCCAGCAGAAGCCAGTCACGTTGACAAAACAGCAATTTTTGATGCTGCAGCTGGCACAGTCAATGCTTGCATGATTATTTCGGAACCATTTGCAGTTGCTTATGCTCTTGATATGTTAGACCACACAATGGTAGTAGATATTGGCGCTGGTACAACAGATATATGCAGGGTGTATGGAACTATCCCCCGCCCTGAAGATCAATTACATATCAAGCAGGCAGGAGATGTCATAGACCTAAATCTAATTGAGGCAATTCAACGGAAATATGTAGGCGCACAGATTACCAAGGATATGGCTAGGCGGTGGAAAGAACAATTTTCATTCACAAATACATCCCCACCTAAGGACCCAGTTGTAGTTGACTTCTCTATTGATGGAAAAGCAATGTCATTAGATATTACAGACTGCATTTCTGGTGCTTGTGAATCGATTATTAACCCAATAATTGACAATTTGAAATCCCTTATTGCTGATTCTAATCCAGAATACCATGATGGATTCAGACAAAACATCATCTTAGCAGGTGGTGGGTCTGGAATTAGAGGATTAGGGGCATCAATTGAAGAAAGACTCGCAGACCTTGGTGGCATCACCGTCCACATTGTAGAGGACCCTGTTATGTTAGGCGCAGAGGGTGCCCTTAGATTGTCTCAAGAAGTACCAGAAGAATACTGGAAGAATCTAACCATATCTGAATGATGATGGGTTATTCCTCTTCACCAGAGAATTTTGAAACTACTTCATCTGAAACAAGTTTTTCTCCACAATTCGGACATAAATCTTCACCACTTAACTCAAGTGGTTTGACTGCAAGTATCGATAAGCAGTGTGGACACGCACCCATCATTTCATTCGATTGCAACTTTGATGACGCGAGGATATTAGTTGATTGACCAATATACCATGCCATAAATAATGGGTTTGAAAAAGTTGTAAACCTTTTTACCATTCCAATTATAATGAATATCAACATAACTGCCATTATTGCTGACATGATATTACCTTGAATACCTGAAATCAAATCTATGATAGTAATTAAAGAACAAATTAGAATAAGGAATAACCAATGAACTAAAGCAAGTCTGTATGCCCACATTTTCCTTCTTGAAAAGCCATAATAAATTGTCATACCAGCTGCCAATGTTAGAACTGAAATCAACGTCCCCACCTGTGATAATACCCCTTCAAGGTTTAATGAGAATGATAAAAGCAAAAAGAAAAACAAGAGAGTCAACCATAGCAAAGTGCTGGACATACTACGATGAACTCGTTGAATGGTTGCCAGGTCCCCGTCCATGTGTGTTCGAATTAGCCCACCTAATTCAGTTTGGCGGAACCGATAGCCGTAAAGGAGACCACCAAATCGCATCCAATAATGAGTGATACTAGTGACATTGATGTTGATGTTGCATCCGACGCACTTTCTGATAAACACATTTTAGTTGCTATTAGCGGAGGGATCGCAGTTGTTGATAGTGTTAGGTTGCTCAGGGAATTACGGCGCCATGGAGCAAAAATTACTGTTGTCATGACCCACTCGGCTCAAGAAATCATTTCTCCTTTGGCGATTGAATGGGCAAGTCAATCACAAGTCATTACAGATTGGGAAGCGGATATGTCTCAACTTGACGTAGTTGATGCAGTATTAGTATGTCCAGCAACGCGCCATACAATTGGTTGTCATATACATGGTATACTAGATACGCCAATGCAGATGGCACTAAGTGCTGCACGGGGGCGTAACTTACCCATGCTTTTCATTCCAAGCATGCACAATTCTCTTTCAAAAGATGTTGTAACCGATGATCTATGTGAAGAATTAGAAAATTTTGGTCACGATGTTTTCTGGGGGGATGAACAAGAAGGCCGACGCAAACAACCAGATGTAGTACAGATTATTGGATTACTTTGTCATTTAATTAATTCAAATCTACCTAATAGGAAACGAGTTGCCTTAACTTTAGGCGCAACCCGTAGTGCAATAGATTCTGTAAGGTGGGTTCAGAACACATCAACTGGAAAAACTGGCTTTGATATCGCTGAGTATCTCTATAGAATGGGGCATAAGGTGACGATTTTGAGGGGCATAGTATCTGTTAATTCAGTGTTAAGTTCTCAAGATATAAGAGAGTGTACTGAACCTGAAACTATGCTTTCCGAACTTGTCAATATCAGTCAAAGTGAAAATCCGCCACATGCGTGGATATTTTCTGCAGCTGTATTAGACTACACTGTGGTCAATTCCAGTGAAAATAAAATAAAATCGGGGAAAGATAATTTCTCTATTGAATTACAAAAATCGAAGAAACATATTGATATTATTAGTAAATCATGTGTAAATGATTTAAAAATTGGATTTAAGTTAGAATCAGGATATACGAAACAAGAATTAATTCAATCATCTCTTAATTCATTGAAGAATAACCGGTTAGATGCAGTAATTGCTAACCACTTGGAAAATGTTAACGATGGGCCAGTTCGAGCCTATTGGGTTGATACAGAAGGTACAATAATTGACTTAGAGAGTAATTTTTCAATCGCAAAAGTAATTGAGAAGAGGTTATCACAAGTATCCGATGACTGAATCGACAATCGCCTTGGCGAGCCTTGAACCTATTACTAATATAGCATCCTTTATTGGAATGCTTTGCATTCTTATAGCATTTATTTTAG
>JANXHP010000074.1 GCA_024958795.1 Candidatus Poseidoniaceae archaeon | reverse complement strand
CTAAATGTTGAAGTTCATGCTGGGGAATTCTTTGGTGTTTTTGGACCAAATGGTGCCGGAAAATCAACATTTATCAAACTACTAACGGGGCAATTAAGAGCAAGTAAAGGCGTTATTGAAGTTCTTGGAGTTAATGCTAGAGATAATCCGCAAAAACTGAAAGCAAACATTGGTATTGTTCCTGAATCAGAATCGCCACCTTCTTTCTTAACCCCTGCTGAATTCTTGGAATTCGTTGCAAGATTACGAGGTGTTGACGATATTACTGAAAAGGTTGAATATTGGCTTGATTGGTTTGGAATGGAAGAAAAAAGAGATACAATGTGCAAAGACTTGTCTAAAGGACAGCGTCAAAAAGTAATGCTTGCAACTGCATTCATTCACAAACCAAAATTGCTCTTCCTCGATGAACCATTTGCAAACCTTGACCCGATTTATCAACGTAAATGTAGAGAATGGTTACTGCAGCATGTTAAGGATGGGGGTACGATTTTCCTATGCTCTCACGTTCTTGAAATGGCTGAGAGGATGTGTAATCGTATGGCTATTATCAATAATGGTAAGGTTCTCGCTGCTGGTACTGTTAAAGGATTGAAAGTTGATTCATCCGAAACTCTTGAAGATGTATTCATACGCTTAGTAGGGCATTCAATTGAGGATGCGGAGAGATTCAAAGACGAAGGTGTCAAACATTCTGAGGAGGAATGAAAATGTCAACCACCTTCACTACTCGAGATTGGGCTGAGTTTGTTGAGGGTGAAAGTGAATATTCTGAATCAATAAAACTTGGAACAACAAATCTTGGAGCCAAATTACTTGAGCCACTTACTGGATTTGCTGCCTTTAAAGCTACATTTTTAGTAATGTTCAAAGAAGAAAAAAGGAAGAGTTTAGAATTCGCAAATAGGCGACACATGATGCTTTTTCCATTAATGTTAGCGCTAATTACTATGGTCACTACAATCGGATTACAATTCTTAGTCGGTGATTCAGCAGCGCAAGTTTCCAATATTGAACAAAAAACATTCACTTGGGGCGAGTTAAGATTTGCACTTCATTTACCATTGTTAATGTTCAGTTTAGGAATGGGAACATTTGCATTCATGGGCAAGGATGCTATTGTGCATCGTTCTGGAACAAAGAATTTCTTACTAGCTGCACCTGCATTACAACCACTTCCTAACTCTGTAGCACATTTTGCTTATTTCATGAAGGATTTACTATTCTATGTAATGCTAATATTAACACCAGTTCTTGCAGGAATGGCTCTTGGAATAATCATTGATAATTATACATCGATTAACACCCCATTACTTTGGTCAAGTTTACCATGGACATGGATTGCAATGATTACAACACTTGCTCAAGGACTTGCAGTTTCATTCCTAGCCAGTTCCCTATGGATGAGAGGACGACCATATACGATAATTGGTCCTGTGATTATCGTAGCAATCGGAATCGCAGTAGGATTAGGAAAGGTTGATGCAAATTATTTCCTATGGGGATTAGCAGCTCAAACAACACAAAATTTCACTTACGTAATAATTGGATTAGGTGCTTCTGTAGTAATTGGACTTATTGCAAGTGCCTTGATCACTGATGATTTTGATGTGGCTGTCGTTGAAAGAGGAGATTTGCTAGGTCCAATTTACAATCGTCTTGGATTCTTAGGTAAAGGTGTACTTAGATTAATTGTCGCTAAAGAATTTGTTGATTTATTCCGTTCTGGTGCAATCAAAAAGATGACTGTATCTTATTCAATTCCATTAGCAGTATTATTGGGAATGGCATGGCTTGTTGACTTTGCAGAGGCGCCTATTCCCATTAATTTGCTATCCTATGCACCATTTTTGGGATTCTTTGGTTTCAACTTTTATTCATGGTTAACCATCTTAGATTCTCCAGATTTTATGAACGGTCTACCACTTAGAGTACCACAATTAATTCGTGCAAAGGTTGTGGTATATTTCTTAGCAACATCTTGGATTTCTCTAATATTCATTGTCACAATGGCCTGGAGATTAGATGAATGGGCAAACTTGCCTACTAGTATAGTGGTGATGTTTGCTAACTCAATTTACATTGTTGCTCTAACTGCTTTCTTGATGGGACTAAGGCCAAACCGAGCAATTTTTGATGCATCGGTAATGGTTTGGTTTTGGATCGGTTCAGTTATTCCACTACTGGCATTATTCCTACTATCCTTTACTCAAGGCGATGTTTCACTATACGGTAATTGGTGGGAAAGAACGAGTCAAGATGGACTGGCCGCAACTGCACAAATTTACGACCAGTCTGTTGTTCAGCAAGGATTCATGGGTATGCTTACAGTATCGTTATTATTGCTAATAGCAAGTGCACTGCTATGGAAACTAGTAGACAAGAGATGGAGAACTGCTCCATTTGAAAATTGAGGCTCCTCCATTTGTTTAGCCTCAAGGCACAGAGGGGATAACTGCCCCTGCAGTTATCCAAAATCGCCCGAAGGCGTAATGCACGATTCTATACTCAGAACTTGTAAGGCAAATTCATTGCCTTAACGTATTGACGGAAGTGAGGTAAGTGTGGCCTGTTAGCTCTAATGAAGCTTCGAGGGACTTTAGGTTCAAAGGTACCACGATTATCGTTCCACACTTGATCCATTTTCATAGATCTCAGTTTAGATAACAATTGCTCGTTCTTAGCCAGACGGGCTGCAGCATCTTTGCAACAAGGGCCACGAGAGAGTTTGTTTGCCTTCTTTTGGCGATTATTCTCTACCCACTTTTGTCGTGTGTCTTCTGCTCTGGGGTCAGCAAGCCCACCACTATTCCTATTATTCCGTATCTTCTGACCAGTACGGCGGTCCTTCCCATTGTGCATTCTTCTTATATGTCTCATATGTTTCATGTATTTCTAACCTCAATTGTTTAGCAATTAGCTAATCGCTAACGCTGATTTGCAATTGTCAATTGTGGTTATTTTACTGCATGAGACTCACGAACCCTTTGGGCAATAATACTCTATCACCTACCCTATATAAAGAGAAATTGAGGACATCCCATCTTTGTTGAATGATAGTGCCAAATTGACTGTTTCAATCGCAAAGAGAATTGAAATCTAGACTATTATGAGATACCACGCTATCCCAAAAATTGCTACATCAGCAAGTGCATGGGTAATCCAAGCCACCCAGACTGAGCGATAAGTAACATAAACCCAAGAGAAAATAGATCCACCAATAAAGACACCACATGAACCGATTAGAGTGCCTAAAGGACTAATGAAAAAGGATAATGCAATCGCATGATGCAAGGTGAAGATTGCTGCTGAAAGAAATACTGGCTTCCATTTTCCGCCGAGTAATATTTCAGCCTTACTTGTGATAAACCAACGGAAAACGTATTCTTCCAATACTGAATTAATGAATACCCAATATAGAATTGCTAATCCAAATTTCCAAGCAACTGTTAATCCAACTGGTTCTAATAATGCATGTAACATATCTGCATCCATCATCAATTCTCCCAGCAATAAGTAGGCTGCAACAATTGCTACGACCATTCCTAATCCAAGGCCAGTAGCGACTAAAAATCCCCCATTTTCTGGTTTAGACCAGCTAATTGGCTGACCATCAATTTTCAAATGCCAATAAGTTGGTAGTCCGAATATCCAGACCTTCATTAAGATGAAAACAAAGATCGCAATTACCCCTGCTTTTAGGCCAAAACCTGTGAGGATAGAAATTGTGGGAGCAATTCCAACCAATACCAAAGCAAGCAATGCCATTTGCTTGTCATTACTGAATGATGCTTCGCTCATCAATTGCAATCAAACTAATGTGGCTTATCAAATTGTAGCCGGAATGAGTCAAAATCATTCATCCATTTCGCTTTTCATAGCCGCCAAAGCCTCACTAGCATTTGGAAGAGGTAATGGCATTGGAAGTGGTTTACCGTCTGGACCCAATAATTGTGGCAATGGATTTCCATCAAGTCCAATCAACTGTGGAATTACTTCTGCAGGTTTTTCAACTGCTTCAAAACCAGTATCAAGTGCAGTGCGTAATTTGAGTATTCTTGATTCATCTATACGAATAAATGTTGCACCGTATACATGACCCGGTTCTGGGTTTAACGGCTCATCCAAAATAGAATGACCATGTCCTGCTGTTTGTAATAGAGCAACTAAATCTTCACCAGCATCTTTCTGTTGATGCATTTTTGCAGTTGATGCTCGGATATCTGCAAGATGTCCGCGACGGCGCTTTTCTATGCGCTGACGTGTTTCAGCATGTTCGATTCTCTTTTGATTTATTGTTACTTCAATATCAGCGTTCTCAACTGATTCTGGACTCACTTCGATAACGAATTCATCAGCGACATGTACTTCATCCATCTCAACTGTGACTTCAACATCATCAGCATCTTCCACAGCTTGTGCTTCTGCCATTGCAATTTCTTTTTCTGCATTTGCAGCCTGAACTTTAGCCATCTTGCGTTCTTTCAAAGTTGTACCATCAGAACTTCCAGCCTTTACTGGAGCAGGAATATTGCTATTTTCTTCTTCAACTTCTTCTTGCTCTTCAACAACATTGGTTTTTGCTGGTCGAACTGTTCTACGTGGAGTCAATTTTGCTGCTTTTTCTCGTTGCCCGATTTGAACCCAAGCAAAGCCAAGCACTGCCATTAATGCAAATAAACCCCATTTCGCTTCATCGATTAACTCGCCAACTGAAGTGAGGTAAAAAACCAACACTGAGGCAAATAATAGACCGACAACAGTACGTGCAAAACCCATCCGTATCAAACAATGCACAATGTTTTGACTTATGATGCTGATGCTTAGACTGGGAAAATCCACCTACGGTGGCTTTCAATTAAAGTTGTGAAATTATCTCATTTAATGCTCTCATTCGATGTGAAAATAATTGTTTTTTCTCTAACTCAACCGCGGCAAAGGTAGCACCATGTGTGCTAGTTTCACCATAATTACCTGCTGTGAGAGGATTTCCAATTACATCTAAATCAAAAGGAATGAAAATTGGGTCAAACCCGAACCCTCCTTCTCCATCAATTTGTTGTGAAATCCAACCTGGACACTTTCCATTACCGAATATTATTTTGTCACCATTCCACAAAGCAGCAATCGATTGGAACTCTGCTTTCCTCATCTGACCATTCATTACAGGATCTTCGCTTTCCAAATGTGATAATAATTTCAATATTCCATTACATCCAATTGTCTTCAATACATATGCTGAATAGACTCCTGGAAAACCATTTAGATGTTCAACAAACAAACCTGCATCTTCAACCAATAGCATATCATCGTCATTGGGGAGATATGGTAATGCCTGAGTGATTTTTGCTTGGGCTACTGACTGCAAATTATCTGATTGTGGTTCTGATATTTCTTCATCAATTACCAATTGCTCTACTTCATAACCTAATTTGTGAAGGTGTTGTTGAGCTTCTTTGACTTTACCCAAGTTGCCTGTTAGGAACCAAATCTTCTTCCCCATGTGTCTTGGCTAAGACTGGAGGGTATTGATTACACCGCCTGAATAATAAAATAAAGAGATGATTTCAAAGCGGGGGAGTATGAAGGAGGGTTATGATGCAACAATTGGGACTGGTCGCTCTTGGAGGAGCAATTGGCGCTGCTCTTCGATATGGTGTTAGCATATATTTGTCAAGTGATGGCTTTCCTTGGGCAACACTCAGTGTCAATATGATTGGTTCGTTATTGTTGGGGATTGTTGCAGTGGCTCTAACCCAGGGTTTGATCTCACAGGATGCTGCTTTGATATTAGGAACTGGAATTCTAGGTGCATTCACAACAATGTCTACATTTTCAGTTGAAACTTTGAATATGTTTCAAAACCAACAAACATCATCTGCTATCATTTATGTTGCAGCGACGATGATAATTTGTCCAATACTTGCTTTCTTAGGATGGAAAATAGGTGAAACTTTCATCGCATAAAGAAATCAACCGTGATATCTAACTCTGCTACGAACATTTTCAAAGCGCTTTAGAACTTCTTTAGCGGTAGGAACTAAACCTCCACTTTGTTCTGCTGCTATCCCAAGTTTTTCTTCTTCTTCTAAATATGCAGATAATACCAAATCTATTGCTCCATGATGATTTGGGTGAGAGGCACCCAGTATCTCATCAATGACATGTAAATCAATACCAAAGCGTTCGACTTCATAATCGATTGCGGCTAATCCAAAATCAATTAATACCGCATTTCCTTGTTCATCAATTAGAATATTATTGCTTGATAAATCACCATGAGTTATCGCTTGACGATGAAGAAGGCGGATTGCTGTACCAGTACTTCGTAATGCAGTGATGACCAACTTTTCTGATGATTCTACATCGTTGAGAATTTCTATCAGTGGAATACCTGGCATCCTCTCAATAATTAATCGTCCACCCGAAATATCCAAATCCCAAACTTGTGGAACTTCTATACCTGCATTATGTAATCTCATCAAGATTTTTGCTTCACTAATCATTCTCCGAGTACCGAGTCTCTTGTCCAAATTTGGATGACGCCATTCTCGGCTCCTCCTCTGTTTTGAAACCGCTGAGCGACCCATCCATGAACCCGACCAAACTTCCGCCTCGGCTCCGAGGTGAAGACGCTTATCAGGGATGAAGACCATCATTTGTGCGAATTGCTTGCTACTTATCAATCCGCTGTAAAATAAATGCCTTAAAAAGGGACAAGCGATTCGTTAAACTTGAGGCCAACATGACAATCTCACTACCCGCGTGTTCCGTGGATTTCATGGACACAAGTTTGTCTCCTGAAGAACAGGATATTGCCGAAAGAATTATTCAATTAAAACAACAATTAGGCGATGACCTATTGATTCTTGGACACCACTACCAAAGAGACAGCATCGTAATGCATGCAGATTTCTTAGGTGACTCTTTCATGCTGAGTCAAAAGGCTGCTGAATCAACTGCCAAATATATTGTATTCTGTGGAGTACACTTCATGGCAGAATCTGCTGACATCCTTACTTCAGATGAACAAACTGTAATATTGCCAAATATGAGAGCAGGATGTTCTATGGCTGATATGGCAACCTTTGCTGAAGTCGATGTTGCTTGGAAAGAGATACTTCAACAATCGGGATTATCCGATCCAATCAATAGAGATAATCCTGACTCTCCTGCAGAACAAGGACAGTCATTTTTGGTTCCTGTCACCTACATGAATTCTAGTGCTGACCTCAAAGATTTCGTCGGCCGACATGGCGGAATAGTCTGTACCTCAAGCAATGCTAAGGGAGTTTTGAATTGGGCCTTTGAAAGGGCTGGTAAAGATGGAGCTGTACTTTTTTTCCCTGACCAACACTTGGGCAGAAATACTGGCACTGCAATGGGTATTGCGGCAGACAAAATGCCAACATGGATTCCAAATATCGGTTCAATGGGAGAAGTAAAAGGTTCTCGGATAATATTGTGGCATGGCTTTTGTTCTGTTCACACAAGATTTACTGTAGAACAAATAGAAGGTTTTAGACAACGATATCCAGAAGGCTATGTTGTTATTCATCCAGAATCACCTATTGAATCAGTACAGGTTGCTGATGCAAATGGTTCAACTCAATTTATTCGCAATTATGTCGCCGACCTTCCTCCCGGAAGTGCAGTAGCAATCGGTACCGAAATCAACATGGTGGCAAGATTAGCCGATGAACATCCAGACAAACATATTGAATGCTTAGATCCTGAAATTTGTCCTTGTTCAACAATGTATATGATTCATCCAGCATACCTAATGGATGTCTTAGAAAGAATTGTTAATGGTGAAAAACCAAATCAAATTATTGTTCCAAATGATATTCAAGAAGGTTCTCTATTAGCACTAAACAGAATGCTATCTATTCCTAAGTGAATCTCAAGCAGTTAGCAAACGTAGTTCTTCAAGAGCTCGTAATTCCATCATGCAAATTTGTTCAACAGCATCGAATAAATCTCTATCACCTACATCTTTTAACAAATCCATTACTGCTGTGTAAGCATTTGCTGCAAATTTTTCTGTATCATAGGCCTCATTCAACATCACTTGGTAATCAGTTGTGTGGACAATGTCTTTGTTATTTCTCTCTGTAACAGGAATTCCACCTAATTTGACAATGCCTCTTCGGACAATGTCGGCATGGGATATAGATTCAGAAACTTCCTTTGAAAAATACGGTGCAAGTTGCATACGATTTATTCCCATTACAGTTGCACTATAATGTGCATACATATTTATTGCTCGTAATTCTAATGCAAGCGCATCATTCATTTTTTCAATCAATTTTTCGTTAGACATTTTTTTCAACTCTTAGGGAATACGAAACTTTTCAATCCCTCTTTCCCTTGGATGAAAGAAATTGTTTCAACTAAATAAAACCCTGCAATAGGGAAATTATTCAATTTTCAGTGTTTTTGCTTCTAACTGACGCTGAAATGCATGAATAAATACCAAGACGAGTGCCGCTAATGTGCCCAACTGCATTACAATATTAGAATATAATTTCAACTCCGGTTGCCAAGAATGAATTTCAATAGTAACTATTCCTTCATCATCCATTTCAAAATATACCAAATGGTTTTCTAAAACATGTGGACCCCACTGTTCTATTTCATCTGAAGTCAATGTTTCTGTAATATTTCGTTCTAAATTCATAAAATATATTTCACCATCTAGATATTTTTCTTGTGGATTCGTAGGATTGAGATGGTCTTTCACCGACCATGCCAATATTCCATGGCCAATGCTAGGATCTTTGACAGAATATTTTGCATCGCTTGCCAACCATTGTGTTCCTCTGTCCCTATCAAATAGAACAAGTCGGTCAGTTGCTGTAACATTCACTGTTGCAGCAATATGATCATAGTTGAATGCCAAATCGACAATTTTTGCATTACTCATATTTACTGGAGTTCCCCATGATTCAAGAACCAAATCTTGCTCATGAGTTGCTTGTGCATCAATTTCAATCTGAATTGCTCCAGAGGTTCCGATTCTAGCAACATATACTGTTGTTGGATTATCACTTGTAACATAAGCGATTTCACTTCCCGCTGTTCTTACTGTATTGATATTATCAATTTCAGGAGTTGGCATAGATATTTGTTCCCCTTCTAAGTTGATGGCAGAAATTTGTCCATTCTTAAGCATGATTATTGCAGGGCCTGAGGGCGTCTTAGCAATGAGAATTTGTTCAGGAGAATCAACAGACACATTCATTACAATTATTTCTGGTGCATTGATATCAACTGCCATTAGGATTGTATTGTTCGCCATCACCAGTAATGAATCTGAAATCGCATAAGGAGAATCTAATTCCATTATTGGTTGTACAATGTCTATCGCAGATGCAGAATCTGCTGAAAGATCGTGAACAACCAATAATGCTCCTTCTGTTCTATTGTCCATTGTCACCATCCAGCCGTCTACTGCTTCAACACCTTGGGGTGCCTCAACTCCACCTGCTGGCAATGATTGATGGGTTAAATCCCAAGTGATTATTGATGTTGTCAGTATTAGCACAATGATTGCAAGAGCACCTGTTTCCCTACTCGTTGGCCTTCTGTATTGCTGTAAAGTAGTCCTTATTTTACGGTCAACAATAGACCATGCTTTACCTGGATTTGTTAATACTGTAACCAATCTAGCATTTATTGTTCTCTCATCAAAAACACTCCACCACGGACCTGCTGTCCTATCTGCTAATCCGACCGCTGCAACTGCAACAAGCATTCCACCAAGAATATCTAGAATCCAATGTATTCCTAGATATACGATTGCAAATGAAGTTAACAAAACATATGACAAGACAAGATGGCGGTATCGATTCCAACGTCTATCTTCATCAAATCTAGTAATACATAGCCACACAGCAAATGGTACACCAATGTGTAAACTCGGCATTGCATTAGAAAATGGATCTATTCTTCTAAACCAATCAGCAATTTCTGGCGTTAATGAATATGCAAGTGTCTCCATTTCAGGAATCGTATCACCAGTAACTCTAACATTGAAGAATAAGTAAAATGGAATCGCCAACAAATATACCCAAGCGATGGAAAGTGTGATTCTATCGGCCATCCATCTATCATCAAAATATGCAAAATAAAAGATTGAAACATAACAGATGAACATGAATCCTGTTACATAATAATGTGTCAAAAATACTGTCAATAATTCATTTTCAAAGTTCTGTTGAACCCACAGTACCATATTTCCTTCAATAGCATATACCCATGGAGTCATATCCAATCCTGCAGAAGCCATCAGAATTCTATCGATTTGGTCGAGGAAATCTTTGGCATTGTAAATCATGAATACGATAAGAATGTGAATCCAATATCTTCGTACAAAATCCACAAATGTTGGTATTGTGATTACAAACCAAGGGGGTTTGAAGAAGGGCAAAAGAATTACTCCAAGTGCTAATGCAGTAATCATCCAACTCAAGTAGACTCCGTCCATTGCTCAACCTCCAACCCCTATGGGGTTGGGTTTAGATAATCAAATGATTGACGACAATATTGTAAATCAATACAATTCAAATGGAAACAAAGACTTACCATGCCCCATGCACATATTGTTTGCCATTATCTGGATCTCGACGATTAGCTAAAGCCCAAATTCTCTCAAAACGGTAGATTCCATTAGAGCAACCATTTTGCCAAATAAAATTTAGAGCATAATGCCCAACAGGATTTACGCTTGGTTTGTGTTCTTTATACGATTCAACTTGGCTGCGTAAAGTTAAACTTGATTCGTCCTCATTTCTAAGCGGTGCACAATTAGCACAGGGACATGCATGGCGTAAATCATGATATGTAATTGAGAACTCTTGCTCATTATCATATGTTAAATGGAAATCTGATTCACGTCTTTCAATACGTATCAAATCTGGCATTATTTCTGCCATATTGTTCCCTCAAATTATCTCCAATGATGATGATGATGTTTCACTCGAAATTTGTGCTTGTACCGCTTTTACAACTTCTGCAAATGCAACACTACTCGCACCTTCTGGGTCGCTAATGATTCTGTGCACACCATCATCTCCTCCACGAACAAATCCTGGGTCAAATGGTAATGCACCTAAGAAAGGTACGCCAAAATCTTCTGCTGTTGACTTTCCCCCTCCCTGTTTGAAAATGTCTAATGTTACAGAAAAATTTCCATTTTCATCAGAAGTTGATTTTATTTTCTTCCCACCAGGTCCAGCGATTTCAACAGAGGAATTTGCAGCAGTTACACCATTTATCGTATATCCAGACATATTTTCAATTACTCCAATTACTGGAACTTTGAGTGATCCCGCAAAGGTGATAGATTTTCTGCTATCTAACAAAGCAACCGCTTGAGGAGTGGTGACGATTACCATTCCGTCTATATCTGGTAGAGATTGAGAAACTGTCAACGGCTCATCAGAAGTACCTGGAGGGAAATCGATAATGAGGTAATCTAATTCTCCCCATTCAACATCGCCAATGAATTGTTGAATCGCTCCTAATTTGATTGGCCCTCGCCAAACGACAGGAGTGTCTGCGTCATCCAATAAGAATGCCATAGAAATAACCTTGACACCTAGATGTCCTTTTGCAGGATGAATCCTACCTTCTTCAACATGAAGTCTATGGTTATCTAATCCCATCATTTTAGGGATATTTGGACCAGTGATATCGATATCCAAAATACCTACTTTGTGCCCTTGTTGAGCAAGTGATAGTGCTAATCCTGTGGAAACAGTTGATTTGCCAACCCCGCCTTTACCAGATAATACCATTATCTTATGTTTGATTTTTCTTCCAATCTCTTGCATGGACATTTTACGCTTCATTTGTGCGTAATTTTGTTCCATTTGCTTCTGCTGCTGTGGAGAGGGTTGAACTGGCCCAGACGCATCACTCTTAGGGTCATGCGTGGTTATTGGCGATTCTGCCATAAGCCAATCGTGATGAGAGTAATACTTCAACCTGTGCGGTGAGAAATATGCAAATATTGTTGAACAATATTTCTGAAATATTGAATATCATGTTGAAAGTTTATCACCCTGTATAGTGTTACTACTAATGGGCGGAATGAGAGATGAGTGACAGGCGGACAATTTTTATCGGCAAAAAACCGCTTCATGCATATGTTCGAGCTGTTGTAATGGCAATGGAGGCTGGTGATAGATCTCTGAATATTGTTGCTAGGGGTGCAACGATTGGTAGAGCAGTTGATGTTGCTGAAGTATGTAGAAGACGTAGTGGAATTATTGCTCAAAGCCTACCTCCAGAAATGATAATCAGAAATATTGAATGTGGTTCTGAAGAAATTGAAAATGATGATGGGAAAAAAAGAACCATCAGTGTTCTATCCATCCAATTAGACGGTATAGGTGACTTACCAGTTAGTGATTCGTCTGAGAAATAATTATTGCTCTAATAATTTCAATCTACGCTCTATTTCTTCAGCTGTTGTTTTGTAGACTTCATATTGTTGTCCATAAGGGTCTTCTATCCCCCAGTCCTCATCGATTTTCATCGATGGACAATTGACTCCACAACCCATTGAAATTACCAAATCATAATCTCTAGATGAAAAGTTATCAACTGATTTTGGAGTCATGCCCTTGGTAGAAATTCCTCGTGATTCAAGATATTTTTGGGCATTGGAAGCAATTGTTGACGAGGCGGGGTGAGTTCCTGCAGAGTCTGCAATATGTCCCATTGAACGAGCTAATCCTTCTGCCATCTGAGAGCGGCATGAGTTACCAACGCATACGAATAATAGGTGCATAACTATTCTATCATACGACTACATATGAAGTTCTCGCCTATATTTTAGATAGAGAACTATTGGCCCTGTTATGGAGTGGTTTAGCAAAGGCAGTTATTGGCGTGGAATATTGCTTTCTGCCTCATTATTTGTATCCTTATTTCTAATTCACATTATACTCGCTGCAAATGGCTATATGACTTTATTCAAAATGGTTGCAATGTTGATTACAATCCATGGAATTGCTGTAGGACCAACGATTGTTATTTTCGGTCAAATAAAGAATGTAGAAACAAAAATAGTTGCATTGAAAATTGGCCTCTTTATCGCAATTCCACTCAATATTGGTTTGGGATGGGCATACGCAGGAATGGTGATTTCAATCACTTGGATGATGGCTTTCGTAGCGCTCACTATCGCCTTACATTCATTGGCTATTCGGCGTACTGAGAGCCTATAAAAATAGAATGGTGCGAGCGCCGGGACTCGAACCCGGGTTCAAGCGTTGGCAACGCTCGGTGATAACCACTACACTACGCTCGCAGTAGTAGTTGACCGATTAGAAGGGGGTATAAACGGTTGTCGGCCTGAATCTTTGCTAATTTTGATGCTGATTCATTGGAAACCGAAACGGTCGCCACCTGGGTTAGATTTGTCACCATCTCCTCCCTCTTTTCTCATCACAAACATCACCACAACTGCACCTATTATTGCAATGATTCCTAGAGCCATTATCAGAACTGTTGAAGAGATCCCCTCGCCATCACCAATTACATTCTCTTTTTCTTCTAGTGTTACAACAATTGGTACTTCCCCTGTTGCTTCACCGTAGATATCGGATGCTTGTAGGAATAGGGTATGAGTTCCATCTGGAATTCCACTACGAATTGACAACTGTAGAGAAAATATCCCATCTCCTGCAACCATATCCCCATTAGAACCATCATCGTATAACTTTGACCAATCTTCATTTTGAGTAACCGGATTGAATATTCCCAACTTTGCTCTAACTAACATCACACCGTCTGCATCACTAACTTCTGCCTCTAATAGAGCAGTTACTGCACTATCACCTCGCGTTATTTTCATATCTTCTGCAACAATCTGTGGTGCAGTATTTAGGATTGACATCGTAGTTGAAACATGTTCTCCATCAGGGAGAAGATATGGTGTTACTGCATCTGGTTGGGCACCATTATCAATGTCAATCCAGTGCCTCAATATTTGCTTTCCACCTATAGAATCGGTTACAATAAATGGTATATCATGTAATCCAGGTGTCATTCCATTAGGTAAAGTGAAATTACCTGCCCATACATCGTTTTCCAGTAATACCAAATCAACTAATTGCCCTCCAAATACTCGCATATCAACTTGTACAGATTCAACTCCATGACCATCAAATGCAATCGCATTAACAATGATCAAATCTCCTCTTTTTGCAATATGTGGGACAAATTCAACCGAAGTTAGGCGTGGTGCATCATTGACCACTTGAATAACACCTGAACCTTCGGTAATAGCGCCAAAGTAATCTATAATTGTAACATTGATTGTAAAGTTTCCAACCTCTAATCCTGGCACCATCATTTGGGTTGTATATCTATCATCACCAATTGCATTATCACCATTCAAACCTTTGTCATTTAATGTTACAATTCCCCCTCCAACATCAGTTAAATCAACAGTTACGGTATCAATATTCCATTCATCATCAGTAGCCTGGACAACAAGATGTGCCACAGATGCTCCTTCACCAACTACCAATCCTTCTTCCAAAGATAAACTAACTAATACTGGGTCAGTATTTTCTTCAGCTGTAACAATTGAAGGAGATAATACCCTGTCGATGTATTGAGTTTCATTTAGGAATGCTGATTCATCATTAGCACCATATTCAATTTCAAAACTTCTAGTAACACTTGAAACTAATCCTCGCAATGGTCCTTCATCGATAATTGAACCAAACGCAATACCTGCATCACCTGAATTGCCATAATTACCAGTCCATTGAACAACATGGAAATTGTGATTATCTCTTGGGTCATTGCCAACAGAATTCGCCACAACATCTAGAACGATTCCATCTTGCCCATTCAATCTAACATTATCCCCGATTACCATTGGAATCGGCACTAATCCTGTTTCTCTTCCAACAGTAATGTTACCAAGCGCTTGTTCCATTTCCGGTTGTGTCAAATTGTTTTGAATTGGAGAGCGTTCTGGTTTATCGTCTCCACTACTTGCATCGGGACCTGTTTCCTCCCACACGATTCTAACTGTTCTATTATCCCAATGACTGTTAACAGTTTGATAATTCCAAGTATTATTGTGATATGCTCCTGCACCTGCGCCGTCAAAGAAATTACCACCATTAACTCCAGTAATATTGAACCAAGATTCTTCATGGATGACATTTACTTCAAATTCATCTCCTGAATAATTACTCTGCATTCCAGAGGTTTCTATTCCCTTGACAATTCCAAAGGTTCCCTGTACATCGCCAGATAGTGTTCCATCAATATGAATGTCATCGGTTACGGTTAGTCCATTCACAACATCTGTTTCTAGATTGAAAATAGTTCCATTGATGACCATTGTAGCATTATCATCTTGATCTTCCGCCCCAAACGTTCCATGTCCGCGTATATTCTCTCTATGTTGTGTACGGGTTCCGTCTTCCCACCGTTCAAGCATTTCTAACCCATCAAGGGTGATATCCATTCTAAACCCATCATCGATAATAATGAAATCACCTAATGCCTCAATTTGATTATGACTTAGTTTTCTTACACCATTTTCATCCCATGTTTCAAACAAAAACACACTAAGTTCTGCATCAATATCAATTGTGGAAGATGATTCATTGGTTGAATCAATCTGCATTGTTCCTCCAGCCTCTAATCGAATCCTTTCAGAATTAATTCCATCTATCATACTGTGGTTTATCCAAGCATCACTAACATTAGCGATAATTTGAGTTACCGCTTCATCCTCTTCTGATGTGATTACTAGATATCCCCAGCCTCTAGCATCAATGACTTGAGAGGTTAACAATCCGGCTGTAATGGTTTCATTTTTCCAAATTGAATCTAATACAAATGACATGTTTGTTGATTCACCCTCTGTATTTTCTTCAGTTACCATCACGCCATCTCCCAATTCCCATGAATTGAGGACATCGCCTATTCTCTGCTGCCATCCATGCCCATCAAAATTTAATCTGAAATATTGATCACCATCAACTGTAGTGTAATTTTGTAATAAGTCCCAAGAGGTTGTAAGTGTAATTTCATGGTCTGCCATCGGCTGGTTCCAAGTTCCAATATCAATACTTCTTGTGAAAAAATTATTACTGGTAGTCACTACTGAATCAATTGTATTTACGGATACATCTATTGTTACCTGATCTCCCCATTGTATGGTTGAATTTAACAGTAAATGGGCTGTCCTAACTCCATTCTCATATCCCCACGTTGTGAAAATACTTACATTCAATTCAGTTCCATTTTGAATATGTGTTATTTCAGTAGTAATGTCAAATGTTGAATTACTCGAGAAAGTCAATAGATATGCGTGTTCATTTTCCGTTCCGCTTTGACTTGTCCAAGCGGTTGTAATATCGACATTCAATGGGTCAGTACCATCTGCGTAAACAGAAAGTGGAGTGATTAATAGAAGCCCAATCAGAACAATAGAAACGATGCACTTGTTCTCAGACATGAACATAGGATTCTCACACTCCCATTCAAAGCCTTTGATGATTTGTGCCGAATAATGGTTTCAATAGTGATTATATCAAAGGTCCAAAATATAGCAAAACATTAGTGGAGCAACAATCGTAGCATCGCTTTCAATTACGAACTTTTCAGTTTCAACCGATAACTTGCCCCAAGTAATTTTTTCATTTGGAGGCGCTCCTGAATATCCACCAAAGGAAGGCGTTGATTCCGAAATTTGACAAAACCAAGACCATAGTGGAGTATCTCTTTCCAAGTCTTGGTTTAACATTGGTACCACACAGATTGGGAAATCTCCTGCAATTCCACCACCTAATTGTAAGAAGGCCAATGGATGATTACATTCATAATACCATTCTGCCAATCCAGTCATATATCCAATTCCACCAATTATTGTTTGCTGATTTATTTTGCCTTGCATCACTCTTGCTGCAAAAATATTGCCAAGTGTTGAATCTTCCCAACCGGGTACAACCAAAGGGAGATTTGCTTTTGCTGCTGCTAATAACCATGAATTCTCAGGCTTTGCCTGATACTCCAATTCATCTTCTAACAAAATATCATAGAAGAATTGATGAGGTAATTTTGATTGCTCAAGGTCACTGCTATTCTTCCATCGTTGCATCAATAATGATTCAATTTTACGAAATGCTTTGTCTTCAGGAATGCAAGTATCAGTAACTCTATTCATATTATTAGCAAGTAATTCAGCCTCATCTTGTGCTGATAATGAACGCCAATCCTCTATTTTTTGATAGTGATTATGAGCGACTAAATTAAACAAATCCTCTTCTAAATTTGCACCTGTGCATGAGATTGCTGCAATGTGTCCTGCCCTGATCATCGGAGCAATACTACGCCCCAGTTCTGCCGTTGACATCGCTCCCGCTAAAGTCAAAAATATCTTACCTCCTGAATCTAAGAAGCGAAGTAATGATTCGCTTGCAGAAGCTAAAGAGCCTGCATTGAAATGCCGATAGTGTTCATTGACAAACTTTCTTACCGACATTCTTAATCCTCCATTTGATTTTCTTCGTAAAGAAATCTTTCTTGACTAGATTTATTGATTAATTTGAGATTTGGTATTGCTCGTTCAAGCGCCAGATGAATTTGGTCTACAATTGTATTTGGGTCACATTGTCCACAAGTAAAACAATCGATTGCAAGCCAACCTTTTTCTGAATAACAATGCGCAGTAACATGTGATTCATCTAACAAAACTACTGCAGCGAAACCAGGCGGTGATGTAATGCCATCAAATTGTTCAACATGTGAATGCACTTCCTTAGCTTCACTATTAATTACGGCATCTCGCATAATTTGTAACATCCAATTTCCATCATCATTACTAATCGGAGAATAACCAGTATAATCAAGAAAAATATGACTTCCGTGTGACTTGATATTATTCATTGTCCACCCTCCTTTTGAAAAAAAGTAGATTCACCAATTATTCTATTTTTACCCATTTGCTGGGTGATAGAAGTCCATCTACCAGAATTTTTTGCATCGATATGATTTACAACAATTTTTGTTGTGAGCATCGCTGCGGTAAATTGTGTTAAAGGTGATTCAAGTTGAGGTACGATTTCATTTACATCCGCAGAGATTACCGTTGCGTTTTCCGCATTGAATAGGGCTTCAATTGTTTCTACGACTTGCCAATATGATAGTCCGCCAGGTACCGGCGTTCCGGTTGCTGGTACAATGGAGCCATCTAAGCCATCAATATCTATACTTAGATGAACAGGCCCTTCTAACTTTGATAATGTGTCTAACCACTGTTGCCAAACCTCTCTACCTGTTGAGTGGTTTTGTGTATCACTTGCGAAGAAGGTTGTTATTCTCTCATCACTGGTGATGGCCTGATATTCCTCTTGACTAAATGCTCTTATTCCAACTTGCAATAGTTTTCCTACACCCAAATCAAGACTACGTGATGCTGCACATGCATGCGAATATTTCTCGCCATCTAATTGACTACGAAGGTCTGCATGAGCATCGATTTGGACAATCGTTAGTTTAGACAAATCGTTGCAAATAAGCGGGTGGTTTTTGGCTGCATTAACCAGTGGCGGCAAGATACCATGCTCGCCGCCCAGTGAGATTGGGAAGCAATCTCCTGCATACCACGGTTGAAGGTAATTTGAGATTCCATCTAATTGCTGTAACAATGAATTACCTTCACCGTTCCATGGCTCATTTGTATGAATTGCATTTCCATTTGGTAAGTCATTTCCAATTAGCGGATCAAATAATTCTACTTGCCCACTTGCAGCGATACAAGATGCTGGGCCTTGTGAAGTTCCTTGCCCGTAAGATGTCGTTAATTCATATGGAATTTGCAATATTACGACATCTACCACATCACCGTTCTCGGGCAAACCTAGGAAGTTACCATCAACAAACATAAGCCCAACATACTCATTCAAACTAACTTTCCTTAAAAGAAAAACGGAATTAATGTCTCTCGGCCTTGTCGCGAAATTGCAAATACTTTTCCAAAAAAACACAAAAAATAGCGGTTTTCATGAAAAAACGGCGAGAGGTTAATATGTGTCGGAAGACAATACATAATGGTAGTCGGGGGAGATTATCGGCAATGCCGGGTCAATCCTAACGCGGAGGAATCAAAATGGGTATGACAATGGGAGAATTGACGAGAGCCATACAACAACACATCGATACAGAGATGGATTCGGAAGTTGCACAGGGAATGGCCGAACACGCCTTGGGGTTCTTTGGCTTCTATAACAGGATTATTGACAACGCACTAGAACCTACCGACCGAAACTTGTTTTACATGTTCCAAGATTATGATCTACTGACTACCGAGTCAGAAGAAACAACCCTTTGGGATGGTCGTGAATGGAGGATTCACTATTGGAAATTTAAACCAGATCTGCGCGAACGTGTTGAAGCATATATGCAACGCAATCTTGAACCTGAGGATATTGATCCCTTCGCTGATATCTATGGTGGCAACGGTGCTGCGATATGGACAAAGGAAGCTGAACGGGTCAAAAATCCGAATGCATTCAATGCAAAATGGTAATTCTAAACACCACAATTCCAATTAGGGTGAAGAATTGAGGGGATTTTATGCGTGGCATAGCATTGGTAGCGATATTATTGCTGGCCAGTTTTACTCCAGCTCTGGGAAATTCTACTGCACAACAACCAGACATTGTTCAGGAACATTGGTACCATTCTTATCTGACACTGTCTCTTGATGTACAAGCATGGGCTGAAGATTATCCTGAAATCGTCTTACTAACCGTTGCTGGACAGACCGAACTTGGCAAAAATCTATGGGTTGTTCAAATCTCTGATTGGACTCAAAATACCAAACCAGATGGTACACAGAAAGAAATTGTTTACATCGATGGTGGGCACCATGGAAATGAGCACCTAGGAACCGAATTGGCATTCTTAACCGCTGAATATTACATCGAAGGTTGGGCAGCTGGAGAACAAGATGTCATTGATGTTCTTACTACAACTGAACTACATATTCTCATCATGTTGAATGCAGATGGTAATGACATCGATACACGCTGGAACATCAACCAAGTAGATTTGAATCGAAATTATGATCATTACTGGAATACCTGCCCGACGACCCAGCCAGGGAGTAGTGCATTCAGTGAAGCTGAAACTCTCGCGAATTCTAATTACATGAATACGGTAGTTCCCGATGCAGATCTGTATGTGACAATGCATACTGGAGTTTGGATTATGCTCTATCCTTGGGGTAAGTGGCCAGACCAACCTTCCGATTGGGAGTTATTCCACGGGATTAGGGGTGAAGTTCACGAAAATATTTCAGATATTCCAATTCAAAATGCAAATCAAGGGTTGTATCCAAATTGTGGAACCAGCAGAGACTATGGATACGGGATAATGGGATTCCCAACTTTCACATTTGAAACTGATGATGAGCAATGGTTACCTGGTACAACCGAGCCTTTGTCAGATAGACTTGGTGAAGAATTAGATGTTATGAAATATTTGATTGACAATGTTTGGTATTGGAGAGCAAGATTAACGATTGAAGAAATCACAATAGAAGATGATGTAGTAAATTTCGACGTTGTCAATTATGGAAGGGCTACTACAAGGAATGCTACACTACAATATCTAAATGAAGAAACTGATGAAATTCTTTGGCAATCAAATAATTTCACTGTTAATATTACAAGTAGAATCAGTGTTTCGACTAATGGATTTGATTATGATAATGGAGTCTGGAGGCTATCTTACCAAAAACGAGTTATCAACAGTGCACAGTGGGTAAATGAAACAGTGGATGAATCGCTTGTTTCAATCATCAAAGTTGAAGATGATGGTTTCTTACTTGGATATGGATTATTCAATCCATTATCACTGATAATGGCACTCTCCGTAGTAGCAATTCTCAAGCCTGAATTAAGTGAAATTGAGAGTTCTGAATAGCGATTTGAAATCACTGCGGAGGCTTTTCGTCCCAAAAAGGAGTCTGTACTGGTTGTTGTTCAACTGGAGGTTGTTGCGTGAGCGGTGGAGTAATTGGTGTGACCGGAACTGCAGCTGGTTGAATGGCTTGCCCAACTGGAGGTTGGTACATGGTTTGTGCCACAGGAGGCTGTCCGGTAATTGGTGGTTGATACGCGACTTGCCCAACGGGCATTTGCCCAACTTGCATTACTGTGTGTGTTTTTGGGTCATCTAAAGAAAAGGCCATAATTATGCCCACTATTAGTATTAGAACTGAACAACAAATGCCTCCAAAACCGCCCGCTAT
>JANXHP010000067.1 GCA_024958795.1 Candidatus Poseidoniaceae archaeon | reverse complement strand
TAGGAGATATGATTGATAGAGGACCAGATTCTGCTGGTTTGGTTTCTCTTCTTAGAAACGATAAGAGGTTAATTTGCTTGAAAGGAAATCATGAGTTAATGGCAACTCAATGTCTTGATGAATCTGGTCATTTTGAAGCATGGCAACCTTGGATGAAGCGAGGTGGAAAGTCAACATATGGATCTTATATCGTTAGAAATAATGGTGATTTGTGGAAAGCCAAAAAGGAATTAACAAGTGATATCAAATGGATGGCGAATCTACCTTCTCAATTAGTATTAGATGATTTGAGATTAGTTCATGCTGGATATGACCCTCGCATGCCTTTAGATGCTCAAGGTGAGAAAGAACTTCTCTGGATTAGAAAAAGATGGTTTAATCATGATGCTCCTGTTGATGAGAAAAGATGTGTAATATTTGGTCATTCTACTACAACAAATATTGCAAAATCAGGAGGTAATATTGCTCACTCAAAGTTTGATTTACAAGATGGACGACCAGCTTGGATTGCAATGGATGTTGGTGCTTTCAATCATATTGCACCTGGTTTAGCAGCCATTGATATTGCTTCAATTTGTAATGAACAAAACTGTCCAAAAATAAAGCATCCATTCAATATTGTCAGACAATCAACTTTGAGGTCTGAACGTTGGTTTGATGTTGGAAGAGAAGATGCACCTCCGATTTCAATACCCGATAAAATACATCGAAGAGGAAGGACTCCTAAACGATGGAAATGTGCAGATAATAGAACTGAAGCACATGTTGCTGATAATTTCGGATTAGCGATTTTGAAAATTAATCATAGACGAGAATTGATGGCTGAAATAAAGAAAGAAAGAAGATTGAGAATGGCTGGTCTTGTCTTTAGTTCATCTCTAAATGAATTCAGTTTGGGAATTAGTAGTCTGAAAAGATCAAGACCAGAAAATGCAGTTTGTTATACAGTCTATCGTAAGAAACTAAAAAATATTCATCATTCTGCTAGCAATATTATTGAACATAATGTAGAAATTAATGCAAAAAGTATTGACTCGCTGAAAAATTCACTGGAAAAGTCACTAAGTGTTGCTAACCAAAGCATTTCTGCTTGAAGCGGAAATTCAATTCCACATTAATTCTGTAATTGTGCCGGATAATGAATAGTGAAATTTACTATGTGGAAAAAAGAGTTGGAATATTTTGATTCTGTGTACTGATGCAGTATTGACGCAGATTGGACAACTATTAAGTGGGAAGATGTTGATAGGGATTTTCATGGTAAGCAACCAAAACACAACAATACCTGCGGATGAAAGTGAACAACAATCAAGAGAGTTAGAAAACTCTCCACTTTGTTCTGCTTACATGCGTGTATTATCTCAAACTAGTGTTAGAGCTGACTTCATGAAAGTTAGTAAGCGACACTCTGAGTTGCTAGAAAAATTAGGCTATGGTGCCTCGCGAATCAGTATCAAATAACCCCAACAAGTGCCCCTCTCTTCGTCATGATTTTTTCGTGTCAACTCTCCGTCATGACGGAGGGAGGTGGCCACACTGATGAGAAGATTATCTTCCGCCAGCGTTGTCAACAAGTGGACCAACAGCCCACAAGATTCTACCATCTAATTCATTGCTTGTTCGGCTAACTTCGTATCGATCACGAAAACTAAATTTACGGTTCAAGTCACCGAAATCTTTGCCTCCATCCAATGTTCGGAAATTCATATTTGTTCGAAGGAACATTTGCAATGGAGGGAAAAAGTCTCCACCTATTCTACGAATTATTGATTTCATAATATTGTCTTCTTGGATTAGGAATAATTCCTGTCCAGATGGATCAGAAACTATCCATTTCCTTTGTAAAATTCCTGCCCAAAACTTCCTTGTAAAGGTGCAAATATGTTCACCATTGCTTGAATCAAATAAATCAAAAGTACCCCAAGCATCAACCCAATTGCGTTGTTTGATATGTAGCAATTCTGCTGTTTTTGTTTCATCGGTATAAAATGTTAGATCGCAAGAAGCCCATGGCCAGTTTAATCCTCGATTACAATATCCGGCTGGAACTTCACTACCTGGCAAATAAATATCATACTGTTGGCCAAATTTCAAGAATGAACGTATTCTTTGTTTAACCTCTAAGCTATCTGTTGTTTCAAATTGAGGATTCTTTGCTGCAATCTGTAGATTGTTTGTGGTCATAATTACAACTAATTGACAGCACTATATCAATATGTTACCGGCAATTATTACATTGATTTTACACAATAAAGATGTATAGCGGGCTGCACCGCAACATGATGGACATTGCGTGGGAGGCCTTGCTTGCTGCAGGAACGGTGTTTTTGTTAGGTGCAATCTCACCTGGCCCAAGTCTAATCGTAGTATTGAGAAATACAATGCTCGGTGGCAGAAAACAAGGTGTAGCCTGTGCCTTTGGACATGGAATCGGGTTTGGAATTTATGCTATTTCTGCCGTGTTTGGTTTAGTGATATTGCTAGACAATAACCCGCAGATTTTCCAGATTTTGCAGTATATTGGAATAGTTCTACTCTTATTTTATGGCTGGAAAATGTGGCATGCGATAATCAATGAAAAGCAGGATGAAATAGAGATTACACAATCAACTCAGCAGCAAAAGCAGGGTTTCATAGAAGGTTTCTCAATTGCTTTTTTCAATCCAAAAATTGCATTGTTTTTGGTAGCAGTTCTAGCACAGGTATTGAAACCAGGAATGTCTTTTGAGACTAAAATATCTGTTGGAGTCCTTGGAATGCTTATTGATACTGCTTGGTATCTTTTCGTTGCATTAGCACTAACAGGAACTCCTGCTCTAGACAAATTAAGGAATAATGCGGTGATAGTCAATCGGATTACTGCTGCAGTACTGTGGTCTTTTGCAGGCGCAGTATT
>JANXHP010000115.1 GCA_024958795.1 Candidatus Poseidoniaceae archaeon | reverse complement strand
TATGACTACACTCAGTCAACAGCAATGGTATGAGGCTATGGAAAATGCTGGATTTGTTAATGTTAAAATCACTAAAACTGGTGTTAGGGATGGATTTATTGGAACATTGACAATGTTGGGTACTAAGCGATAATCTATGCTAATCGGTTGATTGAAGTAGAATATTCAATCCATCTTAACCTTTTTAGCAGTACTTTGACCACATTCTTTGTCAAAATTGGGGATGAGCCCATGAATAATACAGCGAACTGCTCCAAATGAAAATATAAACGCCAATTTCCATGCACCGAATAAATGTGAAAAATAGCCTTTTTGAATATCTGTTAAATGACTCATGTCATAAGCCGCTCATTGGTTGTTGTTAATGTGACCGGTGTAGGTATCAATGGGTCCACACAAGCGTATCTGCCCATTGTGATATGGGCACTGCTTACAAATTGATATCTCATCCTGCGCTAAACGACTTGGTTCATCCAATCCATCATTTGTAATACTGAGTTGTGCCATCCACTGTAAATGGTTTTCCAAATCTTGACGAGATTGTTGATATTCATCATCGGTTAAGCGTACCATCCTTCCAGATGCTCCAATGAGTAATGCAGGCGCCAAAACTTCTCTTTGTTCCGATAGTGGTTTTGCAGACTCCATTGCTTCCAAAGCAAGTGAATACAATGTAAGTTGCAAACGGTATTTTGCAAGAATCTTCTTTTCTGCAGCAGTTGTTGCAAATGGCGATAATGGGTCACCTTCTAATCTCTGCAATAAGTGGCCCTTGTTTGCATTTGTTTCATTGAATTCGCTCCTACAGCCGGTTGTTTTCAAATCAACAATTTGCAAAAATCCTTTGTTTGATTGATCACGTAGTGCCAATACCAAATCTGCCCGTCCATCAAACGAAATCGTCACCTGCTCTACATTAGCAACAGGTTGTGGCCCAGATAATGAAAACACTGTTTTGAGTTTGTCTTGCATAGCAATATTGTGCTTGTATAAGAATGGTAATTCGGTTCTCAATCCTTCAACAGTAAATCCATTTTGTGTTTTACCGGCTGATAATTTTCCAAGTAACCCATTTTGAGTCAACTTTGATAATTGGGCCAATCGCTGTGCAGTTATCTTGGCCTGTTCTGCATCGTTTTTATCACCACTGGAGATGCCAATATTGAACTCTGCAAGCACTTGCTTAATGACAGAATCATTCGCTAGTTCATCCAGGTTTGGTTGGCGCCATCCTTCTGGCAATTTGAGACAAGGTTCTCCTGTTATTGCCGCTGGATTTGCAAGTCCAATTTCAACTAACCTGTGCATTATTAATCCGAATTTTGTAGCGCTTGGCCAATTATCTGTAGTGGTTTGAGCAGAATGGTCTTGCTCAATTAATAGTGATAATTTCTCTGGTTTCCATCCTTTAACATGTTCTAACCAATGTCGTCGGCGACATTGGTGAGATGTATCTAGTGAATGTGAACTCATTCTAATCGCTTGCGAAACCATCGGCAATTTAGTGATAGTTTTCGATGGCGTGTTCACCTTCAACATTTTGTTGACTCTTGTTTCAACCTCCAACCAATTGCTTAATGGCGACTTGGTTTTGACGAAATCAAAACAGATAGGAGAGTGGTAAACCCTAATGCCTGAAATCGAATTTCCACCGAATCCTGAATCTGAATATAATTGACCAGGATCTAATTTTAATTCTGCTTCACCATATGGCATCAATGGTTCATTGAAGTCATCCTTTTCTAGTAGCCAAGGCGAATCAACCATCAAATTGTTATGAGCAAATCCTCGTAAACCTTCCAATAACATTAGCCCCATGCATCGCTTGTTAGGCTTACTTTTCAATGTCAAACAACCATCACCCTCCCCAATAACCGCTTCCTGCGAAGGACTGCCAACAAGAATCAATCTGTCCTTTACTCTAGTCATAGCAACATAAAATTCACGTCTTCTTTCTGCTTGTGTTTGAGCCGAATCCATATTTTTTGTGAATTGCCATAATCCATCTAGGGGTCTTTCTCGACTTGTCCATGGATTGATTCTTCCAGCAATTACCTGTGGAGTGATTAAGACATTTTCTTTGACTGCCATGGTTGCATCCATTTTACCAGCTTTGAAAAGTCCAGCAACGACAACGACTTTTGATTGAAGTCCTTTAACACCATGGATTGTCATTACCTGTACCGCCCCTCCAGAAGGTACCGATACCGCCTTTGGCCCTGTTTTTCCGAGTTCTTCCAATTGCTTCATTCGGTTGTAAATTGCATTACAATCATGTCCTAGTTCATTACCAATTTTGTTAGCCAAACCATACCATGCTTCTCCATTCTGCCTATCTGAATCTTCAGGGTAAGCAATTAGTAAATCCGAATGGTCCAATATAGCATCAAATACATCATAAACTGCTCCAGATTTCACCAATTGTACCACATGTATAAGCAAATTTTTGACCGCATCACTCGGTGAATTTTCAATCAATTTACTCCACCAACCATCCTTGTTAGATGTTGCTAAAGCCTTTGCAATTTGTGCATCTTTAAGACCCATTATCGGTGAGCGACAAATCGCTAATGCTGCATGTTTGGAATAAGGATTGCTCATCAATTCCAATACGGCCATCAAAGTAATACAAACTGGACGCGATAATAATGCGCCTTGTCTATCGGCGAGAACCGGAATTCCCTTTGCCTGTAATTTATTTATCAAATCAGGTAAATGTGTTCTAGAATGTAATAATATTATTACATCATCTGGAACGATTTTATCATCTGTTTCAACGATTTCAACCATAGCATTAGTTGCTCCATTCCAAATTTTTGTCGGACTGTTGTTGAACAAAGCATGTAACCGTAAAGCGATTAGTTCATGCTCTAATTCAGATGACTGCGCCTTTGGATTATCAAATGCAACCAAAGGCTTTAACAAATCTTGTTCAGGAGTTGGCGCCTCTATTTGTAAAGGTAATAACCATTCTAATATTCCATTGGCATCATCATCTCTAGCCGGATTAAGAGGTTGGGCCTTTGCATGCCAATCACCAGGTAATGCATGATGGCGTTCATTGAATACATCATCAAAAATTCCATTCATCGTATACATCAAATTGTGCAAAGTTCTATGATTTGAAGTTAAGTCAATATGGCCTTCTTGGCGCTGTTGGATTCGTGACTTTAGTAGGATAGGAGTGAATTCATCATCCTCTATTTCTGCTGGAATATGCGTCCATGGTTGTGGTCCAGTCTTACCGGTTTTGTGCTCATTGGAAAATGAATCCCCGCCACCAGTTGGGCGTGGATCTCTGCCACATCCCGCTTTGCGGTATGGGGCAAGTGTGGTATCTGAAAGCTCAATTTGGTTGTTCTTTCTAATTTCTGCTACTGCTCGTAACATTACCGTCACTTCAGCCTGACGGAATCGATAGATACTCTGTTTCATATCACCGACAATACAAATTGTTGGATCCCATTCACCCAATGGGGAACTAGGGTCGCCTGAACGCCTATCACGTGGACCCCATAGACGTGCGAGTAATCTAAAATGTGCAGGATTAGTATCTTGGTATTCATCAATGATAAATGCCCTATATTTTCTTCTAAGAGACAATAGCACTTTGAATCTACGATCTAAATCCTGTAGGCACTTTTCATTACCGTGTGCTGCAGTAAATGCTCTAGAAATGTGGTGGTCTGTCCATGGTTCATCAGCCAGACTATCCAAAGCCTCCACAACTGCAACTGGATAATCAAACCGGCAACTTTCTGGACAACGAGATAGTAATAAATCACCTGCTAAAATTTGCATATCATCGAAATCATGTACGCCTTCCTGTGCTTTTCTCAAGGTCATTATTGCTTTACAACCTCTATGGACGGTTAGTAAATCAGCAAGTACACTACTCTGCAATTCACTTGATATTCTCAATATTCCAGCAGGGGCTCTTTCTGGAATGGGTTGCATTAAGGGGGAGATTCTATACTTACAATCTGCGGCCATCATTGGAATTGTTGAATATGGCTCTAATGAGAAAGAACTCATCCCGAGCATTCTAATCAAGCGACCTTGTTGCCCATCCAATAGTGAAACCATTTGCTCGACAAGAGGTTTTGCTTCATTTGCAATTCTGGTCTTCTCTGCCCCTGAAACGCCAGTAATTTTACTCTTAGGCAATAAGCCGCTTGGCCATTCTCTAGGCTTATTCCCACTAGGAAGATTACCTCTTGAGAAAAATTTGACTTCGTCCTTTTCATGTAGTGGTTTCCATGATGCAGTGGCGATTGCAACTAACCATACCCATTGTAACTGATTAGTCGCATCAACAGGTAATGGGTCTCTAGCCAATTGCAGTAGATGATTAAAACGGGTTTGATTCGTCCCCTGTAATACCTCAGCAGCTGTTACATAATTAGCAGAATATTGGGTGAATATATTTGTCCAATTGAGTAAATGCTCTTTCAATTTTGTAGCAAAGTCGAGCACTTCATGTTGTACTGGTTCTACCATCATTTGTAACAATACCTCACTTGGTGGGTCACTAACTCCATCCCAAACAAGGCCCATGTCATTACAACGACGAGATATTGAACGCCTTGATTCTTCAACGAATAACGACTTCCACAACATTCCCTTGAATACGACTGCAGCCTTTGCTTGACCTCCAAGCAATATTGCAAGACGGTCTCTGGCCTCAATGAATCCTAATTTATCCACATATATTCCAGCCTCTTGAGCATCATATTCTGAACGGATTCGCCAAGCAGTATGCAAAGTTTCTTGCTGTAATAGGGGTGTTCTTTCCTCTGCAATTTGTTGACGGCTTGGATGTATTGCAACCATATCCAAATGAGGTGAAACTATTCCGGAAAGGAAGGCGTCGATAGTAGAAATTGGTGCATCGTCCAAGGCTGCAACCAATTTCTCTACATCAGCATCAGATTTTATTCGAGAGTCAAAAATTAGATCATTTCTTCTCGGTATTATCGGCAGAGGTCTGAGGATTGAAACTCTCTTACGAATTCGTGCCTTTAATTCTGCAGCTGCTTTCTTGGTGAAAGTTATTGCAACCACTTCACCAGGAGTAAGTCCTTTCCATTCCTTGAAATCTTTGCGCTCCTTTGCGGGCGCTCGGAGAGAACCTTGTCCTTGTAATGGCTCTCTTGGTCCATTTGGTAAACAAAGCGTCGCACGTTGTTCAGAAGTGATTAGATGCTGGACATACCTTTCCGCCATTACGGTAGTTTTTCCAGTCCCTGCGCCTGCATCCAGTGCGATATGTTTGTCCAAATCTAAACCTAATTTTTGACTTAGATTAAATTTTATTTTAGACATCAATCATCACCTCCAACCACTGGTGAAACTGGACAAGAACTCTTTACCAAACAATACTTACAATTTTTCTTTGAAGGAGTTGGATTAACTATTCCACTTTCTGCCGCAGTTACTGCTCTTGCTGATGTACGGATTCTTTCGCTCATCCATGCTCTAAATGCGGATGATTTTGGCGATGAGTCTTCATTCAAATTACGATGATGTGTGTCGCAACTTTCAAAGATTTCTCCAATCGATAGGTCAATCAAATATTCTCTCAAATCGCTATCAATATCAACATAATGAACCGTATCTTCACCAACTTCGCTCACTCCCACTGCAACTACTCTATCCCCTGGATTGAGAATTTCCCATGCTCTTGCATAAACGCCGAGTTGAATTTCATCAAAAATAGCCCTTCGGTGACGGTCTCCGTCCTCGTCAGGCTTAGGTCCTTCAAGGCTCTTCAAATCTCTAATAATTATCCATCTCTTTGCTGGACCACATGGTTTTTTGTAATCGAGTGATAGGGGTTCCATGTCATCTGTTTCTTCACATAACAGACCATTTTTTATTGCCAATTTTCGCAGATTATCGGGCAATATAACTTCATCGACTCTATCAATTCTACCTGTTAATTTGAATGGCTTTTTCTTGGATAAATCATCGGTTGCGTCGATCATTACTGAATCACTATCCTTGGCCCTACAATACCATTCACAGGCTATTGGAGCTACATCTTTTAGCGCTAAATCAGCATTTACTAATCGGCCAAGCCGACCACTTGGAGGAAGTGAAATTGTTCCCTCTAGGTATTGATTCCACATTGTTGTGGAAATACCTAGGAGATCTCTTGTTCGATGAACTGCAACCGCATCACTTCTTGCTAACCAAGGTACATTTTCACTCAAATATCCAAGCACAGCTTTCCAAGCCTTGTCATCTTTTGCAACTGGACCCTTGGATAGGGGGATGCTCTTAGCCATGGCTGGTCCACCGATTTCTACGCCATGCCCTTCTAATATCGCAGCCTCACAATCATGAATGATTGTTCCTCTAATTCGATTGTCAAGGTCTTCGCTTTGTGATTCTTCTTTTCCTGCGCGCAAATGTGATTTCATCCAAGCCTCTCGTGGGCATTTTAACCACGCTTGAAGTCGACTGGCAGACCATCGTTTGACTTCTATTTTTGTAGCCTTAGCGCCAATGTACTCATTGATTTTACTCTTTTTCACATTTACAGATGGTAAAGGTCTTGGATCAATTGCAGGGGTTTTACTCCGTCCTGATTTGAAACCTAAAGTCGGCCAATCTGTCTCTGTTCTACCTCCTGTTTTTACAAGACCTTTGGATGGTCGCAATAATATTGAATCATAACTTAACATAATATCTCTCTGCTTCCAGGCAATTGTTTCACCATCATCTATATTGGAAAAATTAGGTTGCCTTGCAAACCTATCAGCCTGTAATTTCTCTTCATGTGCTACTGCAATGGTGCCGATATGGGCTGGAATTCCTTCTTCATCCCATCCACCAGCAATAGCCAATCCTAGTCGTTGTTTCCTATCTCTCCCCCTATTACCTGAACGTTGGCCCCGAGCAATTCCTGAATCAATAACCATAGAATAAGGGCGGGGTGTTAGCCACATTCCTTCACCACTTTGACGGTGTACTAAGTGCCATGCACGATTTGGGTATTTTTCTAAATAATCGGTTTCTGCAACAAAAGGTGGTATCTCTGAATATTTTGTGATAGTCCCTTCTAATCTTAAATCGCCAATCCATTCAGCTAATGGTGCACTTGGGCCACAACCTTCATCCGCAGTAGTGTCAAAGATTACTACGGTTTTTGCTGCATTTAGTAGATGGCGCAAGTGATGACGGCCTCTTCTAATCGGTAAATCGGTATAGTGAAGTCCCAATTTTATCCTTGCTTCTGAATCAATCCATGGCACTTTAGGTGACTTCATCGACCAAGAATCAACATCACAACCTGCTAGAATTATCAAATCTGCCTGTAATCCATGTGCATCCTCTGGAGTTGCCAATGTCAAATTTTGATTAGTGGTTCTTGATGTTTCCAACTTTGATTTACTTGCAATTAACTCTAAAAATTCTGTGAATTCAATACCTGATGTGGCAATCTCTAAGTTACAATTTCTCATTTGTTGAACCATATTATTGAAACTTTCATTTAGAATCTGTAGTGCTTGTATTGAACGATCTTGATTTGCGTTTCTTTGCATTAACGCTTGCCAGTCAACTCTTGAAAGAATATGATTAAACCACTGTGCTCCACTTGTTAAGGGCTCGGGTAATGGCAAGATTTGGCCACTTGAGCACCCGATGACCTCCTCTTGTAGTAGCGCCTCTTCTCCGTTCAACAATAGAGGTGCCCAAATACGTGAAAGCGATGCTATCCACCACTGTGTTTGTTCCAACTCTTTCAGAGTCCTTTCTTCATTATCACCTAATTGTGGCTTGGCTTGTGCTAACATTCTCATCCATCTTCGCAATGCACCTTGCCCACCTAAGACATGGAATGACTGGGCCATCTTTTCCAATATGGAACGGCTTGGTTTTGCTTTCCAGTCTTTCTGTGTTGGATGTTCTTCACTTGTCACAGAACCTGTATAAAGTGGTAATGAATGACTTGAGAGTAGATCCAATAGGTTTGCTAAACTCCATGCATTTTGTCCACTACTCAATCTAGCCAATTGCAAGATTGATGCAATCGCTGGTTGAGTATCCAACGTATCCGCAGTAAGTGGTAATTCAAATCCTAATTCTTGCAACCTCTTTGACCAGATTTGTTCTCTTGAAGACTTTGCTGCATCGATTAATAGAACTGTACCTCCCTGGTTTTTATGGTAATTTGAAAGTATCTCAATTGCTGCATCCACTGTATGTTCACTTCTATCCAATGTCACAATATGGTGTTTCGTTTCCCCTATTACACCGACTGGTGATAACCAATCTTCAGGTGATTTCGCTTGCCACACAGAATGATTCGGTAGCCAATCTGGTAGTTGGGATTGTGAAATGAATTGTATGTCTTGAATGTATGAACCATGATGACCTATGCGAAAATTTCCAGCATTGCACAGTTGGTGTATTGGTTTGTATTTTGCAATTTGAGTTAGCAAATCAATTTCAACTTCTGAGAAATCCGGCGCCATATCCAAAATAACAATTCCACTTATTTCTTTTAATGAAAATGGAGTTTCATCAGTTGTGCAAAGCTTCTTGACTAATCTTCTTTTTACCAAGTCTGGATGCGACCCCCCTAATTTATCTTCGACAATACGAAGAATCTTGGCCAATTCTTGCGCTCCGGGATCTTCCTGCCAAACCGTGGGGTCTCTAACCTCTGATAGGACCTGATGTAATTGCAGCAACCTTTCGGTCTTGTAAGTGGTCCATGCACCAAATTCACCACTATGCATTAGAGGAAATTGGTTATCTTCCGCTGCTTTCACACATTCTTTGTGAACAATGGTGAATAGTGCAGCATCGTTTTCTAGTATCCCTGGTAATCTAAGGTCCAAGTGCAATGATGCTACTAAGCGTTGTATTGTTACATGCCGAGTTGTATCTGCTGGAATTCCATCCTTTGATAATTTTCGTAACAAACTTGTCCGTGAATTATCGTTGGAATGAATGATTAGGATTTCTTTGCCGGACTCACTTTGCAAACAATCTTCTAACCATTTAGGAACTGCCAAACCATGAGGTATTGCCTCTTTGGTGATTGTTACCTGTGCTTGGTCAGACATTGATACTCCCCTAGACCATGTGAACTAATGTCAACCGTTATTGAAGGCTTGCACAATTTTCTACTAATCATCTGTCATTTATGGCATTTTCATACGCATTATTTACATCAAATCACATTTACTTTATCCCAATGTATCGGATTTACAAAGGATTCTGGTATAGTGGTGTTCATATAGCATTAGGTGGTTATACAAATATGGATATGAACCTAAAAATAACATTGAACAATGATAATGCTATCAGATTCAAAATAGAAATACTGCCTAAAATGGCTAATTTCGAGGGTCCGGTGATTTCATGTTTCCTTACTTTAAATAGTGTGGAATAAAAGTAGTATTTGTGAATAAGAACTATTCTTGTTTGTGCATTATACGACATCTTGACCGAAAGTTTTATCGTCTCGTGCGTGTAAGTTAGTATGTTGGCCGCCACTACACCATGCAGTGGGGTTATTTTTCGTAGCCCCTAATACTCGCCCGCTAACAAAAGGATTGTGTGACTCCTTATCAAGATTGCACCATGAAACGGAGGAAAAAAACATGAATAATGAAAAAGAAGATAGAAAAGAAGAGAAGAAGGACGTATGTGAAGATTGCGGGGGTAATGACTTCGACATCAACCATATGCGCGCTGAAAAGGAATGCAAGGATTGCGGTCTAACAGCCCCTTGTCAGGTGTTTGATGAAAATGACGATAACCGCCATTATGGCGAAAATGCAACTGCTACCAAGGTCAGAACTTATGGCGTTACCGACAAGGGTACAGCCTTGGGAAGCAGACCGTTGTCGAAGCGTGAAATTCGCGCATTGCCTCCAGCAGCAAGAAGGATGTATTACCGCCTTAGGCTGATGGAACGTGGCACTGTACGCGATAGCCATCCATTCTTTGGTAAAGTGATGAGAGACTTAGAAAGTCTTTATGGCCGCAATACTGCAATTGGTATAGAGCATTTGGCTCGTATGTCCTGTTTGCCATTGACTGATGAACAAGGGAGAATTCGTGATGGTTTGAAGAGTTGTGACCAAAAGAGACTAGCAATGCCTAAGCAAGCTATCTGTCGCCAAAAGGCCGATTTGAAGGGTGACTCTGAGGAAAGCAACGCTAGAATTATTGCTATTGCACTAGCTGAACTTGGTGGAGATTTACAAATCACTTCTAAGATTGACCGTCGCTTTGACCTACAACGCTTTGGATTGACCAATAAGCAGATCTCATCTGCTAAGTCAATTATCTTGAAGCATTACAAAGCTCGCATCAGTTTCCTTGGGGAGCCAAAGCCTCGCAGAATCCATCCAAGTGAATTACGCTGTGATGATGCTGACCAAGTAATCGCTCATCTTGAGGAAAACCTATCTTCTTCATTAAGCGATGCTGACTTGGATGCTGTTCACAGAAATGCCGCATACAGGTTGGACCTTCTCGGTGAGCCTGGTGATGATAAAGAATCACCATTAACTGTCAATACCAACATTCGCATGGTTATTGCATGTGTATATTATGTCACATTGCAATCACTTGGCCTTGCAGAAGGCCTCTTGAATCGTGTAGCTTCAACCTGCCGCCTTACCGGTAGTGGTGTTTCATCACGCCTCGAACAATTCTGTAATGAGGATGTTAGTGGCAAGTTATTCGTTGATGGTGCCTTTGATGATTTCATTCAATTGTGATGCGTAATATCAACCGCTATCAAATCAATTGATATTGAATCACTAGATGGCTTTAGGTAATGCGCATAGTATTTTGCCTTGTATCGTTGATGTTGCTTTCAGTCATTGTTCCTATCAATGCTGATGCCTCGCCGGCTGAAGCATTGGCAGTTGGAGCCGTATTCGGTGGCCAATGGATAGAAGCAAACAATAGCACAATTCAAACCAGCCAACTAGCAGATCTTCCTGCAATCGTTGAAGATTATACAGCGACATGGTGTACTAATTGTGTAGAAGTTGAACATGCACTTGATGACGTCGCCCAACTGATTCCGCTTCAGCAATACAATTTCCATCGCTCAATCGGTGAAACCCAAGACCCTTTTGGTACAGATGTTTTGGACCAAAGATGGGATTCACGATATGGACAAAGGGTGCCTCCTACAGTTATCTTCAATGGTAGCCAGAAACAAGTGGGAAGTGTGTCCAATGGAGATACATTGCAAGAGGATTTTACTGCATTAGCACAAATTGACCTATCACTTGGTGAAGGTAGTTCCAGTTTCAGTTGGACTGTAACTGGACAAGGTAGTGGTTCGGTTTCATGGAATCTTTCAATTGATAGTTCTCAATTTGGTGAAGGTGTAATCTCTGTGAATTTGTGGGTTGTTGAGGCTTCTGCTCATTTCGAAGATGGGACCAATGGATTAGAGGATTACCCATACATTATGCGAGAAATACAATCATTGGGCAATTCAACTAGTGGTACTGCACAGATAACCTTGCCAGAAGCATTTGATGGAGATGACCTCTCTGTACATCTAGTCTACCAAGTCATCAATCCAATAGTTGAGGATAATACTGATACTTTGGATTCTAATACTTCGAAAGAAAAGGGATTGCCTGCAATATCATTGATTGCAACGCTTGCAATCTTTGCAGTAGCTGCAATAACTAAGGTTGCTAATAGATTCAAGTAAGAATTTCAATCGCTTCTTCATCGCGTAAGTCTTCTTCTAATTCCCAAGCAAATTCAGGGATTTCTTGAGGGGCTTCGTGGGCTTCTGCATAATGCCACCACCAAGGCGGTGCTCCTCTTGCACCGAATCTTTGTTGTAATCCTTCAATTATCCGAGTCATTGAACGACGTGTGTTTGGACGCGGATGATCTCTACGAACTAATACCATCTGACCATTGTATACTCCATCCTCGACATAACCTAACAATTCAGCAAGTCGAACAATTGCTCGGCTCTCCACTCTATTCCTCATCGTTACTCGTAAGTTGCAATGTTCAAAGGATAATTCTTGCATAATTTGTTCCCCAACTCTAATCGTAGAGCCAATTGGTTGTAGTTGCATTGCTTGCCAGACGCGTGGTATTAACTCACACCAGCGCCTCTCTCCATTTCTAATGTCACCAATAACGCCATGATTCATAGGTTGCCCTTGATTTCTCAAAAACATCCAATGATTACCGCGGGGTGGATTTGCTATGTATTCGAATTCATGTTCCCCTCCTTCTTCGGGTAGCATTACTAAAATATCTTGGCGCCAGGCCTCTACAAATGTTTCAATGGGTGGCGCGTTGCCTTGATTTACTTCTTTCAAGGTCGCATTAATGTGCTTTTTGTTTCTTGTCTTTTCCCTTTGATGCATCTGGTGAATGTTTCCCCCCCCGTGCAATATTTCTTCAATGTGGAACTCATTATTCCTATTAAACAAATGTTGTAAAGCCATTCTTCCTTGTGGAGTTTGAAGTCCATTTTCGTGGTCATACCACATTATTGGGTGGCGTGGATTGTTTATGCTACCGCGCAATTGCTCAAGTGCTTCTGGATTAATGAAAGGCTTTTCCTCTGCTGTTAATTTGTTGCTAAAACCAAATGGTGGGCTAACGCAAATTTCTGACTTAATGCTGTCAACTCTAGCGGCTAAGGTAACATCATCGATTAATGAAAGTACAACTGAAGCAATTGTATCACCTAGTGGTACTTCAGCATGAAATGTTCCATGGTGAATGCACAATGGATATATGGCATGGGGTCCTAAATTTTTGACTGCACCAATGATAAATGGAGATCCATGTGCACCTTTTCCGACTCGTACTTCGTAAAAATGCCCTAAACGACCAATCACTAAAATTCTGTTTGATTGGACAAAGACATTGTTTGGATTAGCTGAAATTATCTGGTATAGAAAGTCAATTGAACGCCGTACAGGGGGTGAAATCTCTATTGCGTCATCATGACTAGCAGCCCAATTGCTTTGGATTGCCAATAAGTTTAGACCAATTTGTGATTCTAGTGGAGAAAATACTGCTGACAATAAATATGCCCAAATAATTGGATCCTCGGGTATTGTTGTAAGACGTGAGTTGCCTGCCTTTGTCCGGACTCTGAATTGCCATTTATTTCTAGAAAGTTTCAACGGCCAATCTTTTAGTGCTAAAGGGCGATTTGTCGGCCTATGGTTAAGCCATCGAATAACCCAAGGCGAAGTTATCAAATCAAGACAACCCTTTGGGTGGTTAGCAAATCCTTCAATCACTTCATTGCAGAAAGTGGTTTGATGAGCCGCATGTATTCGCAGACGGACATCTCTTGCCCATGCACTCAAGGGATGGTTGCCATTTAACTCCTCACTATTAAGCCGGTCTTCAGCCTCTATTTGCAACCAGTTTAACATCGCCAATAGGGGGCGCTTTTTGCAGTCATTCCGCTTATTGCGACCTTCGCGTCGTGCTTCTCTTCTCTGCATCCTTTGCATCATTCTATGCCTTCTCCAATCATTGTATACGCGACCATAGTACTCTTGTTCTCGCACATTGTTTGCTTCATGTACTAATGAGCCCATTGCAGAAACTAACTTGGAAATGTTCCACCCTTTTCTTTTCTTTTCATCTGATATTAGAGTCAATAATGAAACTACAGGAACCGGTGCTGGAAGTTTCCTTCCATCAAGAATTGCTGTGTCCTGTAAGAATGAAAGTAATTTTCCATCATTTAATTCAAAACCGAGTTGGAGGATTCTCCTTTCTTCATGTTGTAATCGGTGACCTTCTTTCATCAAGTGAATGATTCCTTGTAACCGTTCAATTGAACATGGTAGTGAATGTATTGGGTCTTCGTTATCCCTCAATCTAGCCCATGTAACATCGGGAGTTCCAATTACATTATCTCTTAATTTTGTCCATCTTTGGCGGGAAGTTCTACCCCTTCCCCCGATTAGTTCAATTCCTTCTTCATGCTCCCTCATTGACAATATTACATTCCAATTTGCACCCAAGGTGTTACCAACAATTGATTGGCACAAGGAACATAGTGTAGCGGAGTCAATTTTTTTATTACAAGCGTTACAAATTCGCTCTCCATCAGAATCCATGCCAACATAAGTAGGCTAGAGTATTTGAAGTAAGTAAACAAAACATTACTATAAATCTCAATCAAATTCTAACTTAATGAGGAAAATGCTTTGATTATCCTCTGTTCATCTTCATCATTAATATGTAAATGGCAAACGATTCTAACTTTATTTAGGCTTAAGTCGAATAAATCTATTCCCTGTTTCTCTAAGCCCTCCACTACATTTGAAGCGAGATTCTTACATGTAACATAAACCATATTGGTTTGAACTGTATCTAAATCTACGGAGAAATTATCCATTGAGTTTATGGCTGTGGCAATACGTTTTGCTCTAGCATGATCCTCTTCCATCCTCTGAATGTTATTGTCTAAAGCAAAAAGGCAAGCCTGCGCCAATATCCCTGCTTGTCTCCAACCGCCGCCAAACATCTTTCTCCAGCGATAGGCGCGAGCGATAAAGTCAGAGTCGCCTACCAATACTGAACCTACTGGAGCTCCCATACCTTTTGAGAAACAAATTGAAACCGAATCATAATCTCTAGTCATTCGTTTTGCATCTATTCCGGTGTTGACGATTGCATTGAATATTCTAGCACCATCAATATGTGCTTTACATCCATTTTTTTGGGCAATCGCTGCAATTTCATCCAATGTCTGTTGTGGATAACAAGTACCTCCACCTAAGTTGGAAGTGTTCTCTACGCAAACCAAAGTACCATTCGGATAATGCCCCTGGCTTCCTTCTGATTTGCGTATTGCTAGTTCTACATCACTAGGATTCATGATGCCATTTACTCCATCGACCAAAGCGATACTAACTCCACATAATGCAGCATATCCACCGCCTTCGTATTTGTAAATATGAGCTGTTTTATCGCAGACGATTTCATCTCCAGGCACAGTATGTGCTCGGATTGCAACAGCATTGGACATTGTTCCGGAGGCGACGAAAAGTGCGGCTTCTTTTCCGAATAATTTAGCGACTCTGTTTTGTAATTCGATGACTGTTAAATCATCACCCAATACATCATCGCCAACACTAGCACTCTCCATTACAGCCCGCATCTCTGCTGTTGGTTGGGTTACTGTATCGGAACGAATGTCAACACGGTCACTTGGATGGTCGCGCATGTACCCTCCTGTTCGGCAACACACATCAAACAGGTGGTTTTGTAATAGTTTTGCAAAGTTATATGCAAGGATTGAAATAGACTCGTGAGAATTAATAATCATGTGTGATTTATTTGGAATGAGTTGTAACGATGAAGACAGAGCGACGAGGAGTTTACCAATATTCTCAAAATATGCTAAGAGAAATTCTGATGGCTGGGGCGTTGGATGGTTCGAAGGAAACAATGCGATTGTGCGTCGGGCACCATGTAGGGCAGATTGGGATGAGGCTTTCTATGATAGTATAGATGAAGCTCGCAGCCACAATCTAATTGCTCATATTCGCTATGCTACACATGGTGAAGCGAATGATTGTAATTGCCACCCTTTTATTCGCCATCACAATGGTAGAGATTGGATGATGGCGCATAATGGCTGGGTCACAGGTGCAGGTGGTCATCCAGGTGCTGAAGGAGATACTGATTCGGAAACTATTTTTCATGAAATTATGGACAAGGTCGGCGAATATCAAAATTCAGGAACCATTAGGGGAAAATATCCAGCACTGAAAAAAGCGATAAAGAATGTATTTGATTCACATCATGGTACTATCAACTTGAATTTATTAATTAGTGATGGAAAGATGTTGTATGCTTTCAATCACTATAGTATCAAACCAATGTATATGCTTAGGCGTTCAAAATCGTATGGAGGAGCAATTCTAATTTCTACCCAAAAATTAACTGATGAGAATTGGGAAGTTATTCCAAAGGATAGGTTGCTATGTATCAACAATGGTGAAATTGAAACATTTTCTAGCCCATTGGTCTGATTAAAGAAGTTTAAGGGAACCTGTGATTTTCTCAACCAACTCGTCTTGGCAAGGACCTATTGCTAAGACCGTCAAAGAACCAGATGGAATTTGAGTATGTCCGGCATCATGTATCTTCGATGTTAGTAATCCTGCTTCTTTTGCTTGCTTTTCAAAATCTAGTAACTGGTCTGCATCATCGCCTTTTAGACAGACCTTTTTTTGCCCTGAAGATAACCATGCTTGAAGAATCAATGGTGCCTTTTCGCCTGCTTTCAAGGTTGCTTTGACTGAGGCATGGCCTGCTTGTGCAGCAATTTTTCCTTTCCCCATTTTCAATCCATTATTGATAATAAGAACTAATTTGACTGGCCCTGAAGGAGATTCTCCATAATGTGATGGAGCTGTCATCTTGTGAATAATTGAGCGTATACCCACTTCATCCCCTCAAGTCAAGGCAGGACCTAACCCTCAATAAGGCTTCAACTGTGAAGTTAGTGCATCAATTGACCTTCTTGGAGCAGGGCCAATGCCGAGAACTGTAATCGTTCCAGGTTCTACTTCTGTATGCCCTGCGTCTTTGACAATATGTGTTATCAAACCTGCCGCTTGTGCTTGTCCGGCCAATCGTTGCAAACTTTGTAAGTCATCAATTCTAAGGCATATTTTTCTGGCTCCACCATTTTGCCATCTTTCCATCAATCTTGAATTAGTCTTTCGTGAAGCCATAGTACATGAGACTGCAGCATGAGCGCATTGCACTGCCATTTTGCCTGCTGATAACCCGAGATCTTTTCGAACAATCAAAGCCATTGAAGGTGAATCATCGTTATTTGACATAACTCTACAACCTTTGCAATTCACGCGCGTTGAATGCTTGATTCCACTGTTGCTAATCCAATTTCTTCAACGACAATATCTTCTGCAACTACATCTGCAAACCATGAACCAAACCAAACTGCAAAGGTTAGGTTGCCTAATGCATGTAGCATATCATATGGTATTCCATGAGCAAGATAAGTTAAGAAAGTTACAATGTTGAATGAACTATCAATGATAGAGAGTGACACTATGAAATCAAAGACAAAGGCGGAAGCAATGGCTGCAATAAAGAGGCGATTACGCTGAATTTCTCCATCGACTACCAAGGCTATCTTGGAACCGATCAATGCAACACTTGCCCAACCAATAGCTTGGAAAATAGTCCACCAGCCATTACCGATTATTGCATTAGAAATCATTGCCACTAGTATTGCAAACGCTGCACCACGTCGCGCACCTAATTGAGCCCCGACAATCAAAGCAGCAACTGTTACTGGTTGGATATTTGGTAAAGGTTGCATCAATACTCTCACTGCTGATACTGCTAAAACCAATGTAAGTAACAAGAGAGTATCTCCAAGACTCTTCTTAGATGGAGTGGCTAAAAGCCAAAATGCTGCTACTAACAATACAATATCCAAAAAAAGACTGGTTGTTGGTGAAAGAACTGGTCCATGTGTGCCGAGTGCTTGGAACATAATACAAGCCAAGAGCAGCGCCTCCTTGAGCCTTGCGCGCAATTTTACAGATTATTTACAATATCATGCAGGTATCCAATGAACGATTGTATTTTCTTCAATCACTACATTTTCTGCCGATAATACCCCTCTTGAACCATCGACGAAAAACTCCCAACCTTGACCTTGGTGGCCATCAAACGAAGTAATATAAGTGCCAATTTCAGATTGCTGTGAACTGATTGTAATATTGAGGTCAGAGGCCGCTTGATTTGTTAATTGCAAGACATTTTCAAACCCTGAATAGCCCCCCATCATTTGATTTTGGCCATCTATTTCAATAATTAATATCTGAGTACCTTGCCATTGTTCCGGCCAGCTTTGACTCCATTCTCCTTCAACTCCATCAGTTAAACCTTCAATTCCA
>JANXHP010000080.1 GCA_024958795.1 Candidatus Poseidoniaceae archaeon | reverse complement strand
ATATCAGCAAATGGAGTCATTGGAGACAAAATCATAATCGCGAATAATAGAAACATTATTCCGCGTCCGGGAGAAGATGTTGCTGTCATAAGACTCACGCACCTATACCACGAGAGGTTTAGCCTTTGAATTAACCGCTTACAGGACAATCTCTTTATCTAAATTATTATGGCCAATTTAGCCCCGATTTAGTGGATTCTGAATGAGATTTCAAGCAGTTTGCCGCGAATCATAGCGAATAGGGGATGAATCTCCTCTAATGCCATCACCCTCATCATCATGAACTTCAAACCAATCGACCATCCAGTCACCATCAGTATCCCAATTCATCGGATCGCTACCTTCAGAAATATGGTCATTGTCCAAATCAAGGTAATACCATCCCAATTCATGTTCACCCACACTTCTCACAGGAGATGTATTTGGAGAGCCTGTGTAATAGATATCCCATTGGTCTGTTCGGTTACCTGCTAGCAATATTTCATCATCTGATGAATCGAGTAGAAGGAAATTGGTATCCTTGTCATCAACAACATAGGCATATCTAATATCAGCACCGTGTGATTGATCCATTTTCAAATAATTACTTGTTGACTCATCAAATAATCCGATATGAAGTAATGCACCTCGTAATTGCCACCATTCGGTAACAGGATTGCCTTGATAGACCATGCCGCTTAATCTAACTGCATTTGGACTTGTCAAGTCCTTATCTGTAATTGCATAGAATTCTTGGAAATTAGTATATGGTTCATAATCACAACCAGCACCACTACAATCCCAATTTCCATCCTTATCAGGGTCAAAATTAGCATCAACAGGATCTGCCGGGTCTAGAGTGAACCAAGTAAATGCCAAATCAGGACGCCCCAATACTCCATTCGAACCTTGTTGTGAAAGTGGTAGGCATGACAATGTGGAAGTATCACACACTCCACCGGTGATAGCATCTATCCAAATTACTTCAATTTGCATAAATGTACTATAATTATCATTATCTTCATTCCATCCCTTATTGTATTCATACCAGTCTGGCAACATATCACCATCACTATCATTATCACTTGGATTTGTACCGTATTTGAATACTTCACGACCATCTGATAGATTGAAATCTTGTTCATGTGAAGTTACGAGCCCATTGACAACTGTAGTGGTGTAAGTAATACTATCACCATCACTATCATTTTGGTCAGGACGGGTTGAATTATCCCATTCCATCCAATTGGTAAATGGTAAATCTCCAATTCCTGGTTGAACAATTACACCTGAAGGTGTGAAAACACGTTCATTCCAATTTCCTTGGTCTGCAGGAGTGTCAAAGGCTGTGCGGTTATACCAACCATCACTATCTCCATCATAATCGACATCCCATGGATTAACTGGATTGCTTGCCCAATGATTTTGAGTCCCTAACCCCGGCATTCCATATGTCGCATAGCAATATTCCCATCCGTCCGGAATACCGTCTCCATCGGAGTCGGGATGTGTAGGGTCAGAGACCCCTATTAGCGTTCGATTAAAGTTATCTGAATTAAGAGAATTTAATTTTTCCATTCTGTCTGCACTTTCTTGATTCTTTTCAATGAAATCATTGTATAAGGCAAGTTGTGCTTGATATTGAGAGAATCCTAATTCTTCAGCATAAGCATTCATAGCATCTTCACCAAAATCAATGATTCCAGTATTAGCTGGAACAGAATCTCTGTTTAGATACTTACCCCAGGTTCTTGACTCCCACTCTCTTAAGTTTGAAAAGCGTTCATCTGTAGAAATATTCCCATCTCCATCACAATCAAATGAATCATCATCAGTGTCAAGATAGACATCGCTATCGATCAAGGGATTCATGCTCCAACGATTCTCTTCCAAATCCCATTGAGTAAACCAATATTCAAAACCATCGAACATTCCATCATCATCAGTATCTGGTAAAGTTGGGTCAGTAATACCCATTAGCATTGAGATGAATGAGTTTGGAGGCTCACCCTGTTGCCAGTCATTGAAATCATCAAGTAATCTCTTACCTCTAGTTTCCTTTGTAATCAATATATTGAATACTCTTTGTGCTTTTTCAGTTGGCTGATGCAAATCTCCATCAATATGCATTAATGGTGCATCGAATGGATGGTTACCACCATTATCGGGATTAAAATTAACTAAGTCAAACTCTTGTTTGTCAATTAATCCATCACCGTCACCATCAAAATTTCCATCACCATCAACAAGTGGATTTAGTGTCCATGTTTGTGCGGAAGTATTCCAAGAGGTGAATAGAAGTTCTACTCCATCTAACATTCCATCGCCATCAGTATCAATGTTATTTGGATCTGCTGTTAATCCTGTCAAATTAATTTGCTCGGAAGTAAGGAAACTACCGAATGATTCCGGATTTAGAATACTAGGCCACTGTTGTAATGCATAAGCGCTACCAACAGTAGTTACGAACCATTGAGGTGATGTACGGTTTTCATTAGTTTCAGAAAATTGCGGTGCAATTGAATTATATTCTTCCCAATTGGTCATTCCATCCTCATCAGCATCTTGCCATCTATCTGCTGCATCTAGTGGGTTAAGTGTCCATTCATCAGCCAGTATATCCCAACGTGCATACCAAATTTCCCAACCATCGGGCATACCATCTGAATCGCTATCAGCACTGAGAGGATCTGCTGCACCTAAAATCGTTGAACTTTGAGTTGCTGTTATCGCACCACTTGCTCTATCGCCAAAATTAGCCTCAGGAGTGCCATAATCGTTGATATTTTGGAACAAATCAGTGGTCAGTCCATCTGGTAATGTAACTCCATCTAAAGTTTGATTGCCATCAAACAAATTGTTACGAACATGGAATTCTAACCAGTTAACAAATGCCTCATTTTGCTGCAAGACTCCATCATGATTGATATCAAACCCATCACCGTCAGGGTTCTCTAGAATATCTGAAGAATTTAATGGATTAATACCAACTCGTGAAGGGTCCCATGTACAGGACCCTTTAGATTCCCAACCATCAGGAAGACTATCTCCATCTGAATCCACATTATTAGGGTCTGCTATGAACCACTGCTCGGCGGATTCTGCAGACTCACCATGTGATTCCAAAAGCAATCCTTCTATGGCTGCACCTCTAACCAAGGACCATTGATATTCACAAATATTTGCAAGTCCATCGCCATCTGCATCCCATTCTGCATCATCCGGACGCATTGGGTCTAAAGTCCAATTATTTCCACCAGTAAACGAAGTTCCAATCCATCTTCTGTGAGCAATTTCCCAACCATCGGGCATTCCATCATCATCAGAATCCCAATTCATTGGATCCGACCCTGTATCCGAACTGGTCAAACCAAGATATGTTGCATTTGCTGATAGTCCAGCTGAATCCCCGCAGATATACTCGCTCTGCACACTATAATGGCACCACAAATTACTTTGTTCGTAGTAATATCCGAAATATTCAGCACCATCAGGTAATCCATCTCCATCACTATCTCCAACTCTAGGATTTGAAGAATTGTAACCTTTTTCAGTTGTTTTTACATAACGGAATTCATCTAAATTAGTCCATAGACGTTCCAAAAACCCATCTTGATTAAGATCTAATCCATCCCCATCTGTATCCAAATGTGCATCCCATGGGTCTGTCGGGTCTAGGCCATGAGCAATTTCCCAGCCATCAGGCATCCCGTCATTGTCTGAGTCATTTGCACCAGGGTCAATCAACTCTAAATTGGAAAATTGTCCCGGACTTGCTCCTGCAAAAATAGTATTATTTCCATCAATATCCAGGATGTTGATTGCAACAATTTCTCCTGCAATTCTCTCTTGAGTTTGTAGTCCATAAACTGTTGAATAATCTCCTGCAATAGCCCAAACACCCCATGCACTTCCAACTAGGATTTCGTCACCTGTTGGATATATTGAATAAATGTCATTGGCTTCTTTAATCGTAAGTCCATCAATTCCAGGATGCTGATATTCTCCACTATGAGTAATAGTATCCGTTAGTAGGTCAACTCTATGTAAACCAGCAGGAGTTCCGAACCAAAGTACCTGAGAATTTGATGCACTAGGTCCATCGAGGACAATATCCCTCACTTCTGCAGGGTTGCCAATAACTCCCAATGGTAAACTTCTCAATTCATCTACTATCGCTGGTAGACCAGTTGATTCAGGTGTGAAAAAGAATCTCCATGTTGCTGGAGAATCATCCCTAGCAGTAGCGGTTTCAGAAATCAATAAACCTCTATCAGTTCCAATATACAAAGTTTGTACACCACCATTTGACGAACCATGGGCTAATGATGAAACGCTTGCATTCGCTTCAAATAATGCACTCTTTATTCCATTTCCAAGTTCATGAACTGCAGATATCTTTGCCTCATTATCGATTTCCAGAACATTACCTGTACCAGCATCACCAAGAGCCAGTATTTGTTGACTAGTACCTTCAATATTCAACTGCTGTAAAGAGTTTATTTGGCCTATTTCTTCCCAATTCCATGAAGATAATTCAACTAGGCCCCCATCTACTTGTAAAGGTGCAACTACCACGCCAACCGATGTTGCTATTGCCATTGCATAAGCGATTGAATCTTCTGTCAAAATTATTGAATCGAATAATTCAACACCTTGTGGCATCCATTGGTCGGTACTCGTTTTTGTTTCATAATCAAGAACGGTAATACCATACTTAGTAGTCACATACAATTGTTCACCATTGACGTCCAAATCAGTGATGTCATGATGAATAATACTCATTTCTTCTTCACTAGCAGTGAAGCTTAGTGGGAATTGAGTGGAAGTGGATTCTTCTGCCCCTAGATAGGCCGTTTTCAATCCTGGAATTATTGTATTTCCATTATCAAAATGGATTAAGTATTCTTCAAAATTGGATAATTCTTCTCCGATTTTTAGGGCTGTACGTGTACGACTAACATCAGGTGAAATTACTCCATCACGGTTGAAATCCCAACCATCTGAATCTGGATCTAGAAGAGCATCTGTTCTGTTTAATGGATCTAATCCGAAATGCGCTTCCCATCCATCTGGCATTCCATCACCATAACTTGGGAATAATCTCCTAATGGAAAATCCATCCCAATGGTAACGGTCTGAATCTTCTAGTAATGGATCGGTACCAAGCCACAAATCTTCGTCAACAACATTAGTAGCATTCACAGTACATGCAGATAATAGATTGTGGAATGTTGCATTATCCCCCGAGGGTAGATATGGCCAACTCTTCAAAATTGAACCATGAGGCAAAGTTGCAGAACACCAAAGACCATCAAGTTCTGTAGTATAATTTGAAGGTGCTCCAAAGCGATATTCTTCTGATGAAGTGAACATCTCTGACAATGATAATTCTCCATCTCTATTGACATCAAACCCATCATCATCAGGGTCATCTGTGAAATCTGATGAATTTAATGGGTCAAATCTAAAACAATCAAAACGAAGATTTGAGTGATCAAAACCTCCAATTCTGGCGCACATATATGCTTCAAAACCATCTGGCATTCCATCACCATCGGTATCAGAAACACGTGGGTCAAGATATTGTCTATCTCCGTCCTCATCTATCGTGCCAGTAAGTCCACGTGCAAAACCGGGTTCTGTACAGTTTGCGGGATATGGCCAGCAATATTCTTCTGTTGCATTTAATCCATCTTTGTCAACATCAACTAATGCATCTGCAGCATTATCTTTATCCATGCCTGGAATTATCACATCTCTGCCATCAATCGTGCTCCAATTCATCCATTCTTCGAACAAATTTTCGTGGACATCTGGAATTCCATCTTTGTCAGTATCAGTTTCCGGTGGCTTTTCTCCTTCTGTATCATTTGGATGAATATTAGAAACTGGAGATACTGCAGGAAATTGAGACATAAATAGCAAACTTGCTATGACTGCCAATGTTGTGAGCAATGTTGTTTGACTGCGACGCAATTGATTCACCTTGACAAAGCATACGCTTCGCTAAACTGTCAACCTCAAAACACTACTTATGAGGGTGGTGGTGCACTGTTCGGACATTACTTCATGCTGTTGAGAGGGAAAAATGGTATAAATTCAAGATATTATCCAATATTTTCAACACTGGTGCAGTGGATTGTGTTGAAAAAACATTCAATCACAGTGTTGGTTGGGGGGTTTATTGAAAGCCCGTACGCGTCAGGCTACATTTGGTCGCAATGTCATTATCAATTACTCATCTAGGAACTGGTAGCCGTGGAAACTCCACGCTATTGGAATCTAGTGAGGTTAAGGTATTAATTGATCAAGGATTTAGTGGTGCACAGTTGGAGAAAAGATTAGGGATTCTTGGTATTTCTCCCCAAGAAATTGATTGTATTGTTCTTTCTCATCATCATGGAGATCATGGTGGTGGTGCACGCGTTGCACAGAATAAATGGAATATACCTGTTATCGCAAATGAAAGAACGGTTCAAGAACTAAATTTAGACCCTATGAAAACCCAATATTTTGAATCATTAGATATAGTGAAAGTCGGTTCCGATTTGTCATTATTAGCAGTGCCTGTTCCTCATGCTGGAGCAGATAATGTGGCATTTGTTGTCAGCCACTCCGGAGAGCGAGCAGCCATCATCACTGACTTGGGTTCATGGACTGATGAATTGGTACAACATGTTCGAGGTTGCCAACACATTTCAGTAGAAGCAAACTATGACGCAAATCAGCTTATGTCGGGCCCGTACCCCTACTCATTGAAAGAGAGGATTAGTGGAAGAGGCGGGCACCTTTCCAACGACCAAACTGGTGAGTTTTTGTCGATGGTTTGTACCGAAAAAACGAGGAGCATTTCATTGACTCATTTGAGTGAAAAAAATAACAAACCTCACCTTGCCGAATCTACTGTATTATTCCACATTGATGAGGTGTTTGGTGGAGACATAAATATCTCATCACAAGACGGTCCTGAAATTACCCATTTTATCGGCAAGGATGCTCCTGAAAAAACCCAAATTCTTGCCGAATTAAATCGTTGAAATATTACTTAACGCGAAAAAATCACCCCCTATGGGGGGTGAAAAGGTCAAGTGCTAAATGGGGTCAGTGTCGTGGGCTGTTTGTGAAGTCGCTACCCGATGCTCGTTCTCGTACTTCATCTTGTGATGATGAAAGGGCTGTTAGCGAAGTTCTTGGAGTCATAATGATGATGGCGATGGTTGTCACAATTATGGGCGGAGTATGGGTATTCCTAAATCCATATCTTGTGGATTTTCAGGATAATACTAATTGGAAATCAGCAGTTAATATTGCGGATAGAATAGATGACCGGCTTGATGTTGCTGGCTCATCACCCGAAAATACCGGCATTCGTAATACATATTCATTGAAATCAACGATATTGATGCCCATTGAAAATGTCGAAAAATGGTCTATTTCTGCCGATTTGGTCAGTTATGACCGTATTGAAATAATAAATCTAAATCACACAACAGTGTCGATATTATCTGCAAATGAAACAGCACGCAGTATCAAAATTGAAAATGCGGATTCAAGTTTCACGCAATCGTTCCAAGCATCGCATGAAGCGGTTGTCATCCAACATAATGTCAGCAAAGAACATTGGATAATGATAACTATTTATGATGAAGATAGCACCCCAATTCATCGACAGTTCGAAATTTCATTATCAGGTCTAACAATCACAACTTCATTTGGTGAAGGTGAGCACCAAATAGCACTGATGAATAATGCAAGAACAGCAAAATTCCCAAATGAACCATGGCAGTTGACTCGTTTGCCAACTATGGAAATCGATTCATTAGCTAATGGTGAATTTCGTTTCTCCATATTACTAACCGATGTAACAATGAACGGTAGTCTTGGCTCATCAAATACAATCGCTGTCAACTTTGAGTCATTAGGTGCCATGACCTTATTCACAGGTGATGCATACAATGTGCGTTTCGTTGTAAACAATTTCTTGCATGATGTGATCACGCCACAATATCATGATAGTTGGTTAACTGATTACAAGATAAATAGAGCGAGTGGTACACTTGACACATATACAGGATATTCACCTTACCTAAGAGCAAGCGGTGCTGATGGTTTTACTATTGAAACAAATGGTGGAAGCCTCAACTTAGAAGTTGACCTTCAACGAATTGAGGTGAGTAGATGAAATATGACTTGGTCCGAAATGAGGAGGCTGTTAGTGCAGCCGTTGCTACCGTCATGTTATTCGGAGGAGTACTGTCAATAATTGGAATGATGATGATTTCAATGATCCCAGTCATAGAAGAATTACAAGGTTCTGTAGAGAGGCATGATATGTCATCTCAAATGACATTGATGGCCAAACAAACTGCTGAATTGAGTGAATCAGGGATGCCTGGTGATTCAACTGAAGTTGAATTAATCCCGATAGATGGAGAGATTCTATGGGATAATACACGAGGTGGAATGTGGTACTCAGCAACTTGGTTTGAAGGAAATTCATTGCGAATGAGGGGGGCATTAGATTTTGATGATACTATTGAAATACGTCATTCAGAAAGTGAAGTGAAATCAATATGTATTGATGACCTTAGGCTGGGGCCGCAAAATCCCTATATTTATTCAATACCGAGTTGGGTTGATGAGGTACTGTTTTCTGCATCTCCAGGATTAGCAATTCCACTAGGCCCTATCGATATTGATATTTACCAAAATGATACAAAACAGGAACTCTCTTTATCCTTAGATGAATCACACACATTGAATTTGCAAGATATTGGAGAACTGACGCTAAAATCATCACATCAATTATCTCTTTTATTCTCTGTTGGCGATGGTGGTGCAACTATCATCTCAGCAAATGATGAATCTCCGGTAGACAATACTGGGCGTTCTTGGTCAATGCCTTTACCGGCAGGTCAATCACAAATTCATATTATCAGTGATAGTGCAAATCAGATTAGAATCTTTGGGGACAATGAAATCGCAACAAGTTACTCTACACCAAGTGGTTCTTCTCGAATTGCAGTTGCATCAACACACATAATTGATTTGCAGACCCCTGACGTGATTCATGTTTCTACAAGTGCTGATTCACGTTTATTATTACGCACTAATATTGAAGGGGGTATTGGAAGTACTTCATGGCCTTCTAATAACGGTGCAATGCTTGGTCATGAGTTTAACACACCATCGTTAACAGGTGAATTGGCAATTACTAATCCACAATCAGATTCTGTAACTATTACTTGGAAAGGAGGTGGTACTTCTATTCCAGGACAATCAACAGCCTATATTTCATGGCCACCTGCATCAATAGATGGCTCACCAATTATTGATGCCAGTTCTGATATTTTTGTTTCATGGTCCGCATCAAGTAGTACAATAATGCAACAAAATGTAAGTTCGATCACCTTGCTTTCTGCACATGACACAGGCGCAAGTTCTGGAAACACATTCCTTCATCATCAATCTGAAAGTAGTATACAACATCAATTAGCATCATCACTACAAGGGGTTCAAACAAACTACAATGCAAGCATGAGTGCCAACCATTCCGCTATACTAACGATTGATTCTCCAACTGTTACAATTACATCTGTTGAAGGAACCAGTAAAATATTGGCTGATGGAAATCCGATTAGAGTCCATCATTTGTCTGGAGACAATGGACTTGTGCAAGCAATGCATGATGGAGAACAAAGATGTGTTGCGGTAAATATTCAAGCTAGTGGATGGATTACCACTTCACTACCTTGGCAATCATTCTCTGGCCGATCAGAAGTTGATTTGGTGGCTGGTTGGAAAAACGGATTACATCCTGCTAGTATGTCAATATCTGTTTTGGGTGTTGAAGGTGCTAATACCTATTCAACGATTGGTACTGCTTGGGCTTTCCATCTTTCACGATTGACATACGAATTTACTTCATCAATAACTGGGATGGAAGTAGCATATAGCGGAGGTGCAGTTGTTACCAACCATCCTGAGTTTAATGCATTCGTTGTATCACCACCATCTGACAGAGGCGGTCCTGGTCCTCGTTTTGCTGCAACTATTCCGTCATTACACCCATCTTCAAACAGCCTTAGCGGAGGTGGAAAAATGACTCTTGATATTGAATTGGAGCACCGCCAATCTCTGGCTTCAACTACTGCTTATGAGGTTCGTAGAGGTTGGTCTTCACCGTATGGAGAAGCGATTGCACTGGGTTCAGCCGATGGTCTTGAATCAAGTGAGGATTGGACTATTTATCCTGGTAGAATAGATCTGTTAAGCGATTATGTCGGTTGGGTCCCCGACCCAAGTTATGGAACTTCTGAATCTATTTGGCACACCAATGGTGAACCAATCCAGTTTACATTACAGATGTCATCACTGACTGTTGATGTTAGGGAGGAGATGTAATGAAAGAAATTCAATTGCGCAGAGATGAGCATGCTGCTGCCACAGAATTGGGTTATGTTTTCACTTTCCTTTTAGGCGTATTACTGTTGACAATGTTTTCAGTTTGGGCTTGGGACATTGAGACTGCGACACGAAGTAGGTGGAATGAAAATGCAATTGAAGCAAATATGGATGATATTGCTGCCGCTATTGAAAGAGCAGATGAAGCAAGTCGTATCGATGGGGCAAGTTATGCTGAATCTGTTGAATGGAGAAGTTCTGAAGCGGATGAATCTAGATTTAAATTAGTTCTAACCGATTTTGAAATAACCTTAGTTGATGAAGGTGGTACATTGGATACAAGTGTGATTATTTCTGGCACTGGTAATGGTTCTCATGAGGGTCAAATTTACCTTGGAGGGGCGTCAAAAATTTGGGTTGTTCACGATAATGGGTTCACTACAATTCAACTTGATAGACCACAGTCATTGTAATACAAATTATCTTGACATTACTGCTCGATGAACTTGTGCTTGGACTTCTTGCATCCTTGATTTTGCACCTAGTTCTCTAAATACTGCTAATGCTCTTTGCAGATACTCCATCCGTCTTTGTTTATCTGTTGCAACTCCACCTAGGCGTGATAGTAATTCTCCAATCTGCATTCTCAAGTCATTTGCTTCTGCTAATACTAGGGCTTCCCTATAGTGCTCCATTGCTTCTTCGCTTCTACCTGCATCTTGCAATACTTCTCCAAGTAATGTAGTAATTTCTACTAATGAAATCAAATCACCTGCATCTCCCATTGTATCTAATGCTGATGAATAATGGTGCAATGCGACATCAGAATCACCGACTTTTGCATAATAACGACCGAGAACTGCTTGAGCTCTTGCATGTAATTGAACATCATCAATTCCATCAGTTTTCTCAAATGCAGTAAGTGCATGGTCTCTTGCCCTATCGATTTCATCTAATTCCAAAAATGCTCTTGCCAATATCAATTGACTGCCAAGTAAATCTTGAGAATCTGATTCTGAAAGAATTTTTTCAACCTCTCCATATGCCTCTAATGCCTTTGGCTTATCATTTCGCCTTCTTAGTAAATATCCCATGTTGTTGTATGAACGTGCTGCTCCTCTAGCATCATCTAATTCTATAAACTTCTCAAGTGCATCTCGATGCATTGATAATGCATCATCTGAATTTCCTTGCTTAAGCGCAATGTCTGCTAATGCTGATAACACTTCAGCCTCAATGATTGTTAATCCCTCGGATTCAGCGAATGCCTTCGTTTGTTGCAGTATTTCTTCTGCTTCCGAAAACCGCCCCAATAATACCAGCACTTCTCCTTTCAACTGATACAGTTTTGTCTTTATTATAATATTCAAATTATCTTCTGGAATGGAATCAATTAATCCAAGAAGTTCCATATGACCTTGACTGACGATTTCTCGACCCTGTTCCACAACTAAATCTGCCGCTTCCTCTCCACAGTCACATTTGGTAAGATGGAAAATCAATTCCATTGACACATCGGTTGTTGGCTTCAATGATCGATACCATTCACTACATTTACTATGAACATCCTTTCTAATTCCATCATCTAACGAGCGAAGCAAAAATTCTCTAATCAAGTCGTGCAAGTCATATGTTTCAGTATCAACATCACGGGCTAAACCTTGTTCTACTAAGGAATCCAATTCATCAGTATCCAATCCTTGGGCAGCAAGTGCTTCCAATATTACAGGTTCTCTAAAAATTGCTAGACATGTTAGAACTTGTTTTTGTTTTGCGCTTAATTTTGAGAAGATTTCAACAGATACATAGTTTTCCAATGTTTCGTGAAACGCTCCAGCACTTGCTCCACGATTAATCAATTCAAGAACCAACGGATGGCCTCTTGACAACCCGTGTATGTGCAACCACTGTTCATCTTCAAGAGATTCAAAACTAGTCAATAGATTTCTTCCAGCCTCACTATCTAAACCATCTAGAGGCAATACTAAACTAGCAATTCTACCTTCTGCATCCTTGGTAGGAACTACCGGCTTGAAAGAGCGTGAAAAGATTACCAAACCGATTTGCTCCTCACTTCCCAATAATGCCAATGACATTGCTTGGAAAGTCTTATGCAGGGTTGAATCTGCAATTTTATGAAAGTCATCAATGACTATTAACGCTGCAGTCCCCTCAAGTGCATCAACCAGTAAACGCGCAGCTTCAGATGGCTTTGGAACCGGAGTAGCCGCTAAGTAATCAGCAAAGTTTGAATCGCCAATATTTGCCAACCAATCTGCAACTGAATCAAAGAATGAACGAGAACCTTCCCAGTCTTGACAACGATGGTACAATAGATTTCTGCGATGCATGAACCTCTCAATCAGTTTGCTAGCAATCGTGGTTTTACCGATTCCTGCTATTCCAGGAACTAGCAAAGTTGTTGCTCTTGCATCAAGCAGACTTACCATGTTGTCAAGTTCTTGTTCTCTGCCGTAAAAGTGCCTTAATCTTGGCAAGTCACCGAGTGATGTCACCAATTGCTTCTCAACATGCTTTGACAAATCTCTTTCAACTAATTCCTTTGACAGCAATCTAGTATCCAAAATTCCGTTATCATCTAGATATCGAATAAGGTCAACAGGCCTCATTGAAAAGGATAATTCCTTATTTGCATTACCTAGTGTTGTTGTGACTGTATTTCCGCCTTCTAGTATTACTCTAAAGGAAAAATCTCGTAATCTTTTCCACGTATCATCTGCTAGATTCATTCCCGGTTCGGTAAGAAAATATGCTTTACGTTTTCGTGAAACGCCCTTAACGTGTGCTTGTCTCTCCACTAAGAGACCTTGATCTTTGAGACCTGCAATTGCCCGAGGGACATTTGAGCGCGCGATTGAAACAGCATTTGCTATCCCCATTTGCGAAAGTGCAAAGGGAACTTCTACACTACCTTTGTAATCAGAATAATCAAGCAGATGGAGAAGGATTCTTTCCTGAACACCGGGTTTTTGATTAGCCGCCACATTATCCCTCCAGTTACAATACCATTCAACAATATCAGTAATAGATGTCAGTCAAACTTCAACTCATGGTTGATAATTTGGATCTGCTACCCATTGATTAGATTCAGCATCCCATAACCATCCTGGATGCTGAGAGACCTCAGGTGTTGCTACTTGTTGAACCGGTTGTGGAGCTGCTGCTACCGCTGGAATTTCAGGAGTTATTTTTGCCCTACCCCATGCATATGTATCTTCTTCAACTTCAGCAGTTTGATCAACTACTTCTTGCTCTTCATCTAAATCCTCAAATTCGATGAAGAAAAATGCACCTGCTGCTAATATCGCGATTATTGCAATAACCGCCACTACTACCATCAATATCCCACTACTAGCACCATCCTCGCTTGCGACACTTAGTGACCAAGATTGATCTGCAGAACTTTCAGGGTCTTGGAAAACTTGCCCATCCATTTCAAAGATGATATTTCTTGAACCTTCAGTGTTTAATTGACTTGTAGAAATATCCATTGACCAAGTTCCGTCTGATAACACTCTAGTTGTGTTCAATCTTAGACCACCTTGTTGAATAAGCGCTTTAACTGTACTTCCTGGCAACCCTTGCCCAATAAATTGAGCTGGTTCTCCGTGTGAAATCGCTCCTGAGTCAACTCTTTGCACTGTGAATGAAACCGATTTAACCACGATGTTCACTTTGTGTGAATAAATAACTGAATCGTGAATATCTCTTGCTTCAAACATTACTCCTACTAAGGACCATTCTGTAACCGTACTATCTGAACGTGTGGCAGGGTTGTATGTTGCAACTCCTTGAGAATTAATAGTGAACAGCCAACCGTAATCATCATCATCTAAATTAGATACATCATCAAAGATATCAAACGCTAATGCTTCTGCAGAACTTCCAATACCGTCAGGATCACTAAAGAATTCTGCCAAATTAATTACTGCACCATTACCACATCTATCAATAGAAGTTGATTGGGCGTCACAGAAAATTGTTACTGTACTTGCCCAACCTGTGTCATTGAATATTGGTGGTATGTTGTTGAGATCGGTAGGATTGTCAATAATGATTCTGTTGCGTACCTCTTGTGAATAATCTTCACCATCATATGCTCGAACAATCAATTCATACTGCTGGTCATGAATTAAATCAGAAGTATCCCAAGTTGTAGACCATGCACCATTCGGAGCAAAGTTGGTTACTGGATTAGGACCACTATTCAGCGCATATCCACTTGCTAAATCAAAGATTTCTATTTCAACTCTTGTTACCTGTCCATCATTATCTCTTGCTACACCTTGGATTAATGTGTCTTCAGATGCTCTGATAGAATCCATGTCTAGTGGTTCACTAAGTTGGACAATTGGTGCTTGGTTATCATTATTGATTTGCAAAGTTCTAAATTCTGAGGAGCAAGTACTTACCAAGTCAATACAGAAATCGCTATCACTTGCCCAAATCTCAAATGTATATTGGCCAGTTGGCAATTCATCGAAATGCCATTCATAGGACCATGCAGTAGAACCTGTTACATCGAAGTGAGAACGATAAGGTTCTCCTTGTGAATTATCTGGTCCTGTTATGTCAAACCAAATACCTTTGATATCACTGCCCCAAGTTCCAGAATATGGGTCAGAAGCAGTTCCTGAGAAGATTACTCTTCCCGAATCGTGAGTGGTTCCATCATTAGGAGTTTCAACCAAAATTGTTGGAGCGACAAGATTTAACTTGAATTTTCTAACTTCAACTGGTGAATAATCAAGTCCATCATATGAACGTACACGGAAAGTAACATCGCCTTCACCTTCGGGGTGAGCTGACAAATCCCATGTAAAGGACCATGTTTTGAATGGATGATTAGAAATTGTGATCTCACCATTTGACTGCGAGGTGTCTACTGCTGAATACCAATCATTAGAACCAGGTGGTTGAACCTCAACCTTCTTTACCAGACCAAATTGTGCTTCATAAGCAATGATATCCATTGCATATGGACCTGCTAATCCATCCCAAGCAGACCCTGTAACAACTGCAGTTGTTGCGAATGAGAAACCATCATTTTGTTCAACATTAACACTCGGTTTGATATTATCTAAGTTTATTACATCATCAATTGGACCTGATAGAACATAATTGAAATCCTTAGTACCTTTTCCAAACTTGAATGCATTTACACTGTAAAATGGCATTTCACGGCCTGTTGCACAATCTGGATCATCGGAATCAACAAATGTATCTCCATCATTATCATATCCATCAGCACATGAGTTTTCATCAACAATGTCACTTGTACCAGGAATTTGAACATTGGTCTCTCCTACTTGGTGATTCCAATTACGGTCTAACAAGAAATCACTAGGAAGCGAAACTTGTTGAGTAAATCCAAATGAATCTGTTTCTAGAGTATACAATGGTAAACCGTTTGCGTCACTGATTACTACTGTAGCTCCTGCAACATTGCTGTTCTTTGCCTTTACTTGGTATCTGACAAGTTCCCCTTCCCTAACTTGTGCACCCCATGCAGAGTTTTGTGCTTGTGTGTGTACTTTAGTGGAATCAAAATTTTGCAAATCTGCATAGGAAAATACTGTTGAATTTTCAACTACTTCTAATGCAAGTGGCATATAGCGAGGAGGAAATACCTTGGTTGGAGGAACTTGTAGACATTCATCTTGAACCCAAGGGCATTCTGCACCTAACCAGCGGATATTTACAGGATATAGTTCACCTGCAGTTGGATCTGGAATGAACTCGGATTGAACAGTCACTCTTGATTCTGTAACATTGTAAATTTGTGACGCATTTGTCCATGTGTTACCAGAGAAATATCCAATACTTCCGAACTTATTTCCATAGTTATCATCGTAGTGTGAGATATTAGCAGCAAAGCCACCCGCAGTGTCTGCTACATTGCGTTGTACGTTAACTAGCGAACCCGTTGCTCTAATGATATCTCCTTGGTTACCTGAAATTGTGTTATCATAAACTGTTGCTGAGGACATAAATACGTGTACTGCAGGACAAGGGAAATCTCCCCCATACATTTGTGAATTACAGACACCAGAATTGTTTGAAATAATATTATTTGCAAGATAAAGTCTAGCAGCAGTAGGAGTTGGAACTTGCCATCCTTGATCTCTAAAGTGGTATTCACCAATTAGAACCGGTTCCTTTGCAGTATCTTGAATTGTATTATTTTCAGCAACTACATCTGAAGTTCCATAAATCCACAATCCGTTCCATCCACCGATAGGACCAATATTGCTGTTGTGAATTTCTAATGTGGAAGAACTCACTCCAATTCCTGAACCTTCAGCAGCACCGGTAATGTCTACATTATTTATTTCAACAATAGCACCTTCATAAGCAGTAATTCCGGCTCCTTCCTCGGTTGTTATTACCGTGTTATCGATGTTTAATTTGTGCTTAATAATTCCAGTCTCTTTGTGAGAGTTTGTGTCAATAGCGTTACATTTTGTAGTCACAGTGGAGTCTTTGAGATATCCAGAAGAGCCTTTCAAAAATAACCCATAAGTATTATCTCTAACTTCTAAATTATCTAACCCAATGTAAGAGTCCTCCAGATAAATAACGGAGCGACCGCCACCAGATTGTCCGCAATCACCGCTATTGTCACCAGTGAATACTGAGTTTTCAATCTTTAATGTAGCAAGAATACCTGCACCTGCACCATAAGCTCGGACTGCTGCTGCATCATATTCTCTACCATCCACACCCAATGTGAATGTTGAATCTTTGAGCAATGGTGCTGCGAAATCAACTGCTAACACATTGGAAGTGTTGATATCTGTGAAAGATATCCCATTTGCAGTTGTTGATGAGCCATCAAATACCAATGCACCATATTGAACTGATTGAAGTGATGATACGTACATTGGATAGCCATATGCATTTTCATAATGAGCATAATTGATTGAGGTCAGTGCTTGGTTAATTGTACTTCTAATAATCATTCCAGAGCCACAAGCAGCATCGATATTGTTGAGATATGTAGTCGTGTTATCATAACAGCGACCAACTTTTGTGTAATCAGAAGGAATGCTCCAGACAAAGCGAGCCAAATTGGAAGCAGAACCAGATGATGCGCCACAAGCGGTATCACCGATACAAATTGCACCTGCCACATCAATGAACTTCCCAGGAGGAATATTGATCGTAGTTCCTGCATTTACAATTAACTTGGCACCTTCAGCAACAAGAATGTCACCGTTAAGATTCATAGTTCCAGACCATGTTTCAGTTCCAGTAATTGTACCTGAAGTAGTTTCGTTCACTGCTGATGCAGATGGTATTGCAATTAATCCAGTAAAACTGGATAGTAATAATAGCATTACCAATGATAGGCTCTTGTGTGATGACTGTATTGACAAATTGTCCACCTCGTAAACAATGCCATTATCCACTTGAATATAACACTGCGCCTCAATTATCACATTAATAATATCAAATAACATCAATAATATCATTATTTAAGCCTTAAGAATATCATATAATAGTAATAATATCATATTTTTGGGATGGTTTTTGTAGTATATTGTGTCGCAGCACCCTCGTTTCCAGTGAAAACAACAATAATTGAAATTGTATATTACAATTAACACTGCTCCGAATTGGTTATTTCTTGTAGCCATAATTGTGCTCTTAATTCACCATATCCCCAATGATTATCATGCTTTGAAACAAATTCATTCTGATGTGCAGAATTCATCAATGCTACTTTTACTGAATCGATACAGGAACCATTCGAGTTTTGATTAGGTTTCAGTTCCGGATGTGCTTGAAGTATTAACGCCAATGCCCCAGAAACAAAAACTGTAGATACTGAAGTTCCACTGCTAGAAAACCAATCTCCATTATCGCCAGTGCTAACGATCATATGCCCTGGGGAAACGATTTCGGGTTTTAAATTAGGATTTTGACGTGGGTCTTGAGTTTCTGTTAATTGCGACCCCGCTGATGAATTAGCCCAAAGTTGCCCCTCCATAGTGGTAGCACCGACGGTAATTACCCTTGCGACATTTGCTGGTACTGAAACCATTCCATCATCGTCAATTCCGCCATCATTTCCAGCAGCAGCCACAACATAAATTCCAGAATCCACAGCCATTCTTGCTGCAGTAACACTTGCACCTTCACGCTCATTATCCAGTTTTTGTTGACCACCAAGTGATAATGAAATGATATCTGCTTCAAAATTATGGTGACACCACCCGATTGCATCGGCAACTACACTTTCACCACCTGAATTTTCCCCATCACCATCATCGCTTAGTGCTGCAACAATCGCTAGTGTGATATTTGGGGCAATTCCTATCTGATGACTTTGACTAATTAGCAATCCTGCCATCATCGTACCATGACCTATTACTCCATAATCAATTGGCACTGTAGAATCTCCAACCATATCCTTGAATATTATTTCCACTCCTTCAAAGGATGAATGAATTGGAGAAAATCCAGTGTCGACCATACAAACTCTAACCCCTTGACCGTTGAGACCTTCATCCTGTAATTGGCGTACTTCCGTTGTCTCAAAGGCCCATTCTGAGGCTGGTGGAGGTAACTCGATAAAGAGAAAACCTGATTGCCAAACTAGCAGAAGGATAACTGACATTATCGCAAATATTGTTACATTGCTCGCAATTACTCGTGTTCTTCTAATTTTAGGAAGAGGTTCTGCATATTGAGGAGCCCACCCAGTAACCTCTGCTCTCCATTCATCATGATAACCAGCTGTAGAAGGATCAATTGCAGTAAGAATCCGCCGGTCGGAGGGTTCTGGCAGGAAGTCAACACGGTCTAGGCCATCCACATCAACCACTCCATAATCACAGTGAATGTAATATTGCGTTTCAATGCTTGTTTGATTAGTTCAACAATGTGTCAATCTCTTGACCTTGCTTACGCTGAATAACACCAAAGCAATTCTACCAAATACCGTATCAGAACTTAGCAGTTCCTTTGTTGCGTGACATCTTGATACTTCCATATACAACCAAGATTACCAGTGCAAGAATCGCTATTTGGAATAATATTGATTCTTCTCCTAGATTCTCATTGATTTGATATTCCATACTGAAGTCAAAGTCATCAACTTCCACATCAACATCGTCTGCATCATCGCCAATTACATCAACTCTAACATCAAATCGATGAATTCCAGCCTTAGTTGAATTCAGTGCGAATACAGCGTCTACAGTTTGTCCTGCAGGAATTATGATACTAGTTTGGTACTCTTTCCCACTATCTTGTGGAGTAAGGTACACTATTACTGAAGTTGCATCTAGAGTTCCAAAGTTCTCAACAGGTATGACCATGTTTCCAGGAATACCTGCTATTTGGTCAGATTTTGTAACAATGTCACCTTGGTCAACTCTCAACTTAATGCGTGCAGAAGAAATAGTAACATCAAAGGAATCTGATGTTGTTCCATCTTCACTTGTTGCAGTTACCGTTACAGTAAAGCTACCATCAGTGAAATCAGCAGGAGCGAATGCAGTAAACATTTGAACCCTGTTGGTATCCTTGGCAATTGTCATTGTAGAACTTGTAGGAGTAATTTCCCAACCTGAAGGAATATTGTCTGCTAGTTCAATGATGAAAGTGTCATCGCCATTACCTTCGTTGGTTAGTGTGAACTCAAAGTTTCTATTACCACTAGGGGCAATACCGACTTCAGTAGTGGCATCAGTAATGTTGAATCCATATGTTTGCGGAACTTGAACATTAATTGAAACCTCACTTCCACTACCAGTTGCAGTATTCAAATTGACATTGACTGTGTGTCCATTCTCCAAATGCCAAACTGTGTCAGCATCCGGTAGAGTTAACTTTGCTCTGAAAATTGAGTTACTTGAAACACTATCGTCTGTTGAGTTGACTCCGATTCCGAGAGTGACATCAAGAGAGTCCACCCATTCAGTTCCATTCCAGAATTGTAGATTCCAATCCGCTTCGTCTGGAGAGACACCAATATATCCTGTAACAGCAAATGTATCTGTGGTCTCTGTACCAAGGTAATTTGCTTGAACATCGAACTCGATCGCTTCTAATGTTTCATCAGCCATCAATTTATTGTCGTCATCATCAACTGGAGTTGCATTTGTAATACTTCCACTAACTACTTCTACACTAGTTTCTGAATTGATTCTTCTGTTAAACTCAAGTGTTATTGATTGAAGATCTGCATCAATATTACTGTTAACACCAGCGTTATACTTCATCTCAAGTTCATCATCATGTTGGATGGTAACGAAAGACGAATCAATATCAAAATCACCGGATGGTAGTAGAATGCTCAATGTACCATCTGAATCAATTGGCATTTCCCAAACTAATCCACTTCCAATACTAACCTCAACTACAACTGATTCTGTAATCATAGAGTGGCCCGAGTCATCTGACCCAGCGTGGTGCGGTAAATTGTCAATATCTGACCATGTAGTTGCTAATTCAACCCAACCACCTAATGACATTTCCAAATCTAATGACCCACCATTTGCAACACTTGCTTCAAGTAGTCCAATGGCAATTCCGCCACCATTTTCACCAGGGTTTGCTTCTCTGACTACCACAATCCAATCACCTGGTGTAATAATCGCATCCCATGTAAGAACGTCATTGTCCATGACTCCTATGAGTGTAACAGAATCTCTCTCTACATCCAACGCAGGATATAGAGTAATAGTTGCTCCATCAAGTCTGTTTGAACTTTGCACATCAGTAACTGTTCCGTTTACAGAAACATTACCTGCATTCATCTCAATGTCAAAAGAAACAATGGTATCGTATACTGGGAATCCACCTGTTTCTTCAACATCGTATGATTCACTAGTGAATCCTTCCTTCTCAATTGACACTGAATATACATCTCTAATAGGGACGAATAAACTCCAAACACCTTCTTCATTTGTTACAATGGTCTCATTGATGGCTGTGTTATTAGATCCCATGATTGTTACATTAACTTCAGGAACTCCTTCTGACAAACTGGACACATTGTCCTCATTCAAATCCCAAAATACTTTTCCACCTATTTCCACAACCAAATCTGCTGAAATCATTCCAAGATTCATTGAACCATTTGAGGTAGAAGTGTCGAATGGTTCACTTGAAGTGTTTAGTGTCCATTGCTTCTGAGGTATTGTATTATTCAAGAACAAACTCCACAGTCCAGGATAAATATCAAAAGTTAAATTACCATCAGCATCGGTCTTTTCCAATGTAATATTGCCCAATCCTTCTTGACTCACTAATGTTACACGCTTTTCTGCCAAACTAGATTCAGTTATCGCTTCAATTAATGTAAATGAAACCTCAACTGATGTACTTGTCTGTAATTCAAGTCCTGTACGAACTGATTGTGCATTTACACTCAATGAACTGCGCAATTGCTCAGTTCCATTATTCTCATCAAGGAATGGCGCGACTACAACAATCCAGTCTCCTTCCTCAACATATTCTGCAAATGTTCCGTTTTCATCAGATTCTATGTTTATCCAATCAGAACCATCAGAATTCCACAGCTGGAATACTGTCAACATACCACTTCCATTTGAATCGGAAAGAGTTCCAGAAACCAGATATTTATTATGCATTGCTACGGAATAATTTTCCATTGCATCAAGTCCAACATATACACTAAACGGTGAATTAGAAGATGTTAATGAATAATCAGTAGCATTTTCATCATCAGCTAGTGTAGTATTGAATATCAGACTATATACACCTGGTTGTAATTCAATTTCAACAATTCCTGGAGAAGTATAGTTTGCAGATGTAATATTGATGTCTTCAAACAATTCGTATCCAGATGATATTGTGAAGTCTGGTGAAATCAATGTTCCATTGTCCATTTCTCCATCACCTGCTGCATCCATAAATACTTGGAATCTTACCATTTGCACTTCAGGATTGACTATTAATTCAAGCATGGATAATTCTAGATCTGTGACCACATTAAATCCTTCAATAGCAACACTGTTCAAAGGTCCTTCCGGTAAGGAAATATTGGCTAATCCGGCCTGAATACTCATACCGAATTTACCATAATCATCTAATTTAGTAGTCCATTCTACACCCTTGGAATCAGTAATAGTTACGATTGACTTTCCAAATCCAGGATTAGAGGAATCCCAAACTGTTGTGTTGTCGTATAAGAATACTTGACCATGAACATATCCAGTAGGAGCTAGATACAAGATTTCAAGGTCATCCATTCCGGCAACAGTGTTTACAATTTGACCGCCACTCATTGCAGAGAATAGTGACATTGTAGTCATTTGGAATTCATGCCCAGCTGGTAGACGTATACTGTAACTTCCATTAACATCAGTTGCAGTGTTAAAGATCAAGTCACCAGATGTGAAATTAACTGACAAACCAGAAGCAGGTTCTGAATTCACTTCCCATTGCTCTTCGTCTTGATACCAAATATCGTAATCAGTCATACTATCGATTGCTCTAATTGTTCCATTAGCCCAAGTTGCAATTGCATATGTTAATTCAAATGCATCATCTTCAAGAGTAACATCATATGAATGGAATAATACATGATCATCTCCAGATTCATCTGAAATCGTGAATGGACCTTGTGCAAGTTCAACATAAACAATTCCATTTTCGTTTGACGTTGCCTCAACAGTCATCGAATCATCAAGATCATTCGAGAATGAAAGAGTTCTATTAGCAACATCGGTTAATGGATTCCCATTTACATCTGTTGGAGATACTAGCGTAATTGTCAAATCTGTAAATGTAGGTACTGCAAAGGCCAAAGTAAAGTTTTCTGATTCTCCACGAACCATGAATGTTTCATTCAATTCATACCATCCATCGTCATCGAGGTCAACGCGATAGAAGTATTCTCCACTAGTTATCGGCCCATATGAGAAATTACCATCTTCACCTGTAGTTATCTCAACAGCATTTTCAATGCCAAGAATTGTATCAACTAATTCAAATGTATGATTTGCAATTACTAAATCGTCCATTCCCTTCATTACATCAGCGAATATTGAACCTGGTAAATTAAGTTCTAAATCATATGAAGGCATGATACCTATTTCTACTGGATCTGGAAGTAATACTTCCTTACCATTTTCTAATACAGCAATCATATTGTAAACACCAGGAACCAATCCCGTTTGGTAAAATGAACCCGCTTGAACCATTGGTCCAGAGAAGTGGCCTATTCCTACGAACAATCCTGTTCCATTTATTGTTCCAACACCTGAAAAGGAGCCTGTTCCCTCAAATGTAGCACCTTCAAGTGACTTAACAAGTGTAGAAGTTCCTTGAGAAGTTAAACTACCCGTTGCACTTACTTCACCTGAAATCAAGTAAACTGTCAATAGACCAGTATCGTCTGAAATACAAACTGTTTCATTAGTTGGCATTACTGAACCCGTCTCATTATCATCATCACAATCAACCACTGAAGATGAGTTCTCAAGCCAAGAGGCTTCAATCAATCCATTTCCATTCCATGTACCGTTACCAAAGTAAGTACGTGAATCAGCAATAGTTCTAGTAAAGGTTCCAGTGAAATCTTCTGCATATGCAACACCTTCACTGTCAAAGGTTCCTTCATCGGCAAATGTTACCTCACCGGTTCCTTGGAGGATTCTAGTTTCTTCAGTAGTGAATGAACCACTTGTTGTAGTAATGGAATAGTTGTCAGTCATCGACCATATGTTACGGAGAATGAAATCTGCATCTTCAATTGCTTCACCATCAAAGGATTCATGTCCACTCCATTCAATCATACCAGATACACCACTACTCTTTACGGCAATATCGAGTGCGTTTTCAATAGGTACAATTCTGTCTGCTTGATGTCCTGTGACATTCATCTCATTTTCGCCAAGCCAACTCATGTTTGCAACTTGTCCAAGAATTGCAGTAATGTCGTAAATATTTCTATCATCGTTATCATTATTGAAAATATCTTGAAGGTTTTCACCTAATTCACCAGAGCGAATACTTGCATCTGCCATTGTCGGGTCAAATTCACCCGCGAATGCGCTTACTCGAATCCTTCCTGCAGGAACAGTATAGGACCACTCCCCATTTTCATCAGCATCAGTAAATCCAATTGGAATCCAAAATGTATCTTCATCCAAATCAGACGTACCTTCGCCAGAGAATGCATCTCTTTCCAACAGAATACGAACATTCGGTAAACCTTGTCCGTCATCACTCATGTGGACTTGTCCTGACATTTCTGCACCAGAATAGTACTTCAAGATCTTAACATAGGTATTTGCTTGTCCTGCAGCATCTGCCGGATCTTCACTATACCAATTTGAAATAACGAAGTGATTCATCATTGCCCCTGGCATTGGAACTGACTGCTGGAAGTAACTTCCAGGCGTTCCTTGCAAATCAAAATGCTGTGCGGGCTGAGGATTGCTATCTGCTGTATCCATTCCAAGTGTACTTGCACCATACCCAATATAGGAACGCGCAAGCATCGTTTCAAAGAATGCAGCTGAATGGTCCACTCTTACATCACTAATCGATAATAAGTCGACATCTGCACCAGCTTGCTGATTTAACATATCTTGATACATTGCTTCGTCAACTTCCTCAGTTGTCATCTCCTGTTCA